>DASUYK010000023.1:0-18981 GCA_036377415.1 Solirubrobacterales bacterium
AGACCTCCGGCAAGGGCGCCGGCGAGGGCGATGTCGAGGCCGCCGAGGTCGAGCGGCCCGCCGACGACAGCGCCCCCTTCGCCGCGCTGGCCTTCAAGGTGATGGCCGACCCCTACGTCGGCAAGCTCACTTACTTCCGGGTCTATTCCGGCAAGCTCTCGGCCGGCAGCCGTGTCCTCAATGCCTCGACGGGACGTACCGAGCGGATCGGGCGCCTCCTGATGATGCACGCCAATCACCGCGAGGAGATCGAGGAGTGCTACGCGGGCGACATCCTCGCCGGCGTCGGCCTGAAGCAGACCTCCACCGGCGACACCCTCTGCGCCCCCGACGCGGCGATCGAGCTCGAGCAGATCGAGTTCCCGGAGCCGGTGATCGCGGTCGCGATCGAGCCGAAGACGAAGGCCGACCAGGAGAAGCTGAGCTCGAGCCTCGCCCGGCTCGCCGAGGAGGACCCGACCTTCCAGGTCGAGTCCGACGAGGAGACCGGCCAGACGCTGATCCACGGAATGGGCGAGCTCCACCTCGAGGTGATCGTCGACCGGCTCCTTCGCGAGTTCTCCGTCGACGCGAACGTGGGCAGGCCGCAGGTCGCCTATCGCGAGACGATCCGCCAGCCGGTCCGGAAGGTCGAGGGCCGCTTCGTCCGCCAGACCGGCGGCCGCGGCCAGTACGGCCACGCGGTGATCAACGTCGAGCCGGCGCCCGGCGAGGGCTTCGACTTCATCAACTCGATCAAGGGCGGCAGGATCCCCTCGGAGTTCATCCCCTCGGTCGAGTCGGGGATCGAGGAGGCGCTGCAGTCGGGCGTCAAGGCCGGATATCCGATGGTCGACGTCCGGGTCGAGCTGATCGACGGCTCCTACCACGACGTGGACTCCTCGGAGATGGCGTTCAAGATCGCCGGCTCGATGGCGCTTCAGGAGGGCGCACGGAAGGCGAAGCCGGTCCTGCTCGAGCCGGTGATGGCGGTCGAGGTGGTGACGCCTGAGGAGTTTCTTGGCGACGTGATCGGCGACCTCTCCCGGCGCCGCGGCAAGGTCCAGGGGCAGGAGCCGCGCGGCAACGCGCTCGCGGTTCAGGCCTTCGTCCCGTTGGGCGAGATGTTCGGCTACGCGACCGACCTGCGGTCCTCGACTCAGGGCCGGGCGAACTACACGATGCAGTTCGAGCGCTACGAGGAGGTCCCGAGGAACATCGAGGACGAGATCGTCGAGCACCGCTCGGGAGAGCCCGTGGGGGCGGGTGCGTAGGCCCCTGGATCCACGCTTGCTGGCTATATTCCCGGGGTTGGTCGAGATTCGGCGGCGGTGTTTGTGGCCGCCGTGGATGGCGAAGCCGACCTAGACAGACTTCAGAGACAAAACCGACTTAAGACACCAACTAGACCCCCAAAGGAGCGAGATGTCCAAGGAGAAGTTCGATCGCGATAAGCCGCACGTCAACGTCGGCACCATCGGCCATGTCGATCACGGCAAGACCACGCTGACCGCCGCGATCACCAAGACACTCGCCGAGAAGGGCGGCACGGAGGTGAAGACCTTCGACGAGATCGACAACGCGCCCGAGGAGAAGGAGCGCGGGATCACGATCGCCACCTCGCACGTCGAGTACGAGACCGACAACCGGCACTACGCGCACGTGGACTGCCCCGGCCACGCCGACTACGTCAAGAACATGATCACCGGCGCCGCCCAGATGGACGGCGCGATCCTGGTGGTCTCGGCGCCGGACGGCCCGATGCCGCAGACCCGCGAGCACATCCTCCTGGCCCGCCAGGTCAACGTCCCCTACGTCGTCGTCTACCTGAACAAGACCGACATGGTCGACGACGAGGAGCTGCTCGAGCTGGTCGAGGAGGAGGTCCGCGACCTGCTCAATGAGTACGAGTTCCCGGGAGCGGACGTTCCGATCATCAAGGGTTCGGCGCTCAAGGCGCTCGAGGGCGACGAGGAGGCGAAGCAGTCGATCATCGACCTCGCCCAGGCTCTGGACGAGTACATCCCCGAGCCGGAGCGCGACCTCGACAAGCCCTTCCTGATGCCGGTCGAGGACGTCTTCTCGATCACCGGTCGCGGCACCGTCGCCACCGGGCGCGTCGAGCAGGGCGTGATCAACACCGGCGACGAGGTCGAGATTGTCGGGATCAAGGACACGCAGAAGACCGTGGTCACCGGGGTCGAGATGTTCCGGAAGATCCTCGACGAGGGCCGCGCGGGCGACAACATCGGCGCCCTGCTCCGCGGGACGAAGCGCGAGGAGATCGAGCGCGGCCAGGTGCTCTGCAAGCCGCGCTCGATCACGCCGCACACGAAGTTCAAGGCTGAGGTCTACTGCCTGAAGAAGGAGGAGGGAGGCCGCCACACGCCGTTCGTCTCCGGGTACCGGCCCCAGTTCTATTTCCGGACGACCGACGTCACCGGCGTCGTCAAGCTCCCCGAGGGGCGCGAGTTCGTAGCACCGGGCGAGAACGCCCAGATGGAGGTCGAGCTGATCCAGCCGATCGCCATGGACCAGGGCCTTCGGTTCGCGATCCGGGAGGGCGGCCGGACGGTCGGCTCCGGGGTCGTCACCGAGGTAATCGAATAACGAAACGGGCCCCCTAGGGGGCCCGTTCTCAGTGCGGGCCTCGACGGTAAGGGCCGCGACAACTGCAAAGACATACGACCAGGGCGCGGCCCTAGCTACAGCGGGGGCGGCGCCCTAGCTGCGCGAAGAGACCACAACCGAAGACACGAGGAAGCGACGAGGAACACGGGGCGATGGCCTCACTGACATCGGGAAAGATCAGGATCCGTCTGAAGGCGTACGACCACGACGCCATAGACCGGGCTGCCCAGGAGATCGTGGGCACCGCCGAGCGGACCGGCGCGACCGTTGCCGGCCCGATCCCCCTGCCCACCGACAAGCACGTCTACTGCGTGATCCGCTCCCCGTTCAAGGACAAGGACTCTCGCGAGCACTTCGAGATCCGAACGCACAAGCGGCTGATCGACATCCACCAGCCCACCCCGAAGACCGTCGACGAGCTCCAGCGGATGGAGACCCTTCCCGCCGGCGTCGATGTCGAGATCAGGCTCTGAGCGGGTGATTCGATGAGCGCGATCGTCGGGAGAAAAGTGGGGATGACCCGCATCTTCACCGAGGACGGCACCGCCGTCCCTGTGACCGTGATCGAAGCAGCTCCGAACAGGGTGACAGCGATTCGCCGGGCCGAGCGCGACGGCTACGACGCGATCCAGCTCGCCGCCGATCCGGTCACCCCGGAGGACAAGCTCACCAAGGCCGAGCGCGGGCACCTGAAGAAGGCGGGCGCGCCGGCGATGCGGTCGCTCGTCGAGTTCCGCGACGCCGAGATCCCGGTCGGCGGAGAGCCTACCGAGGGGGAGAGCGATGACGCGGGCGGCGGCGAGGCTGCCGAGGGCGCCGGCGATACGAAGGTTGGCGATGAGGTCACCGTCGCGAGCTTCCAGCCCGGACAGCAGGTGAAGGTCTCGGCGGTCTCGAGGGGGAAGGGCTTCCAGGGGACGATCAAGCGCCACAACTTCAGTCGCGGGCCCGAGACACACGGCTCTCACAACGTCCGCGCCCCCGGTTCGATCGGGGCGAGCGCCGACCCGGCCCGGGTCTTCAAGGGGATGAAGATGCCGGGGCAGATGGGCGCCCGCCGCGTCACCCAGCGCGGGGCGCACGTCGTCGAGGTGGACCCGGAGCGCAACCTGCTCCTGATCAGGGGATCGGTCCCCGGCGGGAAGAACGCCACGGTGGAGGTCCGGAGCGATGGCTGAGGCCGCGACGACCGGGAAGGCCGCAGACAAGCCAGCCGCGAAGAGCGGCCGATCCGGGACGGCGCCGAAGGCCCCGATACTCGAAGTGCCTCAAACGGGTCGCGCTGGCGCGCGCCCTCGCACAAAGGCAGACCTGCCCAAGGAGATCTTTGCAGAGCCCTTCCACGAGGCGCTCGTGCACGAGGCCGCCCGCGCCGACCTGGCCGCACGACGGCGCGGCACCCACTCGAGCCTCACTCGGGGCGAGGTCGCAATGACCACAGCCAAGGCCTGGCGCCAGAAGGGAACCGGCCGGGCACGCGCCGGAGCGCTCAGCGTCCCCCACCGCTATGGCGGCGCCGCCGCCTTCGGTCCGAAGCCGCGCCACTACACGGTCAAGGTGAACCGAAAGGCCCGTCGCAAGGCCCTGCGCGCTGCCCTCAGCGTGCATGCCGACCGCGACACGGTCGCGGTGCTCGACGGCTCGACCTTCAGCGAGCCGGCGACGAAGAAGGCGGCGACCGCGCTTGCGAAGTGGGGCGGCGACCGGCCGGTCCTCGTGGTCATCGGGGCCGAGGAGGACGCCGTCGCCAAGAGCTTCCGCAACATCGAGGGCGTCACCGTCGCCCTCGCCGACGCGGCCGGCGTGGCCGATGTGATCGGGGCGACCTCGCTGGTCGTCACCGAGGCCGGCCTCGAGCAGCTTCAGGGGAGGGCCGCGTAGTGGACGCCCGCCACGTGATCGTTCGCCCCGTCGTCTCCGAGAAGAGCTATGCGCTGATGAGTGAGGGGAAGTACACGTTCAGGGTCCACGACCGGGCCCACAAGCTTCAGATCGCCCAGGCGGTCGAGGAGATCTTCGACGTCCACGTGAAGGCCGTCCGGACCTCAACGGTCAAGTCGAAGCCGAAGCGCCGCGGGCTGCACAGCGGCCGCTCCCGCTCGTGGAAGAAGGCGGTCGTCCAGCTCGCCCCGGGCGAGCGGATCGAGCTGTTCGAGGGCGCGGCGGTGGAGGGCTGACCTGACGATGGCGAACCGGAAGACCAGACCGACCAGTCCCGGCAGGCGCTTCGGCACCTACCCGATGCGCGAGGAGCTCTCGGGCGGCGAGCCGAACAAGAGGCTGACCAAGGGAAAGAAGTCCTCCGGCGGGCGCAACTCGACCGGCCGGGTGACCGCGCGCCATCGCGGAGGCGGCGCGAAGCGCCGGTACCGCCGGATCGACTTCAAGCGGGGCAAGGACGGGATCCCGGCTCGCGTTGCGAGCATCGAATACGACCCGAACCGCTCCGCGAGCATCGCCCTCCTCCACTACGCCGACGGCGAGAAGCGCTACATCCTTGCCCCGCAGGGCCTCCGGGTGGGCGCCGAGGTCGTGTCTGGCGAGGGCGCGGACATCGCTCCTGGCAACTCGCTTCCCCTCGCGCGGATTCCGACTGGGACCGTCGTCCACAGCGTCGAGCTGATCCCCGGCCAGGGCGGCCGGCTCGGTCGCGCGGCCGGGACCGCGATCCAGGTGGTGGCGAAGGAGGGCGCGATGGTGAGTCTGCGACTGCCCTCGTCGGAGGTCCGGATGGTCCGCGGCGAGTGCCGCGCCACAGTCGGGACCCTCTCCAACGCGGAGCACCAGAACGTCAAGGTCGGGAAGGCCGGCCGGAACCGGCACAAGGGCCGCCGCCCCCAGACCCGCGGCGTTGCGATGAACCCCGTCGATCATCCGCACGGAGGCGGCGAGGCGCACCACACGCCCGGCGGCCACCCGGTGACCCCGTGGGGGAAGCCGACGCTCGGCTACAGGACTCGGAAGAAGGGCAAGCGCTCCGACGCGCTGATCGTGCGTGGGCGGCGGCGCGGAAAGAGGAAGTAGATGGGACGTTCGACGAAGAAGGGCCCGTGGGCCGAGGAGCGCCTTATGGCGCGGGTGAACGCGATGAACGAGTCAGGGCAGAAGCAGATGCTGAAGACCTGGTCGCGCCATTCGACGATCTTCCCGGAGATGGTCGGGCACACGATCGCCGTCCACGACGGCCGAAAGCACGTGCCGGTGTACATCTCGGAGTCGATGGTGGGCCACAAGCTCGGGGAGTTCGCCCCGACCCGGACCTTCCGCGCCCACTCCGGCGCCGGGTCCGCGAGCGACAAGGACTAGCGACGGATGGCTGACGAGAAGAAGAAGCAAACGGCGGCCAGGAAGCCTGCCGCCAAGAAGGAGCCCGCCAAGAAGCCGACTCCGAAGAAGGAGACGGCGACCAGGGGCAAGGGCGCGGCCGAGGCAACTTCCAAGACGGCTGACAAGAAGGCCGCCGAGACCTCAACCGCGAAGAAGGCGGCGAAGAAGACTCCCGCGAAGAAGACCGAGACCAAGGGGAAGTCTCCGGCCAGGAAGACCGACACCAAGGCCAAGCCGAAGGAGACGCATCGCCCCGTGGTCATCGCGAGGGCCCGGTTCGTGAGAGTCGCCCCTCGGAAGGCGCGACTGGTCGCGGACCAGGTTCGGGGCATGCCGATCGAAGACGCGGTCGCCCTCCTTCGCTTCTCCTCACGTGGGGCGGCGCGGGACATCCGCAAGCTGATCGAGTCCGCCGCCGCCAACGCGGAGGCGAACCACGACCTGGTGGCGGACGACCTCCTGATCAAGGACATCCACGTCGACGAGGGACCGACGCTGCGCCGCTACCGGCCGCGGGCGCTCGGCCGCGCGACGAGGATCAACAAGCGAACCAGCCACATCGCGGTGGCGCTGACGCCGGAGGACTGACGAGACATGGGCCAGAAGATCCATCCAGAGGGCTTCCGCGTCGGCTACATCCACGGCTGGAAGTCGAATTGGTACAACGAGAAGGGGTTTGCGGACTACCTCAACGAGGACCTCGTGATCCGCTCCCACATCGAGAACAAGCTCTCCCACGCGGGGCTGTCCGAGATCACGATCGTGAAGGGATCGGGCGAGATCGAGGTCGACATCTCGACCGCGCGCCCCGGGATCGTGATCGGCAAGTCGGGCACGGAGGTCGACGCGCTTCGCCGCGAGCTCCACAAGCTCACCGGCAAGCCCGTCAAGGTGAACATCAAGGAGATCAAGCGGCCCGAGCTGGATGCGAAGCTGGTCGCCCAGTCGATCGCCGAGCAGCTCCAGAACCGCGTCGCATTCCGCCGCGCGATGAAACGGGCGCTCACCTCGGCGATGCGCTCCGGCGCAAAGGGCGTGAAGGTCCAGGTCTCCGGACGGCTCGGGGGGGCCGAGATGGCGCGGACGGAGGGCTACTCCGACGGCCGCGTCCCGCTCCACACCCTGCGCGCCGACATCGACTACGGCTTCACCGAGGCGCGCACGACGACCGGCCGGATCGGCGTCAAGTGCTGGATCAACAAGGGCGAGGTGATGCCCGAGGGCTACCGCTCCGAGAAGGCCGACGAGGACGGGGGTGGTCGCTGATGCTGATGCCGAAGCGGGTTCGCTACCGCAAGCAGCAGCGTGGCCGCCGCCGTGGCTACTCGAAGGGCGGGACCACCGTCGCATTCGGAGAGTACGGGCTGAAGGCGCTGGATCGCGGGTGGATCACCAACCGCCAGATCGAGGCCGCCCGGGTCGCGATGACGCGCAAGATCAAGCGCGGCGGCAAGGTCTGGATCAACGTCTTCCCGGACAAGCCCGTGACCAGCAAGCCGGCGGAGACCCGGATGGGCTCCGGAAAGGGCAATCCCGAGGGCTGGGTCGCCGTCGTCAAGCCCGGAAAGGTGATGTTCGAGCTGGCCGGCGTTCCCGAGGACCTGGCGAAGGACGCGATGCGCCTCGCCGGGCACAAGCTTCCGATTCGCACGAAGTTCGTCTATCGCGAGGGCGCGGAGCACCAGTGATGAAGGCAGACGAGGCGCACAACCTGAAGGACGACGAACTGCTCGACCAGATCAAGCAGACGCGTGAGGAGCAGTTCGCCCTCCGGCTTCAGCACGCCACCGGCGAGCTGGAGAACACCGCCCGCCTCACCGAGGTCCGTCGCGACGTCGCTCGCCTCCTCACGGTTGCGAAGGAGCGGGGAATCGATCTCGAGCGAGAGCTGAGGGTCTGATGGCAGAGGAAGAGAAGAACGACCAGCAGCAGGAAGAGACGCCCGAGGCCGAGGAGCCCCAGGCCGAGCAGC
The DNA here is from genome assembly GCA_036377415.1 of Solirubrobacterales bacterium. GTDB lineage: Bacteria > Actinomycetota > Thermoleophilia > Solirubrobacterales > 70-9 > DASUPK01. Next base: position 7,910 of record DASUYK010000023.1, read on the forward strand.
CTCAGGCCGAGGAGGCCCAGGCCGAGGAGCAACCTCAGGCCGAGGAGGCCCCTGCCGAGGAGCCGGCCGCCGAGGGCGGGGAGGCCCCTGCTGGGGAGGGCCCGGGGGAGATGGAGGGCCTCGATTGGAAGGCTCGGCGGCGCCTGGAGCGATCCAGGCGACCCGCCGAGGCGCGGACGCAGCAGAACCCCGAGGATCGCGCGGCCGCGCGGGCGGAGGCCCGCCGGCAGGCCGCCCGGCGCCGGTCCTCCTACCGGACGAAGGAGCGCGGCAAGCGTGAGCCGGGGACCGGAACCCCGCCGGCTGAGCGCCGCTCCGCCGGCCGCAAGGTGCGCCAGGGGCGAGTCGTCTCCAGCAAGCCGGACAAGACGATCACCGTCCAGATCGAGGTCGCCCGCCGCCATCCCCAGTACGAGAAGATCGTCCGGCGCTCCCGCACCCTCCATGCCCACGACGCGCGCAACGAGGCGGGGGAGGGGGATCTGGTGAGGGTGGTTGAGACACGCCCGCTCTCCCGCACCAAGCGCTGGCGCCTGGTCGAGATCCTGGAGAAAGCGAAGTGATCCAGCAGGAGTCGAGACTGCGGGTGGCCGACAACTCCGGCGCGCGGGAGATCCTCTGCATTCGCGTCAAGGGGGGCTCGGATCGCCGCTACGCGCGGATCGGGGATGTGATCACCGCCACCGTCAAGCAGGCGACGCCGCACGGCGGCGTCCGCAAGGGCGAGGTCGTCGAGGCCGTCGTGGTCCGCACCCGCAAGCAGCTCGGCCGGGGCGACGGCACCTACATCGCCTTCGACGAGAACGCCGCGGTCCTGATCGATGCCCAGGGCGTGCCGCGCGGCACCCGCATCTTCGGCCCGGTCGCCCGCGAGCTGCGAGAGAAGAACTTCATGCGAATCGTCTCCCTCGCCCCGGAGGTCCTCTGATGGGCCGCGCAATGCGCGTCCGGCGCGATGACGACGTGATCGTGATCGGCGGCAAGGATCGCGGCAAGCGTGGCCGGGTGATCCGCACCGACCCGAAGAGGGGGTACGTCTACGTCGAGGGACTGAACATGGTGAAGCGCCACCAGCGCCCCCGATCCGTCAAGGACGCGCAGAAGGGCGGCGAGGTCGGCGGGATCATCGAGAAGGAGGGCCCGATCCACGTTTCCAACGTGATGCTGCTCGACGCCCAGGACAACAAGCCCACCCGTGTCCGGGTGGAGCGGTCGGGCGGGAAGCGGAAGCGGCTCGCGGCGAGAACCGGAAGGGACCTGGATTAGCGATGGAAGCAGCCACCGAGCAGCAGAAGCAGGCCGCTCCGCCGCCCCGGTTGCGCGAGCACTACGAGCAGCAGGTGAAGCCCGCGCTGCTTCAGCGCTTCGGGTACTCGAGCAAGATGGCGGTCCCCACCCTGGACAAGATCACGCTCAACATGGGGGTCGGCGAGGCCAAGCAGAACACCCAGATGCTCGAGGCGGCGACCGAGCAGCTCGCGACGATCGCGGGACAAAGGCCGAGCGTCCGCCGCGCGAAGAAGTCGGTCGCCTCGTTCAAGGTGCGCGAGGGTATGCCGGTCGGCGTCGCGGTCACGCTTCGCCGCGCTCGCATGTGGGAGTTCCTCGACCGGCTCAACTCGATCGCGGTGCCGCGGATCCGCGACTTCCGTGGCCTCGATCCCCGCTCGTTCGACGGCCGCGGCAACTACTCGATGGGGATCCGGGAGCAGATCATCTTTCCGGAGATCGACTACGACTCGATCGATGAGGTGCGGGGCCTTGACGTGACGATCACGACCACCGCCGCGACCGACGAGGAGGGGTTCGCGCTCCTCGACGGCCTCGGGATGCCGTTCGCCCAGGAGGGTCGTCCGGGCCAGGCCGACGTCGAGGCCGAGGCGGAGGAGGAGCGGCGCAAGGAGGAGGCGCGCCAGCGGGCCGAGGCGGAGGCGGCCGCGCTCGAACAGCTCAAGGAGGAGAACCCCGAGGCCTATGAGAAGCCCGTCAAGGTCGAGGAGGGCGAGGAGGGCGAGGAGGGAGCCGCGGCGCCCGAAGGGGAAGAGGCGAAGGCCGAGGCCGATGATGCGAGGGCGCGCGACAGCGCGACCCGTGACACGGAGACGTCAAGCGACAAGGAAGAGAGCTGATGGCAAAGACATCCCAGAGGGTTCGGCAGCGCCGCGAGCCCAGGTTCAAGACGCGCGGGTACAACCGCTGCCGCCGCTGCGGCCGGCCCCGCGCCTATTTCCGCAAATTCGGCCTCTGCCGGATATGCCTGCGCGATGCCGCGCATCGCGGCTACGTGCCGGGAATGACCAAGTCGAGCTGGTGATCAGATGCTGACCGACCCGATCTCCGACTATCTGAACCGAATCCGCAACGCCCTCCAGGCGGAGCACGTGGAGGTCGAGATTCCCGCCTCGCGGCTGAAGCGGGAGATGACCCGCATCCTCAAGGAGCAGGGCTACATCACGGACTTCAGCGTCGAGCCGGCGAGGGTCGGCGAGGTGCTCAAGGTGAGGCTTCGCTATACCGAGGACCGCAGTCCGGTGATCAGCGGCATGGAGCGGGTCTCTCGGCCCGGCCGTCGTCGCTACGTCCCGAAGGACGACGTCCCCCGTGTCTTCGGCGGGATGGGGACGACGATCATGTCGACCTCGAGCGGCGTGATGACCGGACACGAGGCGAGGCAGAAGGGCGTCGGCGGCGAGGTGGTCGCGCACGTCTGGTAGGCGCGGGACGGAACGATCTCTATGAGCAGAATCGGAAGAAAGCCAATCCAGATCCCGGAGGGCGTCGAGATCGACGTTCAGCCGGGGACCGTCAAGGTGAAGGGCCCGAAGGGCGAGCTGAACCAGCACGTCAGCGGTGACATGAAGGTCGCGATCGACGACGGGACCCTGACCGTCGAGCGGCCGACCGATCGCGGCGAGCACCGCGCCCTCCACGGGCTCACCAGGAGCCTGATCGCGAACATGGTCGAGGGCGTCACGGATGGATTCGAGCGCCGGCTCGAGATCCAGGGGGTCGGGTACCGCGCCCAGCTCAAGGGGAAGGCGCTCGAGATGTCGCTCGGCTACTCCCATCCGGTGACGATCCAGGCGCCGGAGGGAATCGAGTTCGAGGTTCCGCAGCCCACGGAAGTCGTCGTGCGCGGGATCGACAAGCAGCTCGTCGGCGAGACCGCTGCCCGGATCCGAAAGAGCCGGCCGCCGGAGCCGTACAAGGGCAAGGGCGTCCGCTACGCGGGCGAGCACGTCGCCCGCAAGGTCGGGAAGAGGGCCTGATGGCCGTCCTCACCAAGCCGCAGAAGAGACTTCGCAGGCGCCGTCGCGTCCGGGCGCGGATCCGGGGGAGCGCCGAGCGCCCGCGGCTGTCGGTGTACCGCTCGAACCGCGGCGTCTTCGTCCAGCTGATCGACGACGACGCGGGCAAGACGCTGGCCTCGGTCTCGTGGACCGAGCCGGAGCTGCGCGGGCTCGGCTCGATGGAGCAGGCGAAGCGGGCTGGGGAGCTGCTCGCAGACCGCGGCAGGCAGGCCGGGGTCGAGACCTGCGTGTTCGACCGCGGCGGATACCGGTTCCACGGGCGCGTCGCACAGGTCGCCGAGGGCGCCCGAGAGGGAGGGCTCAAGTTCTGATGACCGCCCGCATCCGTTCGCTACCTTCACCTAACTCATGGCTGTAGAGACCGTCTCATCCAAGGGCCTCGACCTCCAGGAGCGGGTGATCGAGATCAACCGCGTCGCCAAGGTCGTCAAGGGCGGCCGACGCTTCTCGTTCACCGCGCTCGTTGCCGTCGGCGACGAGGACTCCGTGGTCGGGATCGGCTACGGCAAGGCCCGCGAGGTCCCGCTCGCGATCCAGAAGGCGGTCGAAGACGCCCGCAAGAACCTGATCCGGGTGCCCAAGTACGGCCAGACGATCACCCACCGCGTGATCGGCCGATTCGGCGCCGGCCACGTGGTCCTCCGCCCGGCCAGCCCCGGTACCGGCGTGATCGCCGGCGGGGGCGTACGCGCCGTGCTCGAGCTGGGCGGCGTCCGGGACGTGCTCACGAAGAGCATCGGCACCCAGAACCCGATCAACCTGGTCAAGGCGACCATGCAAGGGCTGCACATGCTGCGCAGGCCGGAGGATGTCGCGAAGCTGCGGGGGATCTCCGTTCGCGAGGTTCTCGGGGTCGGCACCACGAACGGTGATGCGGGCGCCGGGGCCGAGTCCGAGCCGGCCCCCGCTTCCCCGGCGCCGGCTGCCGAGTCCCAGCCTGCAGAAACAGAGACCCCGCCCTCCGCCGACGCAGGAGAGGCGAAGGAGGATGAGAGTTGATGGCGGACGTGCAGGTCAGGCAGGTTCGCTCGTCGAACGGCGCCTCGGCCGCACAGCGCGCGACGCTGCGGTCCCTGAAGCTCGGGCGGATCGGCCGCGAGGCGAAGCACGCGGACACCCCGCAGCTCCAGGGCATGCTTCGCGTCGTCTCTCACCTCGTGGAGGTCCGGGGTGGCTGAGAAGCAGGAGAAGGTCGGCCTTCACACGCTGAAGCCGGCAGCCGGCTCGCGCAGGCCGCGCAAGCGGCTCGGCCGCGGTGCGGGCACCGGTCGCGGCAAGACCTCCGGTCGCGGCCACAAGGGGGCCGGGGCCCGGTCCGGCAACAAGCGGAAGTCCGCTTACGAGGGCGGCCAGAACCCCGTTCACATGCGGATGAGGAAGCTGCGTGGCCCGAACAAGAAGATGTCGATGCCCTTCGAGAAGTTCCGGACCCGGACGCAGCCGGTCAACCTCTCCGACCTCGACTCGCGATTCAAGTCGGGCGACGAGGTGACTCCGGAGTCGCTTCGCAGCGCCGGGCTGGCGAAGCGCCGCCACCCGGTCAAGGTTCTGGCCCGCGGGGAGATCTCCAAGAAGCTGACCGTCAGGGTGCACGCGTTCAGCGCCCAGGCGAAGGAGAAGATCGAGGCCGCCGGTGGCACCTGCGAGGTGATCGGCTAGGGCATGCTCCAGACCGTCCTCAACGCGTTCAGCGTCCAGGAGATCCGCAAGAAGCTCCTGTTCACGGCGGCGATCCTCGCGCTCTACCGCCTCGGCGCCTACATCCCCTCGCCCGGCGTCGACGCCGAGGCGATCAAGGTCGGGATCGACAACGTGGGCGGGGGGGACATCCTCGGATTCCTCAACCTCTTCTCGGGCGGCAGCCTCGAGCGCCTCTCACTGTTCGCGCTCGGGATCATGCCCTACATCACGGCGTCGATCATCCTGCAGCTCCTCACGGTCGTCGTACCGTCGCTGGAGCGCCTTCAGAAGGAGGGGGAGGTCGGCCAGCAGAAGATCACCCAGTACACCCGCTACCTGACGGTCGTGCTGGCCTTCGCCCAGTCGATCGGCTACGTCTTCCTGTTCACCTCACAGAGCTTCGGAGGCACGGACGTGATCTCGGGCGAGCGCACCGGCGCGAAGGTCTTCCTGATCGTGATCACGCTGACGGCGGGCTGCACGCTGCTGATGTGGATGGGCGAGCTGATCACTCAGCGCGGGATCGGCAACGGGATCTCGTTGATGATCTTCGCCTCGATCGTCGCCGGGCTCCCGAACGGGATCACGCAGTGGTGGAACAACCCCGATTCGGTCTTCGTCGTGATGATGCCCTTCATCGCCCTCGCCGTGATCGTTGCGATCGTCTTCGTCCAGGAGGGCCAGCGCCGGATTCCGGTCCAGTACGCAAAGCGGGTGGTCGGCCGCCGGATGACCTCGGGGGGCTCGACCTACCTGCCGCTGCGCGTGAACATGGCCGGGGTGATCCCGGTGATCTTCGCCGCCTCGATCATGGCCTTCCCGCCGACGATCGGACAGCTGATCAACACCCCGGCGGCGCTCGACTTCGCCGCGTTCTTCAGCCCGGATGGCTGGCAGTACGTCGTCGGCGAGGTCTTCTTCATCATCATCTTCACCTACTTCTACACCGCGGTCACCTTCAACCCGGTCGACCAGGCGGACAACCTGAAGAAATACGGCGGGTTCATCCCCGGGGTCCGGCCCGGGCGACCGACCGCCGAGTACCTGGACCGGATCCTGTCCAGGCTCACCTTCCCCGGCGCCCTCTATCTGGGCGCGGTCGCTGCGTTGCCGACGATCCTGATCAGCCAGACGTCGGCCAACTTCTTCTTCGGCGGAACCTCGATCCTGATCGTCGTCGGCGTCGCCCTCGACACCGTGAAGCAGCTCGAGGCCCAGCTGATGATGCGGAACTACGAGGGGTTCCTGAAGTGACGCGCGCACCGGGGTGCCGGGCTTGCCCGAGCTGAACCTGATCCTGTTGGGCCCGCCGGGGAGCGGGAAGGGGACCCAGGGGGAGCGCCTCCAGGAGGACTTCCGGCTGCCGTACTACGCGACGGGGGACATCCTTCGCGCCGCCGTCAAGGAAGGGACCGATATCGGGAAGCGGGCGAGGGAGTACATGGATCGCGGCGACCTCGTCCCCGACGAGGTGATCATCGGGGTGATCGCCGAGCGGCTGCAGGAGGAGGAAGCCGCCGATGGGTTCATCCTCGACGGCTTTCCCCGCACGGTTCCCCAGGCCGAGGCGCTCGACTCGAAGATGCAGGAGCTTCACCGCGAGATGACCGCGGCGATCCTGATCGAGGTCTCCGAGGAGGAGGTCGTCCGCCGCCTCGGCGGCCGGCGCACGTGCGAGGCCCAGGGGCACGTCTTCCACGTCGAATTCAACCCTCCGGAGAAGGAGGGGGTCTGCGACGTCGACGGCAGCAAGCTGATCGTTCGCGACGACGACAAGCCCGACGTGATCAAGCACAGGCTCGGGCAGTACCGGGAGAAGACCGAGCCGCTGATCGACTATTACGAGGATCGTGGGATCCTGAACAGGCTCCGGGGCGAGCAGTCGCCGGACGAGGTCGAGGAGCGGATCCACGGGCTGCTCGCCACCCTGAGGCGAGAGGAAGAGATGGAGATATGAGGCGGGCCGGAACGTGTACCGCGGGATGATCGTCAGAAAGACCTCGGAGCAGATCGAGGCGATGGCGGCCGCGGGGCGGATCCAGGCCCGCTGTCTTCAGATGCTGCACAAGAAGGCGCGGCCGGGTGTGACGACGAAGGAGCTCGACGAGGCGGCCGAGAAGTTCATCCGCTCCCAGGGAGCGGTCCCCTCGTTCCTCGGCTATCGGGGGTTTCCCGGATCGATCTGCACTTCCGTGAACTCGATGGTCGTCCACGGGATCCCCGGTCCCTACGAGCTTCGGCGCGGTGACGTGCTCTCGATCGACGTCGGGGTCACCCACGAGGGGTGGGTCGCCGACGCGGCGATCACGATCCCGATCGGTGAGACGCCGCCGGAGGCCGAGCCGCTGCTCACCGCGACCCGCGAAGCTCTCTTCGAGGCGATCGAGCAGGTCCGTCCCGGGAACCACTTGAGCGATATCTCGCACGCGGTACAGAAGCGGGTCGAGCGGGACGGGCTGTCGGTGATACGCACTCTTGTCGGTCACGGGATCGGCAGGGACATGCACGAGGATCCGCAGATCCCCAACTTCGGCGACCCGGGGAAGGGTCCCGAGCTCGAGGTCGGGATGGCGCTCGCGATCGAGCCGATGGTGAGCGCCGGCGGACCCGAGGTGAGGATGGGCTCGGATGGTTGGGCGGTGTACTCGCAGGACGACTCCCTCGCAGCCCACTTCGAGTTCACGGTCGCCGTCACCGCCGACGGCCCGAGCATCCTCACCCCCTGGCACCTCGACTAGGTCTCGATCGGCTCCAGGCACGGCCGATTGGGGAGCGCTGCTAACATTCCGTGCGTCGGTTCACGCCTGGCGTGGCCGACGTTTCTTGTGCCTTTTGGCCCGACTCCTGGGGCCGACGGGCCTACTCCCGCAAGATACGAGGCCACCCAGAGAGGGGCGATGAAGGTCCGAGCGTCCGTCAAGCCGATTTGTGAGAAGTGCAAGGTGATTCGCCGCGGCGGCGCGGTGCTCGTGATCTGCTCGAATCCCCGCCACAAGCAGAGGCAGGGCTGATGGCGCGGATCGCCGGGGTGAACATCCCCCTCAACAAGCGGGCCGAGGTCGGCCTCACCTACGTCTTCGGGATCGGCCGCTCGACGGCCAACAAGATCCTCACCGAGGCGGGCGTGGACCCGAACACCCAGGTGAAGGACCTGACCGAGGACGAGATCATCAAGCTTCGTGACGCGGTCGAGAATCGTGAGGTGGAGGGCGACTTGCGCCGGGAGCGCTCCCAGAACGTGAAGCGCCTCCAGGAGATCGGTTCCTACCGGGGCCTCCGCCACCGTCGCGGCCTGCCGGTCAGGGGACAGCGCACGAAGACCAACGCGCGGGGCCGAAAGGGACCGCGCCGGATGAGCATCGCGGGGCGCAAGAAGGCCCCGCAGCCCAAGTGAGCCAGGGAGGAAACCGCTAGATGGCAGCTCCGAAGAAGGGTCGCTCACGCCGCCGCATTCGCAAGAACGTCACCTACGGGCAGGCGCACATCAAGACTTCGTTCAACAATACGATCGTCACCCTCACCGACACCGAGGGCAACGTGATCGCCTGGGAGTCCGCCGGCAGCGCCGGGTTCAAGGGCTCGCGGAAGTCCACCCCGTTCGCCGCCCAGGTGACCGCCGACGCGGCCGCCAAGAAGGGGATGGAGCACGGACTCGAGAAGGTCGAGGTCTTCGCCAAGGGCGCGGGCTCGGGCCGCGAGACCGCGATTCGCTCGCTGCAGGCCGCGGGCCTCGACGTGACGACGGTGAAGGACGTCACCCCGCAGGCTCACAACGGCTGTCGCCCCCGCAAGAGGAGGAGAGTCTGATGGCCCGCGACACCTCCGCCCAGTGCAAGCAGTGTCGTCGGGAGGGGCAGAAGCTGTTCCTCAAGGGGTCCCGCTGCTTCACGGACAAGTGCGGGGTCGAGCGCCGCTCCTATCCGCCGGGCGAGCACGGCCGAGGCCGGATGCGGCAGTCCGAGTACCGGGTGCAGCTTCGCGAGAAGCAGAAGGCCCGCCGCTATTACCAGGTGCTCGAGAAGCAGTTCCGCGGCTACTACGACAAGGCGAGCCGTCAGCCGGGCGTCACTGGCGAGAACCTGCTGCGGCTGCTCGAGTGCCGACTGGACAACGTCCTCGTGCGCCTCGGCTTCGCCGCCTCACGGCGCCAGGCGAGGCAGCTGGTCCGCCATGGGCATTGGACCGTGAACGGCCGCCGCGTCGACATCCCGTCGTACCAGGTGAAGCCCGACGACGTGATCACGATCAAGCCGAACAGCGCCGCGACGGACGTGGTCCGCAACGCGACCGAGCTCACCTCGGGCGTGCCGGCCTGGCTCCAGGCCGACCACGATTCGCTGAACGCGAAGGTGCTGAGGCTGCCGGAGCGGAGTGAGATCTCCGCCCCAGTCGAGGAGCAGCTCATCGTCGAGCTGTACTCGAAGTAACTCTTGCGAACGAGAAAAGGGAAGTGATGGAAGCGATGACCACCCTGCCAGATTTCCAAGTGCCGAAGATCTCCGGCGAGGACGCCGAGGAGAACAAGGGCACCTTCACGATCGAGCCCCTGGACAAGGGCTTCGGCTACACCTTCGGCAACAGCCTCCGCCGCGTTCTGCTCTCCTCCCTGGGGGGAGCGGCGATCACCAGCGTCCGGATCGAGGGCGTCGCCCACGAGTTCTCCACGATCCCAGGCCTGAAGGAGGACGTCACCGATCTAGTGCTCAACCTCAAGGATGTCGTCGTTCGGATGCACACCGACGCTGACGAGGTCGAGACGCCGCTGGTTGCGACCGGTCCCGGCGTGGTCAAGGCCAAGGACATCGACCTGCCCGCGGGCGTCGAGATCCTCAATCCCGAGGCCCCGATCGCCACGCTCGAGAAGAAGACGAAGCTCGAGATGTACCTGACGATCGGACGCGGCCGCGGGTACTCGCCGGCGGATGAGAACAAGTCCGACGACAAGCCGATCGGCGTCATCCCGATCGACGCGATCTTCTCGCCGATCCGGCGCGCGGCGTACTCGGTGGACGCCGCCCGGGTGGGGCAGCGGACCGACTTCGACAAGCTCTCCCTCGAGGTCGAGACCGACGGCTCGATCGAGCCGGGCGCCGCCCTCCGCGAGGCGGCCGAGATCCTGATCAAGAGCCTGGCGATCTTCACGACGGCCGACCGGGTCGACGAGCTGCGCGGTGAGGGCGCGGTCGCCGCCACCAACGGCGGCGGAGGTGCCGAGGCCCCCGCGGTTCCGGGCGCAGACGGCCTCGACGAGATCCTGATCGAGGAGCTCGAGCTGGGCGTTCGCTCCTACAACTGCCTGAAGCGGGCCGGCATCCAGACGGTCGGAGAGCTGGTGCGGAAGTCGGAGTCCGAGCTGAACGCGATTCCGAACTTCGGCCGCAAGTCGATCGAGGAAGTGCAGGAGACGCTTCGGGCCCGCGGCCTCGGCCTTCGCGCGGACTAGGACGCTCTAGAGTCCCGGCCCAGGGGATCGATGAGGCACCAGCGAAAGAGAGGGAAGCTGAGCCGGGACGCCGCTCACCGCAGATCGATGCTTCGGACCATGTCGAAGCAGCTGATCGAGCACGAGCGGATCCGGACCACGCAGCCGAAGGCGAAGGCGCTCAAGCCCGAGTTCGAGAAGCTGATCACGCTTGCGAAGCGGGGGGATCTGCACGCCCGCCGCCAGGCGCTCTCGGAGCTTCACAACGACAAGTTCGCGGTCCACAAGCTGTTCGAGGAGATCGCCCCGCGCTACCAGGGGCGTCCCGGCGGCTACACACGGATCGTCAAGCTCGGTCCGAGGCGCTCGGATTCTGCCGAGATGGTCTTCCTCGAGCTGGTCTAGCCGGGCTAGCGCCCGATCTTGAACCTCGAGCCCGCACCGCCGCGGTCCGGCCCGATCGCGAACATCAGGGCGGCCGTGAAGACGACGATCACGCCGAGCACCAGCCACTGGGCCCAGTTCTCGATCGCCGCGATCGCGGCAACTCCGAGCACGATTCCGATCACGAGGGCGATCACGGTGTAGAGCGCGGCGCCCTTCTCGGATCCACGTCGGATTCCCTCACCGCCGGCGAGCAGGTCGCTCCGTTCGTACTG
>DASUYK010000024.1:0-11781 GCA_036377415.1 Solirubrobacterales bacterium
AGGAGCTCACGGAGGAGCAGCGGGAGGCGGTCGAGCGACTCGCCGAGGCGCTGAACGGACAGGATCCCCGCGCCGCCCTGCTCGGGCGAGCGGGTCGGTCCGGCGCGGGCGGGAAGGTTGAGGACTGATGGCTGACCGCAGCGAACGCGGATCGGGGAGTGGACGCGATCCCGCCCGGGGCGAGCGGATCGACGCGGAGCGCGGCGTCTTCATGATCTCGGTCGCGGCCGAGCTCGCGGCGATGCATCCGCAGACCCTCCGGATGTACGAGGCGCGCGGGCTGATCAACCCGAAGCGCTCTCCGAAGAACACGAGGCTGTACTCGCAGGCCGATGTCGAGCGGCTTCGCCGGATTCAGCAGATGACCACGGAGGAGGGGCTGAACCTGGCCGGCGTCGAGACGGTCCTCGAGCTCGAACGCCGAGTCGAGCGGATGCGGTCGGAGATGGCGAAGCTTCGCAGGCGCGCGGCGGAGATGGAGAGCCGGATGACCGAAGAGCTCGAGCGCCTGAGGAAGTCGCTCGGGGGGGAGCTCGTTCCCTACGGCGCCTACGAGCCGGAGAGCATGAGGCGGCGCGGCGAGCGCTCGACCAGGATCCCAATCCGGAAGCCGACTCGCTGACTAGGGAGCCACCCAGCCGCTTCGCCGCGGCGGCGGCTTCGCCAGCAGCCGGCCGGCGATCCCCTCGATCGCGTCGAAACCGGCGCCGGCCCCCGGGACCTCGTCGCTGAGCACGGCGATCGCGAGGCGCTCCCCGTCGCGGTGCTCGAGCAGCGCCGCCTGGTGAGTGACCGGGCCGGTGGTCCCCTCCTGGCCGCTCGGGCGCCAGCCCCCCTTGAACCAGATACGCCAGGAGCGATCCGCGGCGGCGGGAATCCCCCAGCGCTGGCTCGGCGTGATCCCGGCGAGCAGCCGCAGTCCGTAGTCCCGGTGGCGGCGGCCGAGGTTCCGTTCCAAGCGGAAGTAGAAGCGGGACATGTCCGCGGCGGTGATCTGGGCGCCGCCCCAGAAGCCCGGGGCGACCTCGAACTCCCGCATTCCCGCGCGCTCGGCCACCCGCTCCAGGCCGGCATCGCCGACGTCGGCATAGATGCCGCCCGCGGCCCGATTGTCCGAGTAGGTGATCATCGACTCCAGGAGCGCCCGGGTGTCGGAGTCGAGGCGCTCCTTCTCGCGCTCGTGCAGGCGGAGCGCCGCCGCGAGCAGGAGCGCCTTCGACGCGCTCGCCGAGCTGAACGGATGGGACACCGCGTAGCCCCTGATCCCGGCGGATCCGCCGAGGACCGCGAAGGAGACGTCGCCGCGGGCCGCCGCGAAGGACCGGGCCCGGCGGACTGCGGTGGGGCTGGGATAGACGACTCGAGGCCAGGTGTCGGCACTGGCGATCCGGCGATCACTGGGCTCGCCGCCCGCGCTCGCCGTGAGCGCGGCTACGAGGAGGATCGCCGGCCACAGCCACAGCCGGCGCCGGGGCGAACCGCGGGCCTGCATGGATGAACCCTAAGAGGGAGGCGCGCCGGTCAGCCTCGGCCGCGACAGGGCCCCCCGGGGGAAGGTCCGGCGCCTCCATAGATCTAAGTCGTCCTGACATAGATTTCTTGAACTTGGGGACTAAAGCGGGTAAGATCAGTCTCGATGCAGCCCGACAGGTTCACGATCCGCTCCCAGGAGGCCGTCGCTGCCGCGCAGCGGCTCGCCTCGGAGCGCTCAAATCCGGAGGTGGCCCCCGCCCATCTCCTGGTCGCCCTGCTCGAGCAGGACGAGGGCGTCGTGGTCCCCGTGCTGCAGCGCCTCGGCGTCGATGCGCAGGACGCGCGACGGCGGGCGGACGAGGCAATCGCGAAGCTTCCCCAGCTGAGCGGGAACACGGTCCCGGACGTCCGGCCGTCGAGCGAGTTCGTCTGGGTCCTCCAGCAGGCCGAGAAGGAGTCGACCGGCTTCGGCGACGAGTACATCTCGACGGAGCACGTCCTCCTCGCCCTCTCCGAAGCGAAGTCCGGTGTCGCCGATCTCCTTCCCGACCGAAAGGATCTCGTTCAGGCGATCTCGGAGGTCCGCGGCCCCCATCGGGTCACCTCGCCAAACCCGGAGGACAGCTTCGGCGCGCTCGAGAAGTACGGGCGGGACCTGACTGCCGAGGCCGAGAGCGGCAAGCTCGACCCGGTGATCGGCCGCGACGAGGAGATCCGCCGCGTAATCCAGGTCCTCTCCAGGCGCACGAAGAACAACCCGGTCCTGATCGGCGACCCCGGCGTCGGCAAGACCGCGATCGTCGAGGGCCTCGGCCAGCGGATCGTCTCGGGCGACATCCCCGAGTCGCTTCGCGACCGCCGGGTGATCGCGCTCGACATCGGCGCGCTTCTCGCCGGCTCCAAGTACCGAGGGGAATTCGAGGAGCGCCTCAAGGCCGTCCTCAAGGAGATTCAGGCGGCGGAGGGGCAGATCGTCCTGTTCATGGACGAGCTCCACACGATCGTCGGCGCCGGCGCGGCCGAGGGCGCGGTCGACGCCTCCAACCTGCTGAAGCCGATGCTCGCCCGCGGCGAGCTCCGTGCCGTCGGCGCGACCACCCTCGACGAGTACCGCAAGCACATCGAGAAGGACGCGGCGCTCGAGCGGCGGTTCCAGCCCATCTTCGTCGGCGAGCCGGATGCGAGCGACACGATCGCGATCCTGCGCGGGCTGAAGGAGCGCTACGAGGTCCACCATGGCGTTCGGATCACGGATGCCGCGATCGTCGCCGCCGCCACCCTCTCGGACCGCTACATCGCCGACCGCTTCCTTCCCGACAAGGCGATCGACCTGATCGACGAGGCCGCCTCGCGTCTGAAGATCGAGATCGACTCGATGCCGACCGAGATCGACGAGGTGGAGCGCCGCATCCAGCAGCTCGAGATCGAGCGTGAGGCGCTCAAGAAGGAGAAGGACGAGGCCTCCAGGGACCGGCTGGAGGCGATCGAGTCCGAGCTCGCGGAGCTGCGGGAGCGCTCCTCCGAGATGAAGGCGCGCTGGCAGAACGAGAAGAGCGCGATCGAGGCGATCAAGGCCGCCAAGGCGGAGCTCGAGGGGGCGACTCGCGAAACCGAGCGCGCCGAACGCGCCGCCGACCTCGAGCGCGCCGCCGAGCTCCGCTACGGAAGGATCCCCGAGCTCGAGAAGACCGTCGTGGAGCAGGAGTCCAAGCTGGCCGAGCTTCATCGTGACGGCGGCTCGATGCTGACCGAGGAGGTCACCGAGGAGGACGTCGCCGAAGTGGTCTCCAAGTGGACGGGGATCCCGGTGTCCCGGCTGATGGAGGGCGAGGTGGAGAAGCTCATCCACATGGAGGAGCGCCTCCACGAACGGGTGATCGGGCAGGACGAGGCGGTGGAGGCCGTCTCCGGCGCCCTGCGCCGCTCCCGCGCCGGCCTTTCGGACCCGAACCGGCCGATCGGCAGCTTCCTCTTCCTCGGTCCGACCGGGGTCGGCAAGACGGAGCTCGCGCGAGCGCTTGCCGAGTTCATGTTCGACTCCGAGCAGGCGATGGTCCGGATCGACATGTCCGAGTACATGGAGAAGCACGCAGTGGCCCGGCTGATCGGCGCGCCCCCGGGATACGTCGGCTACGAGGAGGGCGGCCAGCTGACGGAGGCCGTCAGGCGGCGCCCCTACTCGGTGATCCTGCTCGACGAGATCGAGAAGGCCCACCACGACGCCTTCAACGTCCTCCTCCAGATCATGGACGACGGGCGGCTGACGGATGGCCAGGGCCGGACCGTCGACTTCAAGAACACCGTCCTGATCATGACCTCGAACGTCGGCTCGCAGTACATCGCCGCGGAGTCGGTTGAAGAGAAAGCCCGCGAGCAGGTCACCGACGCACTCACGCAGACCTTCCCGCCCGAGTTCCTCAACCGGATCGACGACGTCGTCATCTTCCACCGGCTCACCAAGGAGGACCTGGGCAGGATCGTCGAGATCCAAGTCGCGGAGCTCTCCGAGCGGGTGCGCGAGCGAGGAATCGAGATCGAGCTGACCGACAAGGCGCGAGAGCTGCTCGGAAACCTCGGCTTCGACCCGACCTATGGCGCCCGGCCGCTGAAGCGGGTGATTCAGAAGCAGCTCGTGGACAAGCTGGCGCTCCGCCTGCTCGAGGGCGAGTTCGCCGAGGGCGACACGGTCGAGGTCGACTGCTCCGACGGCGAGCTCACCTTCCGGAAGGCGAAGCGGGCCAAGTCCGCCCAGAAGCGCGAGAGGGCCGCCGCCTAGGCACGAATCGCATTGCAAGCGGCAGGTCTCGAACCACTTCTACGGCAGGGCGATGGAGATCGCCGTCGGGTACGACTCCTAGGCCCTGGCCACTACTCGTCGGGTGAGGAGGGGCGCCGGGCGACTCCGCGGATCAGAGGCCGGACGATCGGAGGGGCCTTCGGCATCGTGCCGCGCTCCATTCGATCCACCCAGAACCCGGCTCCGGCGAACAGCTGATCGGTCGCGCGATTCGGGTGGCAGCCCGCCCCGATGAAGCCCCAGGGCCTCTCCAGCCGATCCTGCCAGCGCGCCAGGCGCGGCGAGCTGCTCCGGACGTGCTCGATGTACAGCAGCCGCCCATCCTCGACGAGAACGCGTCGTGCCTCCGCGGCTGCCCGCTCCGGATCGGGAATCGTGCAGAAGACCAGCGTCGCGACGACGGTGTCGAAGCTGCCGTCGTCGAAGGGAAGCTCCTCGGCGGACGCCTCGATCACCGCCGGCCGGCCGGCGGCCGTGCCCTCCTCCGCGAGCCGCTTCCGCAGCCGGGTCGCCATATGGGGGTCGGGCTCGGTCATCACCAGCTCGGTGACCGCCTCGGTGTAGTGCTCGAGGTTGTGGCCGGTTCCCGCGCCGAGCTCGAGCGTGCGCCCGGACGCGGTCGCTAGCAGGCTGCGGCGCATCTCCGCCAGTCCGGCGCGCTCGGTGCTGTCGAGCATCCAGTCGTACAGGCGGGCGAATATCGGGTGCTCGGTCATGCGGGGATCATCCCTCACCGACGAGCGGCGAGGCGGCGGCATTGCACGCCGGAGGAGAAAGTGAGAGAAAGGGGGGTGCGAGGCTCAACGACAAAGGAGGAGAGGGATGCCCACGTATGTGATGCTCACCAACCTGACACCGGAGGGGGTCCAGACGCTGAAGAGCAACCCGAACCGGGTCCAGGAGGTCAACAAGGAGGTCGAGCAGCTCGGGGTCACCGTCAAGGATCAGTGGGCGGTGCTCGGTCAGTACGACTTCATCACGATCGTCGAGGCGCCGGATGAGAAGACGATGGCGAAGGTCTCCGTGGAGCTCGGCTCGCGCGGGACCATGAGCAGCCAGACGCTGGCGGCGATTCCGTCCGCAGAGCTGGCGAGCGCCCTTTGAGGCCGTCGCGCACCGCGCGTCGGGTTGGATCCGGATGAAGGTGCTGGTGGTCGGCGGCGGGGGGCGCGAGCACGCGATCGTGCGCTCCCTCGCCCGCTCGGCGCGTAGCCCGGAGCTGCTCTGTTCACCGGGCAACGCGGGAATCGCGGCCGACGCCCGCTGCCTGGACGCCGGGGCTGAGGACGTCGACGCGCTCGTGGGCGCCGCGCGGGATGAGGGCGTGGACATCGTCGTCGTCGGTCCGGAAGCGCCCCTCGTCGCGGGGCTCGTCGACGCGCTCGAGGAGGCCGGGATCGCCGCATTCGGTCCGAGCGCGGAGGCCGCGCGAATCGAAGGCTCGAAGCTCCATGCGAAGGAGCTGATGGCCGAGGCGGCGGTTCCGACCGCGTCGCACACCGTCCTCCGCTCTCGAGACGAGGCCCTCGCGCAGATCTCCTGCGCCTCCTACCCCGCCGTGCTGAAGGCCGACGGCCTGGCGGCCGGAAAGGGCGTGATGATCTGCCCGTCCGAGCAGGAGGCGCGCGAGGCGGTCGGCGTCTTCTTCACCGAGCGGCGCTTCGGCGAGACCGAGGTCGTGATCGAGGAGTTCCTCGAGGGCGAGGAGCTGTCGGTGCTCGCGCTCTGCGACGGCGAGAACGTGCTTCCGCTCGCCCCGGCTCAGGACTACAAGCGGATCCACGACGGCGATCAGGGTCCTAACACCGGGGGGATGGGGAGCTATTCGCCGGTCCCGGGGTTCGACGCCGCGGAGATAGAGCGGATCGCGGACGGCGTCCATCGTCCGATCGTCGACGCGATGCGGCGACGCCACACCCCGTATCACGGCGTCCTCTACGCCGGCCTGATGCTGACCGAGTCGGGCCCGAAGGTCCTCGAGTTCAACTGCCGGTTCGGGGATCCAGAGACCCAGGCCGTGCTGCCGCGGCTCCGATCCGATCTGATCGAGCTCTGCCTCGCCTCGCGGGAGCCCGGCGGGCTCCGCGGGATGAGCGCGGACTTCGGCGACGACTGGGCGGTCACCGTGGTGCTCGCCTCCGCCGGCTACCCGGAATCGTCGTCGAAGGGGGACGTGATCCGGGGGTTGGACGAGGCGGCGGCGATGGACGGTGTCGAAGTTACCCATGCCGGCACGGCGCGCCGGGATGGTGAGGTCGTCACCGCGGGGGGCCGCGTCCTGAATGTCACCGGGTTGGGACCCACGGCGGCGGAGGCCCGGCGGCGAGCTTACGATGCGGCCGAGCTGATCGGCTTCGATGGACGGCAGATGCGAACCGACATCGCAGGCCGCGCGGCGACGGATCCACCGGAACGACTGAACCCTGCAGGTAGCGCGGCCGACTGATGGGGCGCGGGAACCGAATCACGACCGAACGGAGGAGCTGAATGCCAGAGGGCGATGTTGCCGAGACGATGCCCGACGTCGAGGAGGCCTTCGACGAGATCGAGGTCGATGCCCCGCTCGTCGGGATCATCATGGGGTCCAAGAACGACAAGCCCAAGCTGCAGCCCGCGGGCGAGGCCCTCCAGGATCACGGGATCCACTACGAGGTTCGGGTCCTGAGCGCGCATCGCGATCCGGATGCCACCCGGGAGTACTGCACGAACGCGCGAATGCGGGGCCTGAAGGTCATCATCGCCGGCGCCGGGATGTCCGCCGCGCTGCCGGGGTATGCCGCGTCGCACACGGACCTGCCGGTGATCGGCGTCCCCATCTCAGGCAAGAACCTCGGCGGCCTCGACGCGCTGCTCTCGGCGGTGCAGATGCCCCCTGGAGTCCCGGTGGGATGCGTGGCGATCGACGGCGCGAAGAACGCAGGGCTGCTCGCGGTTCGGATCATCAACGCGTGATTCCTCGCTATACACGCGAGCAGATCGGCGGCGTCTGGACCCAGCAGCGCCGGATGGAGACATGGCTACAGGTCGAGCTTGCGGCGACCGAGGCGTGGGCGGCCGAGGGCGTCGTCCCCAGGGACGCTGCCAAGGCCTGCCGAAAGCGGGCCTCCTTCACCGTCGAGGAGGTCGAGGAGCGGGAGCGTACGACGGGCCACGACGTCGCCGCGTTCGTCGACGTCGTCTCCGCATCGATCGGCGAGGAGGGCCGCTGGATCCACTACGGGCTCACCTCGTCCGACGTGCTGGATACAGCTCTGGCACTGCAGCTCGCCGAGGCCGGAGCCGTGGTGCTCGACGGCGCCCGCGCTTACCGCGACGCGCTCGTCGCCCGGGCGAAGGAGTTCGCCGGAACGCTCTGCGTCGGCCGCACCCACGGCGTCCACGCCGAGCCCACGACGTTCGGCCTGCGCCTGGCGAGCCTCGCGTTCGAGGCCGACCGGAACCTCGACCGGCTCACCGACGCCTTCGAGCAGCTCGCCGTCGGCAAGCTCTCCGGGGCGGTGGGAACCTACGCCTCCGTCCCCCCGGCGGTGGAGACTCGGGTGATGGAGGAGCTCGGGCTCGCTCGGGAGAATGTCTCCACCCAGGTGGTTCCGCGTGACCGCCACGCGGTGCTGCTGGCGCGGATCGCGATCGCCGGCGCAGGTCTGGAGCGGTTCGCGACGGAGGTCAGAAACCTCCAGCGGACCGAGGTCCGAGAGGTTGAGGAGCCGTTCGGCGCGGGACAGAAAGGGTCCTCGGCCATGCCGCATAAGCGAAACCCGATCCTCGCCGAGCGGATCTGCGGGCTCGCACGGGTCCTGCGCGGCTACGCGCAGACGGGGTTCGAGAACGTCGCCCTCTGGCACGAGCGCGACATCTCGCACTCCGGAGCCGAGCGCGTCGTCCTCCCCGACGCGACCATCGCCCTCGACTACATGCAGCATCTGGGCACCCGCCTGGTGGAGGGGATGACGGTGCACACCGAGCGAATGCGGGAGAACATCGAGCTCACCCACGGCGCCCTGTTCAGCCAGCGTGCGCTGACAGCCCTGGTCGACTCCGGGATGACCCGCGATGACGCCTACCGCGTCGTCCAGGGGAGCGCCCAGCGGGCCTGGGATGAGGGAACGAGCTTCCGCGAGCTGATCGCGGCGGCCGCCCCCGACCTCGATCTCGACGCCGTATTCGACTATGACGCCTACCTCGAGCACGTCCCCGAGGTGATGGCGCGCCTCGACCGGCTCTCGTAGGAACCCCGGAGTAAGCGGCAATTCGGTGGGCCCTCTCGCGCCCCCGTGTGCGAGGCTTGCAGGCGGTGATCCTCTACACCTGCGGGCAGAAGAAGTCCCTCGCCTCAGTCGGCCATCCCTGCGGCCGAGCCGCCAAGGCCCTCGACGGCGCCGGCTACGAGTATGAGATCCGCGCCCTCCCGGGTTACCGGTTGCTGCCCTGGACCTGGGGTGAGCGACGCCGGGGCCGCGCCGTGGTCGAGGAGCTGACCGGCCAGCTCAACCTTCCGGTCCTGGTCCTGGACGAGGGCAAGACCGTCGTCGGCTCGGGCGACATCGTGAAGTGGGCGCGCTCCCATCCCCACACGCAGCCCGAGGTGGGCGGCGGTTGAGCGCGTCCCTCGCCGACCTGCGACTCGCGGCCTCCGGCAAGGTCCGCGAGATCTACGAGGACAGCGACGAGCTGATCATGGTCGCCTCCGACCGGATCTCGGTCTACGACGTGATCCTGCCGACCGAGATTCCGGACAAAGGCAGGGTGCTGACGCAGATGTCGCTCTTCTGGTTCGAGCTGACCCGCGACATCTGCCCCAACCACTTCCTCTCCGAGGACGTCCCGCCGGAGGCGGCAGGGCGGGGCATGCGGGTGCGCAAGCTCGACATGTACCCGGTCGAGTGCGTTGTCCGCGGGTATCTGTCCGGCTCGGGGTGGCGCGAGTACCGCGAGTCGGGAGCCGTCTGCGGGATCGAGCTGCCGGCGAGCCTGCGGGAGTCCGACAAGCTGCCCGAGCCGATCTTCACCCCCGCGACCAAGGCGGAGCTCGGCGACCACGACGAGAACATCGACTTCGACCGCGCCGCGCAGATCATCGGCGACCGGGCCCTGATGGAGGAGCTCCGGCGGCTCTCGATCGAGATCTACCGGCGAGGTGCCGATCACGCCGCGGAGCGGGGGATCATCCTCGCCGACACCAAGTTCGAGTTCGGATCCTCACCCGGCGCCGAGGTCGTCCTCGCCGACGAGGTGCTCACCCCGGACTCGTCCCGATTCTGGCCCGCCGACGACTACGAGCCCGGCCGCTCGCAGGCCTCATTCGACAAGCAGTACGTCCGCGACTATGCGGATTCGGTCGGCTGGGACCACACGCCGCCCGGTCCCGAGCTGCCTGACGAGGTGGTCCAGAACACCCGCGCCAAATACGTCGAGGCGTACGAGCGGATCACGGACCGTAAGCTCGATTAGCGAGCCGGATGCGCCGCTACGCTGACCGAGTGAAGGCCAAGGTGCTGATCCGGCCCAAGCAGGGCATCCTCGATCCCCAGGGAAAGGCGGTCGAGCGGGCGCTGCCCGCACTCGGCTTCGAGGGCATCCATGACGTTCGCGTCGGCCGGCTGGTCGAGCTCGAGACGGACGACCCGGCACAGCTCGACGCCCTCTGCGAGAAGCTGCTCGCCAATCCGCTGATCGAGGACTTCGAGATCGTCCTGGACGAGAGCGCGTCCGGGAACGGGAGCTCGCCGGCGTGATCGGGGTCCTCCAGTTCCCGGGCTCCTGCGACGAGCGCGACGCGCTCGGCGCTGCCGAGCGCGTCGCGGACACTCGCCTCGTCTGGCACGAGGAGACCGACCTGTCCGACCTCGACGGGGTGATCGTTCCCGGTGGGTTCTCCTACGGCGATTACCTGCGGGCCGGGGCGATCGCCCGGTTCTCGCCGGCGATGGAGGCGGTCGTCAGGTTCGCGGCGGAAGGGAGCCCGGTGCTCGGAATCTGCAACGGCTTTCAGGTCCTCTGCGAGGCCGGGCTTCTGCCCGGGGCGCTCCTCCCGAACGAAGGCCTGCGCTTCATCTGCCGCCAGGTAGAGCTCGTCGCGGAGGAGTTCGGTGGTCCCTTCGGGGCGGGGGTCGCAGCTGGGGCACGCCTCTCGATCCCGATCAAGCACATGAGCGGACGCTTCTTCGCCCCGGGCGATCAGCTCGACGCGATCGAGGCCGGCGGCCAAATCGCCTTCCGATACGCGCCGGGTGAGAACCCGAACGGGAGCGTTCGAGACATCGCCGGGGTGACCAACGAGGCGGGCAACGTGCTTGGTCTGATGCCGCATCCTGAGCACGCCGTCGATCCGCTGACCGGCTCGAACGATGGGCTGGCGCTCTTCCGCGCGCTGGTCGGCGCTCGCCGGGCCGCCGCGTGAGCGCAGGAGTCTCCGAGAGCCCACACCGCGAACTCGGACTCACCGACTCGGAGTACGAGCGGATCACCGAGCTGCTCGGCCGCGACCCGAACGGGGTCGAGCTGGCGATGTTCTCCCTGCTCTGGTCGGAACACTGCGCGTACAAGCACTCGCGGAAGCTGCTCGGCCGGCTGCCGACGGAGGGCGAGCGCGTCGTGATGGGGCCCGGGGAGAACGCCGGGGCGGTCGACGTCGGGAACGGGCACGCCGTTGCCTTCAAGGTCGAGTCCCACAATCACCCGAGCGCGGTCGAGCCGTTCCAGGGCGCCGCCACCGGGGTCGGCGGGATCCTTCGCGACGTGTTCGCGATCGGGGCTCGGCCGATTGCGGTGCTCGACTCCCTGCGGTTCGGCGAGCTCTCATCGAACCGGTCCCGCTACCTGTTCGAGGGCGCGGTCGCGGGGATCGGCCACTACGGTAACTCGATCGGGGTGCCGACGGTGGGCGGCGAGGTCTACTTCGAGCCGCCCTACGAGCACAACTGCCTGGTGAACGCGATGTGCGTCGGCCTGGCGCGGACCGACGAGATGATCCGCTCCGCCGCCGCCGGTCCCGGGAACGTTCTCGTACTGTTGGGAGCGTCGACGGGACGGGACGGAATCGGGGGCGCATCCGTGCTCGCCTCCGCCGAGCTCGAGGCGGGCGACGACTCGAAGCGGCCGAGCGTCCAGATCGGCGACCCGTTCGAGGAATCGAAGCTGCTCGAGTGCTGCCTGGAGCTGCTCGCGCGCGGCCTCCTCTTCTCCCTCCAGGACCTGGGCGCCGCCGGGCTGACCTCATCGGCTGGGGAGATGGCCTCGAAGGGTGGGGTGGGGATCGAGATCGACGTCGCCCGGGTGCCGCTGCGCGAACCGGATCTCGAGCCCTTCGAGGTGATGGTCTCGGAGTCCCAGGAGCGAATGCTGGCGGTCGTCGATCCGTCGAGGGTCGACGAGGTCGCGGCCACCTGCCGGCGGTGGCAGACCGGCCTCGCGACGATCGGGGGGGTCACGGACACCGGGCACCTGCGCGTCCTGGACGACGGGGTAGAGGTCGGCGACGTCCCGGTCTCGGCGCTGGTCGACGAGTGCCC
>DASUYK010000025.1:0-36432 GCA_036377415.1 Solirubrobacterales bacterium
GATGTGGTGGCCCCAGTCGGGGTGATCGCCGTACCCGAAAACCGAGACCGGCTTCCCGAGCGCCGCCCAGACGTTGTTGAAGTTGACGCCGGCGGCCATCACCCGGACGATCACCTCGAAGGCGCCCGGCTCCGGCACCTCGATCTCCTCCACCTGGAATGCGTCCTTGGGCTCGCCCTCGCGCTCCTGGCGGATGACCCAGGCAGCCATCTTCTCGGGCAGCTCACCGGGCTGCGCGTCGAGCTTCGATACGTCGGCGATCTCTACGGCCATGTGACTCCCGTTCGCTGGTCGTGGACGGGTGGATCGTATTCAAAGTCGAACAAGAGTCAGGTTTGCGTCCGCAACCGCGACTACCTTCGAAAGCTCATGGAAGCGTCTGAGAAACCACAACTCCCACTCGATCGCGATGCCGACGACGGGTCGGTGCGAGTTCTCGAGGATCGGATCGTCATCGAGGAGATGACGATCTCCGACGAACAGGCCGCGCGGGTCGTGCGCGAGCGTGCGGAGGCGGGTGAGCAGCCGAATCGCACGGTGCGCCGCGCAGTCGAGATCGGGACCCGAGTGCTCGACCGGGAGGACGCCTCGGTCGAGGTCGACTTCGTGCGCCGCGAGTACGAGCGCGCGGTCGCCGAGCACCGCCGCGAAGCGGAGAAACAGCAGCGCGAGATGGCGGAGCGGATCGAGCGGGAGATGCGCACCGCCTTCGGCGACGAGGCGGTCCGAGGACGGCTCTCGGAGGCGCTGGAGCGCCACGCCCAAGAGCTCGACGATCGGATCGAGACGACGTTCGGCGAGGGGAGCGAGGACGCCGTCCCCGCCCGGATCAGGCACTTGATCGAGGAGCGAAACCACGAGTTCCTCCAGCGACTGGCCGCGGACGACGAGCTCAACCCTCTGCGGCCACTGCTGGCGCAGTTCTCGAGCTGGATGCGCGAGCGCAGGGAGGCCCAGGATGAGCGTGACCGGAAGCTCGAGGACAAGGTCGATGAGCTCCTGACCCAGGCTGCCAAGCTTGCTGGACTCGAGGAGGGCCAGCAGGCGCTTGAGGAGGAGAAGGAGGCAGGCACCCGCAAGGGCAGGAGCTTCGAGGAGAGGGTGCACGTCGCGATCGAGCGAATCGCGGCCAGCCGCGGGGACTGTGCGCACCCCGTGGGCGACATCGCCGGGACGGGAGGCTCGAAGAAGGGAGACACGCTCGTCGAGATCGGAGGCGGGGAGGGCTCCGTGCTCGGCCGTCTCGTATTCGAGATCAAGGACAGCCGGCTGACCAAGCCGAAGGCCTGGGAGGAGATGAATGGCGCGCTCGAGGCGCGGAACGCCGAGTACGCCATCCTCGTCGTTGCGGGTGCAGAGGCGGTGCCCACCGGCGAGGTCGAGGAGATGCACGAGTACCAGGGGAACAAGCTCGTAGTCGCGGTAGATCCCGAGGAGCCGGATGGACGAGCGCTCGAGCTCGCCTATCGCTACGCGAGCCTGCGAGTGCGGGCTGCACGCGAGGCAGCGGCAGGCGTCGATGCATCGGCGGTCCTGACCGCCGCCAACGAAGCGCGCGACGCAATCGCCGGCTTCAAGACCGTGAAGTCGGCGCTGACCACCGCCACCAACAACGTCGAGCGTGCGCGGACGGGAGTCGAGACGATCGAGCGCGCTCTGATCGACCGGCTCGAGCGGATCGAGTCCCTGATCGAGGTCGCGGATACGGAGTCCCGCTGAGCGATCGGCGCCGCAGCCGCCGCCCGCTAAGGAAGGAGCAGGTCGTTCTGGCCGGAGGTCCGCTCCGGCCCGACCGTGAACCGAGCGGGAAGAACGGCGATCCCGTCGACGCTCGCCTCGTAGGTGCCTCTCTCCATCTCGATCTTGAGCGTCGTCGTTGCGGCGGGCGGGATCTCGTCGCTCTCCGTGTTCACCGGTCCCCGGATCACGAGAGCGCCGGGTTCGGTGCTGAGGTTCGCAATCGTCATGTTGACCACGCCGGCCCCGAACTCCCGGGGAGAGACCGCGACGCTGTCGCTCCCGATCTTCGCGCTGACCTCCGCCGGGATCGCGGGTCTGGGGTCGTTCTCGAAGTCGTCGCGGCCACATCCCGCGATGGCCAAGGCCGCAATCGCGACGGCAGCAGCAACCAGGGCTCTGGCCCTCCTCCGCAGCATGGGGGAGGAATCTAACCGAACCGCCGGATCGGCAGCGGCAGTCGATCAGGCGGCGAACGGGAGGTCGCTCACCTCTGCTGTCGCTCCTGCCTCCCCGACGGTGAGCACGTCTCGCTCCTCCGCTTCCCGCCTGATTACGGCGAGGGCGATCGGACCGAGGGAGGGGGAGAGGACCGCCGTGCCGACGGTCCCGACCTCCCGGTCGCCGAGCCGAAGCGTCTCACCGTGCTCCGCCGCGGCGCTCAGGCGAAGGCCTCGCAGCCGCCGATTCGGCTTTCCCTTGTAGTGAAGCCGCGCCACCGGCTCCTGCCCGATGTAGCAGCCCTTCTCGAAGCTGACCGCCCGCTCCACGATTCCGGCCTCGGCCGGCATCGACCCGGCATCCATGTCGAGTCCGAATCGCGGCCGGCCCGACTCGACCCGGAGGATCTCGGCGGCCGCCTCACTCACCTCGGCCGCCCCGGAGGCGGCGAGGCTCTCGCGGAGTGACTCCACCTGCTCGGATCGGGTGATCAGGTCGACGCCGAGGTCCGTCGCGACGGCCAGCACCTCGACGCCAGCGGTCTCGCAGGGCCGCTGCGCGTGCTCGGGACCGAGTCCCTCTGTGCCGGCCAGCTCGGGCGCGCGGGGGCCGATCAGCGAGACGATCGCCCAGCGATCGGAGACGTCCTCGACCTCGACGTTCCGGCCGATGCTGTAGGTCCGCAGATGCTTGAGTGCGGCGCCGGCCGGACCGGGCTCGAGGTCCAGCGACAGATGGCCCGTCATGCGAGGCCCCCCCGGACGCGAAGCGGAGAAGGGGCCGTCGATATGAAGGACGCGCATGTCCGCCTCGATGTGTCCCTTGCGGTCGAGGAGGGCGGCGTAGCAGCCCTGGCTCGCTTCGAGCGCCTCGATGTCGTTCGTGAGCTGGCCCTGGAGGTACTCGGTGGCGTCCTTACCCGTGACGAGCAGAGACGACCGCCGGCGCGGCAGGAACCCCGCCTCCTCGCGGAGGGCGCGGTACTGGCCATCGAGCTCGACTTCCGGGGCGGTCCTCGACATCGGACCGATTCTAGGCAGGGGCCGTTGCCGGCCATTCGATCCCGCAGAAAAGTTAGCAATGGCTAAATCTAGGTTTCGGGTGTGCTTCAATTTCGCCATGTCCAAGATCAGCCGGCGAAAGCTTCTGGTCGGAGGGGCGGCGGCCGGGGCGAGCATGCCCCTGCTCCACCAGCTCGTGCCTCATCGGGGGATCCACGAGGCGATCGAGGGGGCGCAGGCGGCGGGCGGCGCACACGACGCGCATGGGGGCGCCTCGGCCCTTCACGGTGGCGGCGCAGCGGGGCCGACGTTCCGCGCCGGGGCGACCGTCGATCACGCTGCCAACGGGTTCGACCCGACCGAGATGCTGCGCGACTTCGACTGGGGGAAGACGAGACGGCTCGCGAGCGGGCGGGTTCTGCGCGAGTGGACCCTGATCGCCGGCGACAAGGAGATCGAGGTCGCGCCCGGCGTCCATTACCCCGCCTGGGTCTACAACGGCCGCGTGCCCGGCCCGACTCTCCGCGCTCGCGAGGGTGAGCTGCTGCGGATCCGCCTCATCAACGCCTCCGAGCATCCCCACACGATCCACTTCCACGGGCTGCACCCGGCCGAGATGGACGGCGTGCCCGGCGTCGGAGCCGGATTGATCCAGACCGGCGGCGAGACGACCTACGAGTTCACCGCCGAGCCGTTCGGCCTTCACCTCTACCACTGCCACGCCGGCCCGCTGGCGGAGCACATCGCACGCGGCCTCTACGGGGCATTCATCGTCGATCCCAGGCAGGGCCGCCCCGAAGCCGACGAGCTGGCGATGGTGATGAACGGCTTCAACACGAACTTCGACGCCGAGGGCAACCAGGTGTATGCGGTCAACACGGTCGCCTTCCACTACGTGAACGAGCCGGTGGCGGTGGAGCGCTCGTCGCCCGTGCGGATCTACCTCGTGAACCTGCTCGAGTTCGACCCGATCAACTCGTTCCACATCCACGCCAACTTCTTCAACTACTTCCCGACCGGGACCATGCTGACCCCCACCGAGTACACGGACACGGTGATGCAGGCGCAGGCGCAGCGGGGGATCCTCGAGCTCGAGTTCCCATACGTCGGCGACTACATGTTCCACGCCCACAAGACCGAGTTCGCCGAGCTCGGCTGGATGGGCTTCTTCCGGGTCGGTGGGGAGGGCGAGCGGAAGCGGCGGCCGGCGGCGTTCCACCGGCCAGAGGCGGCGACCGAGTCGAGGTCCTGATGGAGGCCGCGGGCCGAACGGAGGTGACGTCGCCCCTGGGCCGGTTGCCCGCCTGGGCGCTGGTCGCGGTCCCGCTCGCGTTGATCGCGGCCGCGATCGCGCTGTTCGCGGCGCTCGGGGGGCCCGGACTCGATGAGCGGCGCGGGCCACCGGTCGAGGAGCTCGCCGTCGAGCGGACCGTGCTTCGCCCAGGCGAGATCGAGCTCACCCTGCGGAACACCGGGCCGGACGACGTCACCGTCGCCCAGGTCGCCGTGAACGACGCCTACGTCATGTTCGGGGCCGATCCCGACGGGAAGGTCGGGCGGCTCGACGAGCAGACCCTCACGCTCGACTATCCGTGGCAGGAGGGCGGTGCGTACACGATCTTCATGCTCACCTCGAGCGGGGCGACGATCGAGCACGTGATCGACGTCGCCGTGGAGACGCCCGAGGCGGACGGGAGCTTCTACGGGCTGATGACCCTGCTTGGAACCTACGTGGGGATCATCCCGGTGATCCTCGGAATGCTCTTCATGCCGGCGATCCGGCGGGTGTCGGACGAGTGGGTGCGCCTGTTCATGGCGGTGACGATCGGACTGCTCGGATTCCTCGTGATCGACGGCGGTCTGGAGGGCCTCGAGATCGGCGGTGAGTCGAGCGGCGCGTTCGGCGGGGTCGAGCTCCTCTTCCTCGGAGCGGCCCTGGCCTATCTGACGCTGACGGCGATCGATCGGCGGCTGCGGGCTGGAATCAGGAAGCAGCGGGCGGCTGGGGCGGGCGCGTTCCGGCTCTCCCTGATGATCGCGATCGGGATCGGGCTCCACAACCTCGGCGAGGGGCTGGCGATCGGATCCGCCTACGCGATCGGCTCGCTGGCACTTGGCGCCTTCCTCGTGATCGGCTTCGCGATCCACAACACGACCGAGGGAATCGCGATCGTCGCCCCGCTCGCTCGAGCCGATCGACCCGGCATCTGGCGTCTCCTCGGCCTCGGCGTGATCGCCGGCGCTCCGGC
The DNA here is from genome assembly GCA_036377415.1 of Solirubrobacterales bacterium. GTDB lineage: Bacteria > Actinomycetota > Thermoleophilia > Solirubrobacterales > 70-9 > DASUPK01. The sequence continues at coordinate 5,429 of DASUYK010000025.1, forward strand.
GATCGTGGGGGCGGTGATCGGAGCCGCCGCCTACAACCAGGAGCTGGCGACGTTCCTGATCGGCGTCGGCGTGGGCGCGATCGTCCAGGTGATCGGCCAGCTTCTGCCCTCGATCCGCGACAAGGACGGCCAGGCCCTGTATCCGCTCAGCATCGCCGGCCTGCTACTCGGCGCGGGGATCCTGTACCTGACCGGGCTCCTGGTGAACGTCTGATGCGAGCCCACCACGCACACCGCGAGCGGCGGACCAACGAGGGCGCCGAGAACTACGCGAAGGCGATCTACCACCTCCAGGGCCGCAGCGCCCGTCCGGTCCAGACGAGTGCGGTGGCCGAGCGCCTCGGCGTCACGCCCGCGTCCGCCTCGGCGATGCTGAAGCGGCTCGCCGACGAGGGCCTCGTGGACTACGAGCCCTACCACGGCGCCCGGCTCACCGGTCCGGGCGAGCGAGTCGCCCTCGAGACCATCCGCCATCACCGGTTGCTCGAGCTGTTCCTCGCCGAGGTCCTCGGGATGTCGTGGGACCGCGTGCACGAGGAGGCCGAGGTGCTCGAGCATCACATCTCCGAGGAGCTCGAGGAGCTGATCGCAGCGAAGCTCGGCGAGCCCGACCTCGATCCGCACGGCGATCCGATTCCCAATCGCGACCTCTCGATCAGCGACGACGACTCGGTCGCGCTGATCGACCTCGAGCCGGGAGACCAGGGGACGTTCGCGCGGGTGTCCGACAGCGACGCCTCGATGCTCCGCTACCTGGCGGCGCGGAAGATCCATCCCGGCACGACGCTGTTGGTGAAGGGCCACGAGCCCTTCGGGGGCCCGGTGATGGTGGAGATCGAGGGTCATGATCATCCGCTCGGGCCGGAGCTCGCGAGAAGCATGCGGGTCAGCCGCGGCCGCTGAGTCGCCGCGGATACTCTTCGCCGGTGGCCCTTGCCGAGGACTTCGCGGCCGTGGTCGAGTCGCTGCCGGACGACTGGACCGACTTGGAGCTCGATCTGAGGATCGAGGACGAGTCGCGCTACGTCGACACGGCCGTCCTGCTCTCGCTGGTGAATGCCCAGCCCTACTCGCGGGCCGACTGGCACTGGAGGATCAACGTCGCCCACCGTTTCGGCCACGCCGCTGCGCCGGAGACCGTCCGGGGCGCGCTCACGAAGCTCGACCGCGAGGGAATCGGCGGGGAGCTACGCGTTCGAGACTCGAGGGAGGGTCGGGCCGAGGTGGTTCAGATGTGGGGTCGGCCGGAGAGCGTACGCCGCGACTTTCGCCGGCGGCGCAACCTCTAGAGTCGGGTCCGGATCGCGAAAGACGGCGATTCCCAATGAGCAGGTGAGCGCTGATCCGTACCGACCAGATAACGCGAGGGTGCGCGAACAGCGCAACCCGTTTGATGAAGTGATGGCACGGATCTCGGCCGTGGTCGCCGACCTGATCCTCGCCAGCCGCGTGCAAACCGCCCTGCAGGCGGCCGGGCACGAGGTCGAACGCGACTTCTCGCTCCCGAACGAGCTCGACGGATTCGACCTTGTCGTCGCCGACCTCGACGTAGTCCAACCCGAAGAGCTCGCCGGGGCCGGGCTGCCCGCGATCGGCTTCTACCAGCACACCGACGTCGAGACGAAGAGGCGCGCCGACGAGGCCGGGCTCGCGATCGCGGTTCCGCGCAGCCGGATGGTCAGGGAGCTGCCGGAGCTCGTGGAGCGGGTGCTCGGCTAGCTTCCGTCGAGCCCGGCCCAGGTTCGCCAGCGAGCCACGGACCGCTCGTCGAGCTCCGCGGTAACCGCTGCTCCGCCACGAGCGAATGCCCGGCTCGCTGTGAGGGCCTCCAGCTGGGCGGCCATGGAGTCGGCGTCGAGCCCCGGAGCCTGATCGAGCAGGTCGCGGAGAGCATCCTCGGGTGAGCGCCCGAGCACCTCGTAGCCATCGCCCAGGGCCTCGATCATCCTTGGAGCGAGCTCGTCTCCGCGCGCGCCCGCCTCGGCGACCAGGAGGAGCTCGGGGTACCGCGGCGCGCCGAACTCGTCCACCCGGAACTCCCGGGTTTGGATCCCCAGCTCCCTGAGCTGGACGCCCTCCGCGTTCCAGAAGGCGGTCGCCGCGTCGATCTTGCCGGCGGCGAGCTGTGCGACCGCGTTGAAGCCGATCGTCACCCTGTCGACGTCGCCGGGATCCACCCTCGCCGAGCGGAGAACCGTGTCGAGCACCGCGTCGTCGGAGGGGACGCCGGTGACGCCGACCGTCCGCCCCGCGAGGTCGGCGGGGTTCCGGATCTGGTCCCGGTCGCGGGCGATCACCGAGGCCAGCGGGCGTTGGACGATCGCGGCGATCGCGGCGAGGTCCTGGCCGCGCCCGCGCGCGATCCCGAGGTCGTTGATGTCCATCACCGCGAAATCTGCGCGACCGGCCTCGAGCAGCATCGCGCCGTCGGTGGTGCTGGACGGCTCCCGGATCTCCAGGTCGATCCCCTCGTCCTCGAAGTCGCCGTTCGCCTGGGCGGCGTAGATCCCCGCATGGACGGCGTTCGGCTGGAAGTCGAGGATCAGGGTCGCGCCTCCCGGCGCGCCCGGTTCAGCGCCGTCCCCTCCACAGCCCGCCAGGGCGATTCCGAGGAGGACGGCCGCCAGCGGCGCGGCGACCAGTCTCATCTCCCGCCCGACCCTATCCCTAAGTGTCGAATAAAGGTTTCGCCGCACCCCTCGGCGACGAGCGAAATCCGGTTAGACTGGCGCCGCCTCACAGCCGGTGGGGCACGGGATAAAACGGGTTGCTCCTCGGCTACGCCTCGGAGCACCCTCGCATCTACGAGGAGGTCGCTTCCAAGTGCAAGATCGAGGTCTCGCCGCATATATCGCTGAGCTGGTCGGGACGCTGCTCCTGGTCTTCTTCATCACGAGCGTCGTCGCCCTCTATGTGGCCGTCGGCGAGAGCGCCCAGTTCGGCTCCGACTTCGCCGTCGTGGGGCTGACGCACTTCCTCTTGCTCTTCGCACTGATCATCAGCATCGGGGTGGCGAGCGGCGGCCACTTCAACCCGGTGATCACCGCCGCCTTCATCGCGATCCGGCGGATCGACCCGGTCGACGGGCTCGTCTACATGCTCGCCCAGCTCTCCGGTGGCGTTCTCGGCGCGCTGCTCACCAAGGCGTTCCTGCTCGACGAGGGCCGTGCCTCCGATTACGGCGCAGCGAAGATCAGCCCGCTTCTCGGGGGCGCCTTCCAGGGATTCCTGGTCGAGGGGATCGGCGCCTTCGTGCTCGTCCTCACCGTCCTCGCCGTTGCCCTCAACCCCGAGGTCAGGCGCTGGGCGGCGCTCTCGATCGGCGGCGCGCTCGGCATGCTGGTCATGGTGCTCGGGCCGCTGACCGGCGGCTCCTTCAACCCGGCGCGCTGGTTCGGCCCGGCGCTTGTCGGCGACGCGTTCAGCGACGCGTGGGTGTACATCTTCGGCCCGCTGGTCGGAGCGCTGCTCGCCGCGGTCGTCTACAAGTTCATCGTCGAGCCGTCGAGCGGCCCGGTTCAGGAGGCCGCCGACACCGTCGCCCCGCGCGGGCCGGCACCGCCGGCCGGCGAGGCGCCGCCGTTCCGGCAGGAGCGCTCCGGCCCCGGTGGGACGAGCGGTCCGGGCGGCCCCCCGCCGTCTTCACCGCCCGGTGGGATCGCCGGAGGCTGACCACGAGCTAGGCAGCACGCAGCGGTTCGGTAGGTTGCCCTGCGATGCGCAGGGTCACGTTCTCGCGCAACCACACGCTCTCGCTCTCGCGCACCTGCCAGTGCTACTGCAAGTACTGCGCGTTCGCCACGCACCAGGCGCACGTCCACGATCCGGATGAGGTCGAGCGCCGGCTCGACGTGGCGCTCCGGCGGAACACCAAGGAACTCCTGATCCTCACCGGGGAGCGCCCGGAGGTGAATCCGGTCGTCGCCGAGCGTCTGCGCGGCTGGGGCCACGACGACTTCACCTCCTACGTGGCCTGGGCGTGCCAGCGCGCTCTGGAGCGGGGCATGCTTCCGCACACGAACATCGGGGTGCTCCCGCGGGAGGACCTGGCCCGCCTGCGCGAGGTGACCGCCTCACAGGGGCTGATGCTCGAGTCGATCTCCGAGCGCCTGATGGAGACCGTTCACGCGGGGTCTCCGACCAAGCACCCGGCGAAGCGGCTGGAGACGATTCGGCTCGCCGGTGAGCTCAGGATTCCGTTCACGAGCGGGATCCTCGTCGGGATCGGCGAGGCCCCCGACGAGCGGATCGCGTCACTTGAGGCGATCGCCGGGTTGCACGGGGAGTACGGCCACATCCAGGAGGTGATCCTCCAGAACTTCGTCCCGCACCCCCGCTACTACGGCGCCGAGGTGGCCGAGATAGCCGACGAGGCCGCGAACCGGCGCTGGACCAATGGGAGCTCCGGCGGCCACCAGCTGCCATATCCGGATTGGGCTGGTCCGGTCTCGATCGACGAGATGAAGCATCTGATCGCCGAGGCCCGTCGGCTGATGCCGGACGTGGGGGTGCAGGTGCCCCCGAACCTCGCCGACTGGTGGCCGGAGCTGGTCGAGGCCGGGGCGACGGACCTCGGTGGCCTGTCGAGCAACGGCGACCACATCTCGCCCGAGGAGCCTTTCCCCAGCCCCCATCAGGTTCGAAAGGAGCTCGCGCCGCGCGGCTACGCGCTCACCGAGCGGCTCTGTGCGTACCCGCAGTACCTCGACCCCGAATGGATGGAGCAGGGGGTGCTCGACGTCGTCAAGCTCAAGTACTGGAGCTTCATCCCGCGCCGCGGCTCCGGCCGCCGCCAGGAGCGCCCGGCGGCGCCCGAGATCGCTCCGCGGGCGGTCGAGCGGGGCCGCCGCGGAGAGGAGCTCACCGAGGAGGAGCTGACCGCGCTCTTCTCCGAGACCCGCCCGGAGGTGATCGAGGAGATGCGGATCGCCGCCGACGAGCTCCGTGCGGAGATCGCCGGGGAGACGACGACCTTCGTCGTCAACCGGAACATCAACTTCACGAACATCTGCGTCGTCGGTTGCGCCTTCTGCGGGTTCGGCCAGGGCAAGCGCTCGCCGGACGCCTACCTGGTCACCGAGGACGACTTCGCAAGCCGGATCCAGGAGGCGGTCGACTTCGGCGCCACCGAGATCTGCATGCAGGGCGGAATCCACCCCGAGTACACGCTCGAGGACTACGGCCGCTGGCTGATCCTCGCCAAGGAGTGCGCGCCCCAGCTCCACCTGCACGCCTACTCCCCGATGGAGATCGACTACATGTGCGAGCGGTCGGGGCGCTCGCCCGAGGCCGTCTTCGAGTACCTGATCGAATGCGGGCTCGGATCGACGCCGGGTACTGCCGCGGAGGTGCTGGACGACGGGGTGCGTCAGCGGATCTCGCCGAACAAGCTGCCGGTGGCGCGCTGGATAGAGATCATCGAGGCGTCGCACCGCGCCGGCCTCCGCTCGACCTCAACCGTGATGTTCGGTCACATCGAGGAGCCGCACGAGCTGGCGCGGCACATGAGGGTGGTTCGGGCGCTCCAGGAGCGGACCGGTGGGATCACGGAGTTCGTGCCACTCAGCTTCATTCCATACAACACGCTTCTCGGCCGTACCCACGGCGTCGAGGAGATCTCCCGTCGCGACAACCTCAAGCACACCGCCGCCTTCCGACTGGCGCTGGGGAGGACGATCCCGAACCTTCAGGCGAGCTGGGTGAAGATGGGGCTCGATGCGGCGACCGAGAGCCTTTGCTGGGGGGTCAACGACCTCGGCGGCACGCTGATGGAGGAGAACATCTCGCGGATGGCCGGGTCGAGGCACGGCGTCCGGCTCGAGCCCGAGCAGCTGATCGAGGCCGCGCGCCGGGCCGGGAGGGCCCCGGCCCAGCGGACGACGCTCTACGAGATAGTCAAGACCTACTGAGGAGGACGGATCACGAGCAGGGGACAATGGGGCGATGCGTGCGATGGTGCTCGAAGCCCCTGGTGGGCGCGAGGGCGCTCCGCCAGGAGCGACCGGTTCGCTGGTGGAGCGTGAGTTGCCCGACCCGGAGCCGGGCCACGGTCAGGTCGCGCTCGAGGTGGCCGCCTGCGGCGTCTGCCGGACGGATCTTCACATCGCCGATGGAGAGCTCCCCGACCCGAAGCTCCCCCTGGTCCTCGGGCATCAGATCGTCGGCAGGGTGGCGGCGACGGGACCGGGGACCGAGCGGTTCACCGAGGGTGACCGCGTCGGAGTCCCGTGGCTCGGCTGGACCTGCGGGGAGTGCCGCTACTGCCGATCCGGACGGGAGAACCTCTGCGAGCGGGCCCGCTTCACCGGCTATCAGCTGGACGGCGGGTATGCCGAGCGGGCGGTGGCCGACGAGCGGTTCTGCTTCCCGATCCCCTCCGGCTACCCGGATCCGCAGGCGGCGCCGCTTCTGTGCGCCGGTCTGATCGGCTACCGGTCGCTGCGTCTCGCCGGTGACGGGCAGCGGCTGGGGCTCTACGGCTTCGGCGCCTCGGCTCACATCGTCTGCCAGGTCGCAGTCTTCCAGGGAAGGACGGTGTTCGCGCTCACCCGCGAGGGCGACACGGAGGCGCAGGCGCTGGCCCGCGGTCTCGGGGCGCATTGGGCCGGCCCGGTCGGCGATCCGGAAGTGGGTGAGCTCGATGCAGCGATCATCTTCGCCCCCGCCGGAGAGCTCGTGCCCGAGGCGCTCCGGGCGACGGCGCCCGGGGGCACCGTGGTCTGCGCCGGAATTCACATGAGCGACATCCCGGCGTTCCCGTACGAGCTCCTCTGGCGCGAGCGCACGCTGCGATCGGTGGCCAACCTGACGCGGCGCGACGGGGAGGAGTTCATCGCGCTCGCGCCCAACGTCCCGGTGGAGACGGAGATTCAGCCGTATGCTCTCGCCGACGCCAATCTGGCGTTGGATGATCTACGTCACGGTAGGGTTCGGGGGGCCGCCGTACTGTTCGTCGGGGCGGAGCCCGCCTCGGGCTGAGGCGGGGGGAGAGAGGAAAGACTGCAATGCCAGATGTGACGGTCAAGCGGGTCGAGGACTTCGAGGCGATCTTCGGGGGTGGCTTCCGGCGGGTGAGGGCAGGCCTGGGTGTCACATCGTTCGGGATCGCGGTGATCGACCTGCCCGCGAATTTCGACTTCTACCCCGAGCACGACCAGCGGCACGATGACCAGGAGGAGGTCTACACGGTCCTCTCCGGGCGGGCGACGCTGCGAGTCGGGGGCGAGGACCACGACCTCGAGCCCGGCGTGTTCGCCCGGGTCGGGGCCGCCGAGAAGCGGAAGCTGATCACGGGGGACGCGCCCGCGCGGATCCTCGCGATGGGCGCAACTCCGGGACGGGCCTACGAGCCTCCGGAGTTCACGTACGAGGGGGCGACCCCACCGCCGATGGACAAGATCGGCTCGAAGAACGCCTCTCCGGCGTAGCTAGCGAAAGAGATCGTTCTCAGCCGGGCGGCGAAGCGCCTTCGCCCCCGCCCCGTCGTCCTGAATGACGAGCCCGCCCAGCCCCGACACGATCGCTACGGGCACCCCTGAGTCCTTGTCGCGGGAGAGGTCGGCCGCGCCGGCGAGCTGATCGGCGACCGCGACAACTGTGGCCGAGAGCTCGCGCCGGTGTGCGTCCCGGCGGCCGCGCCAGTCGTCAAGCGCCTCGATTCCGGCGCAGCCGATCGCCACGTCGGCCTGGCCCAGCCGCCACGGGCGGCCGAAGCTGTCCGCGATCACGACCGCGGGAGAGGCTCCGGAGGCCTCGGCGATCTCCGCCCGAATCCGCCGTGCCGACCCATCGGCGTCCGCCGGGAGGAGTGCGACGAAGCCGTCCTCCAGATTGGAGGCATCGATGCCCGCGTTGGCGCAGACCCAGCCTCCTCGGGTCTCGGTGATCAGCACCCCGCGCTCCGCGCGGACCACCCGCTCGCTCTCCGCCAGGGCCAGCTCGACCATCCGCGGGTCCTTGTCGAGGCGGGAGGCGAGCTTCCTCGCCTCGTCACCCGGCTCGACCTCCGTCAGCTTGCGCAGCCGTCCCTCGACCTTCGAGACCGCCTTCTGGGAGATCACCACGATCTCATCCGGTGCCGGTCGACCGCGCTCGGCGACGAGCGCGCCGAGGCAGTCTCCCCCGCGCAGCTCGGGCAGGCCCGTGAGCGGCCTGATCCGCAGTTCGCGAGCGGCCCTCATGATCGGCGGCCACAACCCCGCCGGCGAGTCTCAGGCGGCCGCGGGTCGCGCGCGGTCGCCGAGCTCCCAGAGCACCTCGGCGGTCCGAGGGGCCGGCTGGGGGTCGAGAAGGAGCCGATCGCGCAGCAGCGACAGGTCCTCCGGCGTGTCGAGGTCGGTCGACATCGACTCGATCTCCTCGAGCGCGAAGCCGATCCCGGCGGCGCGGGCGCGGCTCACGTGGCGCGCGCAGCTGTCCGGCCCGAACGCGGGGAGGAGGACGTCGGGCGGGGTGAGGGCCAATGCGTTGGTACCGGTGCCGTGACGGTCGGGGACGATCAGGGCGGTTCGGGGAGAGTGCCCGACGTGTGCGTCCAGCTCCTCGATCTCGAGAGCCGGACAGTCGACGGGCAGCATCACGACCCGCTCGGAGCCTTCCTCGATCGCGGCCCGGGCTCCGGCCGCGGCCGCCTCGGAGTGGCCCTGATCATGCTCCTGGAGAAGCACCCAGTGCCCGAACCAGCGGGTCTGGCGAGCCACGGAAGGGTCCGACGTGACCACCAGCACGTCATCGATGCAGCGGCTCCGCGGGACCTTCATGATCGTGTCGATGTAGAGCGCCTCGGCGAGCCGGCTGCGCTCCGCCGGGGACAGGATCGCGTCCAGGCGCGCGTTCGCGCTGGTCAGCCCCTTCACCGGGATGATTGCGGTCGTGTGCAAGCTGTCGGATGCCGCCCCCACGGCAAGTCAGGCTACCGGGTGGAGAGCGGATATACCCGCTAGTAGCGACCTTCACGCGTCCGTGACGGCTGCGGACGCGAATTCGAGGGTCCGTTCGGCCAGCGCGCGGCGGCTGGCGCGGCCCTCCATCAGGGTCGGGCAGGTCAGGGTGCGGATGCCGTCCGGGGGAGGATCCGGGTCCCCTTCGTCGCAGACCATGCCGGCGATCAGCCCCTCGTAGAGCGAGGCGACCCCGGCGGCGCTCACCGGCCGGCCGATCGCCTCCATGAAGAGATCGGTGGGCCCCTTGACGACCCGCCCGGCGACGAACGGGCTGACCGCGACCACAGGCGCCGGGGATTCGGCGAGCGCCTCGCGGAGGTCCGCAATCGCGAGGATCGGCCCGATCGAGATCACAGGGTTTGAGGGGCCGATCACGATCGCGTCGGCACCCGCGAGCGCGGAGAGGACCTCCGGCGTAGGTCTCGCCTCGGCGATCCCCTCGACCTCGATCGCCTCGACCGGAGCCTCGGCGTGCTCGGCGACGAGGTACTGCTGAAGCCCCCGCCAGCCGTCCGCCGTTCGCACCCGGGTCCTCACCGGCTCCTCGCACATCGGCAGGATGGCGGCCTCGGCCCCGAGCACGCGCGCGATCTGGGCTTGGGCGGCGGTTCTCGTCCCTCCCTCGGACACGAAGACCCGGCGGTAGAGGCAGGTGGCGAGGTCGCGATCGGAGAGCCGGAACCAGTCGGGGGCCCCCAGCTTCACCATCCGGTCGTAGACCGTGAACGAGTCCCCCTTGATCCCCCATCCCCGCTCCTCGTCTATCTCCCCGCTCAGCCAGTAGGTGATCAGGTCCGGATCCGGGGAGACGTCGACGCCGGCGATTTCGATGTCATCGGCGCTGTTCGCGATCACGGAGAGCCTGGGCCCGAGCAGATCCTGCATGCCCGCAGCGAGCTTCGCGCCGCCGGTCCCTCCGGCGAGGATGACGCAGCGCTCGATCCCGCTCAACGGTCCCAGGGGGGGCTGTCCGGCAACCCGGTGATTCGGATGCCGGCGTGCGCCCTGTACCGGCTGTTGATCCCGATCAGGAGCGCGGTGAGCGGCTCGACGATCCTCGAGGCCTCGAGCGGCCCGCCGTCGACCGCCCGCAGCCCGTCGATCAGCTCGATCAACTCCGCGACCCGCTTCTTGTCCGCACGCCGGTCGCCGCAGACCAGGATGTCCTCGTCAAGCTCACCGTCGCCGCCGAGATTGGTCGCGCTCACGGTGTGGAGGGCGGAGACGACGGTCACCCCGTCAGGCGCCATCTCCTTCGCCTGTTCCGCCGCCGAGCCCTGCCAGACGCCGACGGTCCGGGTGGCCTTCCCCGAGATCGCCGCGGCGAGCGGCACCGTGCAGTCCACCAGGAGCTGGCCCTCGCTGAGCGAGCCCTTGAGGTTGGTGAGGGTCTCGGACTGGGCCCGGAAGGGGACGGTGAGGAAGACGATCGGACCTTGTCGCGCGGCCTCGCCGTTCTCCAGCCCTTCAACGTCGGCGTCGGGCACGGCGGCGCTGAGCTTCTCGGTCGCTTCCGCGGCTCGTTCCGGCTTGCGGGAGCCGATCACGACCCGTTGCCCCGCTCGCAGCAGGCGGACCGCGAGGCCGTAGCCGAGCGTGCCTGTGCCGCCGATGATCGGGATCCGCTCCGCCATTGCCGGGCAACCTACAGCCCCTCACCAATAGGCTCCGTTGAGATGAGGCTGGAGGACAGAAAGGCGCTGGTCACGGGCGGCGCGAGCGGGATCGGGGCGGCGGTGGCCCGGCGGCTCGCCGCCGAGGGCGCCGAGGTGACGATCGGGGACATCGACCTCGACGGCGCTACCGAGGTGGCCGGGGAGGTCTCCGGCCTCGCGATCGAGCTCGACGTCACGGACCTCGGGTCCGCCCAGGCCGCAGTCGAGAGCGCCGGCGCCCCGATCGACATCCTCGTCAACAACGCGGGAACGGACGAGTTCGGCTTCTTCACGCAGACCACCCCCGAGCAGTGGGAGAAGGTGATCGCGGTGAACCTGAGGGGCGTCCTCAACTGCACCTACGCCGCGCTCCCCGGAATGCAGGAGGCCGGCTACGGACGGATCGTCAACGTCGCGTCGGAGGCGGGGAGGGTCGGGTCGAAGGGGTCGGCCGTTTACTCGGCCGCGAAGGGCGGGGTGATCGCCTTCACGAAGGTGATGGCGCGCGAGGGGGCGCGGTTCGGGATCAATGCGAACGCGATCGCGCCCGGCCCGATCGAGACTCCGCTGCTGATGGGCGCCAAGGAGTTCGGGGAGATCGGCGAGAAGATCATCGAGACGATGAAGGGGGGAACCCAGCTGAAGCGCCTCGGACAGCCCGAGGAGGTGGCGGCGACGGTTGCGTTCCTCGCCTCGGACGACTCCTCCTACGTGACCGGCGAGTGCATCGGGGTCTCCGGCGGGATGGGGATGGTGGGGTGATGATTACGCGAGGCACCCCCGGACGCGAAGCGGAGGAGGTGCCGAGATAATGGAGGTTGGGATCGAGAGGACCGAAGAGTTCGTGGTCGAGGGCCGGCTGCTCACCGACGTGGGCGGGACGATCGGCGCCAGCGTGCTCTCGACCCCCGGGATGATCGGCATGATCGAGCGGACCGCAGCGATCCTCGCCTTCGAGAACCTCGAGGAGGGCAGGGCTACCGTTGGCTTCGAGGTCTGCGTCAAGCACGTCGCCCCGGCCGCCGAGGGCCAGACCTGCACGGTGCGGGCGAGGCTCAACGAGGTCGTCGACGGCCGCAAGCTCCGCTTCGAGGTCGAGGTGAAGGAGGGCGATCGGACGATCGGGGTCGGTACCCACGAGCGCCGGGTGATCGAGACCGGGTCCGTCACCGGGGACTAGGGACGCGCAAGTACGCTGAGAGACGGTGGCGGACAGTCTTCCGAAGAGCGTGCGGATCAGAGAGGTCGGGCCGCGGGACGGCTTCCAGAACGAGCCGGAGGTGATCCCGACCGAGGAGAAGGTGCGGCTGATCGGGATGCTGGCCGACGCGGGGCTCCGGCGGATCGAGGTCACCTCCTTCGTCCGGCCGGACGTGATCCCGCAGCTCGCCGACGGCGCAGAGGTGCTCACCCGCTTCGAGCCGCGCGAGGGTGTCGCGTACTCGGTTCTGATCCCGAACCGCAAGGGGCTCGACAACGCGCTCGCCCTGCGCGATCGCTTCCAGGAGGCGAACTTCTTCCTCTCGGCGTCGGAGACTCACAACCACAAGAACGTCAATCGGTCGATCGCGGAGTCGCTGGCGGACCTGGAGGGAACGATCGGGATCGCCCGCGAGTCCGGGCTGCGCTGCGAGGGAGTGATCTCGACGAGCTTCGGATGCCCCTACGAGGGCGAGGTGCGGCAGGCACGCGTCTTCGAGATCGCGGAGCGGCTTGCGGCGTTCGGCTGCGAGGAGGTCGCTTTCGGCGATACGACCGGGATGGCGAACCCGCGTCAGGTGGGGGAGTTCTTTGCGGCTGCTCGGGACCGTCTCGCCGGCGTCGAGCTCAGCGCCCACTTCCACAACACCCGCGGGCAGGGGCTCGCCAACGTCCTCGCCGCGCTCGAGCAGGGGATCGACTCGTTCGAGAGCTCCTTCGGGGAGCTGGGGGGCTGCCCGGTGCCGCCTGGATCGACCGGGAACGTCTCGACCGAGGACCTGGTCTCGATGCTCGAGGAGATGGGGGTGGGGACCGGCGTCGAGCTTCCGAAGCTGATCGCCACCTCCGTGGCGGTCGAGAAGGTGTTGGGCCGGCCGCTCGGGGCCCACCTGCTGACCGCGGGCCCAATCGACTGGCGTCGGTCGTGAGGCGTCTGGTGGCCGGCACCGGCCTGGGGTAGGCTGGCGACGTGAAGAGCGATCGGTTCAGGGCCGCCGCCGAGGCGAAGGACCTCTCCGCGATCGACGAGCTTCTCGCCGAGGACGTCGTCTTCAGGAGCCCGGTCGTCTTCAAGCACTACGAGGGCCGGGACGCCCTGAGGGTGATCCTCGGGGCCGTGCTTGAGCTCTTCGAGGACTTCCACTACACCGACCAGGTCGAGACCGGCGAGGTCGCCGCTCTCGCGTTCAGCGCCCGGGTGGGCGATCGCGAGTTCAACGGGATCGACTTCCTCCACTTCGGCGCCGACGGCCAGGTGCGGGAGCTCGCCGTCTACATCCGCCCGCTGAGCGGGCTCAATGCCCTCGCGGAGGCGATGAAGCGGAAGCTCGAGGAGGCCGGGGCGGTCTAGCGGCAGGTCGCCCCCGCACAGCCCTTGAGCTGCGCGAGGCGGGCGGCGAGCTGATCCGCGAGTGCGACCCCCGCGGGTGAGGGCTCTTCGATTCCGGGCGGGTCGTAGAGCAGGTTCTGCAGCTGGTACGGGTCCGCGCTCATGTTGTAGAGCTCCTCGGCCTCTTCCCCGTTCGAGTACTGGTTGTAGACCCACTGTCCGCGCCGGATCCCGAAGCTCTGGCCGAGATGGGGTTCGCCGAGATCGAATGCCTCGAAGAGCAGGTCGCGGTTCGCCTCCACCGAGGGGTCGTTCGCGATCCGCTGCAGTGGGATTCCATCCATGACACGCCCGGCCAGTGCCTTGGCGATGCGGACGACGGTCGGGGCCAGATCGATGTTCGACACCGGCTGATCGCGGGTGACGCCCGCCGGGAAGCCGGGGCCGCGGATGATCAGGGGCACGCGCTCTCCCTCCTCGTAGAGGTAGTTCTTGAACATGATCCGATGCGAGCCCATCTCCAGCCCGTTGTCGGAGGTGAAGATGAAGACCGTCTTGCGCTTATCCCCGTACTTCCTCACCAGCCCGACGATCCTCTTGACCTCCTCGTCGACCGAGAGCAGGCTCTCCAGCCTCCCTCGGTGGCGGCGATCGAGGTCGGCCAGCAGGGCGTCTGAGAGGCGTGGCAGGCTCCGGATCACCTCCGGCTTGTCGGAAACGTCGGGCTCATCGAAGTTCGGCGAGCGCGGGACGCCGATGTCGCCGAAAATCCCCAGGTGCCGGGGCGCCGGCTGAGGGTCGCGGGTGGACCAGAACGGCAAAGCTCTTTCGCCGTGCGGAGCCGTCGGGTTGAAGTAGATGAAGAACGGCTTCGGGCTGATCGTCCACGCCTTCAACAGCAGGTTCACCTTCGAGCTGAGCACGTCGGTGACGTAGTTCCTGGCGCCGTTGCGGTAGTAGCGCAACGTGCCGTTCTCGTTCAGGTTGTAGCGGTAGCGCTTCTGATCGGTGCCGCCCGTGAGGGCGAACCACTGGGTCCAGCCCGGCGGCACCTCCCTGCGGTTGAAGACCCCATAGCCATTCAGGTACTTGCCCACCATCGCAGTCCGGTACTTCGCCCCCCGCAGCCAGACGGCGAGCGTGTTCGAGTTGTCGAGATCGCCGTAGCGCTGGTCCGACAATACGCCGTGATTGTGCGCGTATTGGCCGGTGAGGTGCGTCGCTCGCGACGGGCAGCAGAGCGGAAATGAGACGTAGCTGTTCCGGAATGTGGTGCCGCGGGATCCGAGCAGGTTGAGCGTATTCGGCATCACGAACATGTCGTCGACGTTCTGGTCGTCGGTGGCGATCACGATCACGTTCATGCGCTTCTGCGCGGCGTTCTTGCGGCGCAGCTGCTTGCGTCGCTCCCTGCCCGTCTGACAGCGCATCTTCCCGCCCTCGCACTTCTTTGCGGCACGGGCGACCGGGGACGCGCCCGCAGCGGTGCCGGCCGACGCGCCGGGAGGCGCGGCGGCGAGGCAGAGGGCGATGACCGTCCCGAGGACGGCAAGCGAGAGCATGGTCCTTGTTGATCGTCCCGAAAGCATCTGACCTGAAACCCGCGGCCCCGACCGCGGTTGCGCTACTGGCCCGCGCAGGAAGGGATTCGGTCGCGGAGGGTAGACGGCGCGGCAGTCGCTAGGCTCCGCGACCGCCAGTACTCGCGACGAGAGGGAGCAATCGATATGGCGATCAGCAAGGTCGGCGTCCTGGGTTGCGGAATCATGGGCCACGGGATCTCCCAGGTCTGCGCCCAGGCAGGCTGGGACGTCGTTGTCCGCGAGATCGACCAGGCCCCGCTCGACAAGGGGATGGCCAAGATCTCAAAGCAGCTCTCGCGGGCTGTCGAGAAGGGCAAGATCGATCAGTCGGAGGCCGACGCGGTGCTCGGCCGGATCACCCCGACGCTCGACTACGGCGACCTCGCGGAGTCCGACCTGGTGATCGAGGCGATCACGGAGGATCTCGAGATGAAGCTCGAAATGTGGGCCGAGGTCGACAAGCTCGTGAAGGACGACGCCTTCCTGGCGACCAACACGTCGTCGCTCTCCGTCGCAATGCAGGCTGAGGCCACGAGCAGGCCCGAGCGGATGATCGGGCTTCACTTCTTCAATCCGCCCCAGGTGATGCCGCTGCTCGAGGTGGTCCGCGCCGAGCGCTCTGGCGACGAGGCCGTCGCTCTCGGTTTCGAGGTCGGGGAGACGCTCGGGAAGACCACGGTGGCGGCGAAGGACAATCGAGGGTTCATCGTCAACCGCCTGCTCGTCCCCTACATGCTCGACGCGATCCGGGCGCACGAACAGGGGGTCGGCTCGATCAAGGACATCGACACCGGGATGATGGCCGGCGCCAGCCATCCGATGGGCCCGCTCACGCTCGCCGACTTCGTCGGTCTCGACACGCTCGCTGCGATCGCAAAGGTGATGGTCGATGCGTACGGCGAGGAGCGCTTCGCCGCCCCGGAGACCCTTCAGAAAATGGTCACTGCAGGGGACTTTGGGCGCAAGTCCGGCAGGGGGTTCTACGATTACTCGGGCGATCAGCCGGTCCCCGTGGACGCGGAACCCTAACCCAGTCACTGGAGAGAGCATGGGAGTCGACCAGACGAGCCTCGATCGGATCAGGAACGCGACCTTCCCCAGCGCCCGCCGCGGCTACGACAAGCACGAGGTCGAGAAGTTCCTCGCCCGCCTCGCCGACTGGCTCGAGACGGGTGCCGGGGACGAGTCCCGCTCGGACACAGTGAAGCGGGAGCTCGAGCGAGTGGGTCAGCGGACCGGGGCGATTCTCGCCCAGGCGGAGGACAGCGCGCAGCAGATCCGGGCCGAGGCCGAGGAGGAGGCCCGCGAGACGATCACGCGGGCGAACGCCGACGCCGAGCGGACTCGCAGCGAGGTGGACTCGTATTCCGGCGAGACCCGGTCCTCGGCCGACGCCTACGCGCAGGAGACGCGGCGGAGCGCCGAGCAGGACGCGAACGCGGCGCGGATCAAGGCCGAGGAGGAAGCGCGTCAGGCGATCGAGACGGCCGAGGCTCAGGCACGGCGGATCGTCGATGAGGGCACGGAGCGTCGCGAGGACATCGAGGCCGTGATCGCCGATCTCGTCCGCAGGCGCGACGACGTGCTCGCGGACACCGAGGAGCTGAGCGGCAAGCTGACCGCGGCAGTTGCCGAGCACCGCGCAGCCGAGGGCGCCGATCACTTCTCCAGGCCCGAGGAGTTCGACCCGCTCGCGCGAGAAGGGGATGGCGAGTTCGACCAGGATGCTCGCCGGGAGGAGACTGCCGAGTTCGAGCAGGATGGTCCCCTCGAGGAGGTCGACGACGGGCTCGATTCGTCAGAGGACGTCGAGACCCAGGCCTGATCTGAGGCAGCGGTGACCGACGTCAAGGCCGCCCTCGACGCCGCGCTCGAAGGCGGCCCCGAGCGACACAGGAAGAAGGTCGCCGAGCAGGAGAAGCTACCGGTCCGTGAGCGCGTCGCGCGCCTGCTCGATCCCGACTCGCTCGCCGAGGAGGGCCTGCTCGCGAACTGGGAGCAGGAGGGACTCGGCGCCGACGGAGTGGTGACGGGGATGGGTGCGGTGGGGGGCCGACCGATCGCCCTGATGGCCAACGATCCCGCGGTAAAGGCCGGATCGTGGGGCCCGAAGACCGTCGAGAAGATCCTTCGGATCCAGGAGCGGGCGCTCGCCCATCAGATCCCGATCGTCTACCTCGTCGACTCCGCCGGAGCGCGGATCACCGATCAGGTGAGGATGTTCCCGGGGCGTCGCGGGGCGGGACGGATCTTCCACACCCAGGTGCGCCTCTCCGGGCAGGTTCCTCAGGTCTGCCTGTTGTTCGGGCCAAGCGCCGCGGGGGGCGCCTACATCCCCGCGTTCTGCGACGTCGTGATCATGCGCGACGGGAACGCGTCGATGTATCTGGGCTCGCCGCGGATGGCCGAGATGGTGATCGGCGAGCAGGTCACCCTCGACGAGATGGGTGGCGCCCGGATGCACACCTCGGTGTCGGGGTGCGGGCACTTCCTCTGCGCCACCGACGAGGAGACGGTCGATCTGGCGCGGCGCTATCTGTCCTACATGCCGGCGAACTGGCGCGAGCGTCCGCCGGCGGCTCCCCCCGCGGAGCCCGCGGCGGGGCCTGGGGTCTCAAAGATCGTTCCGGAGAGCGAGAAGGACCCGTTCGACGTGAAGGAGCTGATTCGCGCAATCGTCGACGAGGACTCGTTCCTCGACGTGCACGCCCGCTGGGCGAAGGAGCTCGTCGTCGGATACGCGCGCCTGGAGGGCCGGGTGATCGGCATCGTCGCGAATCAGCCCAAGGTGAAGGGCGGGGTGCTGTTCGTCGACTCCGCCGACAAGGCGGCCCGCTTCATTCTCACCTGCAACGCGTTCAACGTGCCGCTACTGTTCCTCGCGGACGTCCCCGGGTTCATGATCGGAAAGGATGTCGAGAGGCAGGGAATCATCCGCCACGGCGCCAAGATGATCAGCGCGATCTCCGAGGCGACCGTACCGAAGCTCTCGGTGATCGTCCGCAAGGCTTACGGGGCCGGGCTCTACGCGATGGCGGGGCCCGCGTTCGAGCCCGACGCCTGCCTCGCGTTCCCGCAGGCCCAGATCGCGGTGATGGGGCCCGAAGCGGCGATCAACGCGGTCTTCTTCAACCAGATCCAGGAGATCTCCGATCCGGACGAGCGGGAGAGCTTCGTGCAGGAGAAGCGGAAAGATTACGCGGAGGACATCGACATCCTTCATCTCGCCTCCGAGCTGGTGGTCGATGCGGTGATCGAGCCCGATCAGCTCCGCGCGGAGCTGATCCGCCGATACGCGCTCGCCGAGACGAAGGATCGAAGGTTCGCCGAGCGGCGGAACCCGATCACTCCCGCCTAGCCGCGCCTCCGCCGGCTTGGCGCGAAGGACCGCTCAGAGCCGGGCGGCCAGCTCCGTGAAGTAGTCGAGCGAGTTCGGGTTGGCGAGGGAGTCGCGGCTCGCGGCGCGCTCGGCGGGCTCGCCCATCAGGATCCGCTTCACCGGGACCTCCAGGACCTTGCCGCTCAGGGTCCTCGGGACCTCGGCGATCTGGAAGATCTCGTTCGGGATGTGACGGGGGGAGCACTGCTCGCGGATGCTCCTCTTGATCTCGGCGGCCAGCTCCTCGTCGAGCTCGGCGCCCTCCCGGAGGACGACGAACAGAGGCATCCAGCCCTCGGTTCCCGGCCTCGGGACGTCGATCACGAGCGCGTCGAGAACCTCCGGGACCGAGGAGACCGCGCGGTAGATCTCGCTGGTGCCCATCCGCACCCCCTGGCGGTTGATCGTCGAGTCCGAGCGGCCGTAGATGATCGCGGTGCCCCGGGAGGTGATCTCGATCCAGTCACCGTGCCGCCAGACGCCGGGATACATCTCGAAGTAGCTCGCCCGATAGCGAGAGCCGTCCTCGTCGCCCCAGAGGAAGACCGGCATCGAGGGCATCGGCTGGGTGATCACCAGCTCTCCGACCTCATCGATCAGAGAGTTCCCCTCCTCGTCGTAGGCCTCCACCTTGGCGCCCAGAGCTCGGGCCTGGAGCTCGCCCTTGTAGACCGGCAGGGTGGGAACGCCGCCCACGAACGCGGTGCAGAGGTCGGTGCCGCCGCTGGTCGAGAACAGCCATGTGTCCCGGCCGACGTGCTCGTAGACCCAATCGAATCCCTCGGGCGAGAGCGGGGATCCGGTCGATCCGACCGATCGCAGCCGGGAGAGGTCCCTGCCGGTGCCCGGCTCGATCCCGTCCTTCATGCACGCCGCGATGTAGGAGGCGCTCGTGCCGAAGCAGGTGATGCCGCAGCGCTCGGAGAGGTCCCAGAGGACGCCCATGTCCGGGTGACCCGGGTTGCCGTCGTGGAGCACGATCGACGCATCGGTGAGGAGGACGCCGACCAGGAAGTTCCACATCATCCAGCCCGTGGTCGTGAACCAGAAGACGCGGTCGCCGGGCTGTGCGTCGAGGTGGAGGTTCCCCTTCTTGAGCTGCTCGAGCAGGATCCCGCCATGCCCCTGGACGATCGCCTTCGGAAGGCCGGTGGTGCCGGATGAGTACAGCACCCAGAGGGGGTGATCGAAGGGCACCCGGTCGAAGGTGAGCCCGGCGCCACCGCCGAGCTCGCGAAGCTGTCCCCAGGTCATCGGCGCCGTGTCGTCCGGATGCTCCTCGAGGGCGGAGAGCTCGGGCGCCTCGCTGAGGTACGGGACGACGGCGATTCGCTCGAGGCTCGGGATCCGGGCGGCGATCTCGGCGACGGTGGGCAGTCGGTCGAAGTCCTTGCCGCCATAGCGGTATCCGTCGACGCAGAACAGCACCTTCGGCTCGATCTGGGCGAAGCGATCGACGACGCTGCCCGGGCCGAAGTCCGGCGAGCAGCTCGACCAGATCGCGCCGAGGCTGGCGCTGGCGAGGAACGCGATCAGAGCCTCGGGGCCGTTCGGCAGGTACGCGACGACGCGGTCGCCGCGGGAGACGCCTAGCGCCCGGAGACCCTCTCGAACCTCGGCGACCCGCTCGCGAAGCTCTCCCCAGCGGAGCTCCGAGAGCTCGCGGAGCTCCGAGGCGAAGAGGACCGCGACCTCGTCGTCGGCCTTGCCGCGGAAGATGTGCTCGGCGTAGTTGAGCTGGGCGCCCGGGAACCAGTGGGCACCGGGCATCATCCGCTCCGCCAGGACCTCCTCGTAGGGCGTCTCGGAGACCACCTCGAAGTGATCCCAGATCGTGGCCCAGAACTCCTCGATCTCGGTCACCGACCAGCGCCAGAGCGACGGGTAGTCCTCGAAGTGCAGGTCCCGTTCCTCGGCCAGCCATCGCGTGTAGCGGGTCAGCTGCGACCGCTCGACGAGCTCGGCCGAGGGGGCCCAGAGAACCTCGGCCTCGAGGGTGCGCTCCTCCATGTCCCGATCTTTACAGGTGGTCCGATGCCGGCGTGGGCGATCCGGCTGGGAGACCGGCACTTGCCGCCGCGGGCCACGCGCCGCTCACACGGCGTCCCTCCTCCCGGTCGATCAGCCGGGCGAGGGAGATTAGGAAGTCCGTTGCCCTGGTCAGCGCGTCGGGGTCGACGCGATCGGGGACGTCGTCGTGGGTGTGGTACCACGGGGCGAGGTTGCCGTCTGGGTCGGTGGTCCGCAGGGTGATCGCGCGGCGGCCCCGAAGGCGGGGCGGGAGGGCGTCGTCGAGCATCGAATGGCGGACAGGTCGCGGCCTCCAGCGCTCATCGGTCTGCGCGAGGGCGAGCGCATCGCAGAGCTCGATCAGCTTCGGATCGTGGGGGATGCTGATCACCGCGCCTTGGCTCACCTCGTATGCAACCACACCGTGGGAGACCGCATCGAGGTTGACGAAGAAGGTCGTCTCGGGGTCGAGCTCCTTTCGATGCCGCCGGACGAAGGCGCGCATGCCCTCGCTGAACGACTCCTCGGAGCCGGTGAGAACGAGCCAGACGTCGAGGTTGGGCGGGGGGTCCGCCCGGAGCTCGTCCGCGGCCGAGAGGACCGCCGCAACGCCCGAGGCGTTGTCGTAAGCGCCGGGGACGATCTCGGAGAGGGCGATGTCGATCAGGACGAAGCCGGCGACGATCAGGACGATCGTCGGGATCGTCTGGATCGCGGCGAGCCAGGTCGCATCGATGCCGGCCATCCGCAGGCCGATCATGGGGAGGAGGGGGGCGAGTCCGAGCCAGAAGAAGAGGCGGAAAGGGCCGACCCCGAGACGTACTCGCTCCGGAAGGCGGCGGATCCGGTCCGAGACCTTGGAGAAGATGTAGCCGGTTCGGGCGGAGTCGTAGTGGGCGGTGAGAACGAGGCGGGCGGGGGCGCGGGGCCGGTCGCCGGGGGAGACGACGTTCTGCGAGACCCGGCGGAAGAACAGGGAGCGGACGAGATACGCGCGGCCGTTGACGTCCAGATAGGTGGAGATCGCGGCGGCGAAGACGAGCCCGAACCCGATCCCCGGATCGTCCGTCGAGATCACGCTGCCGGCGACCCCCATCGCGGCATGAACGAGGTGGATCAGGGCGAACTGCGGGTGGGCGAAGAACGGCTCGATTCGCGCCCCGCGGCCCATCCCCCGGAGCCGCCGGGCGAGCATGTTCGCCGCCCGCCGCTCGGCATCGGTCCCGGGTCCCCGCCCCTCGAAGGAGCAGAGCTCGCGAATCAGCTGCATGCGGCCCGCGGAGTCCACCGGCGGCGATTATCGCGGGGTCCGCGCTCTATCGTTCGTCACACGCCGGAGTACTCAAACTGGCAAAGAGGGCGGTCTCAAAAGCCGCTGCCCTTCGGGGCTTGTGGGTTCGAGTCCCACCTCCGGCATCTGACACCGGCCCGGTCCGCACCCTCACTGACATCGCAACGCAACTGACCGCGGGGCAACTCGAAGCCGCGGTGAAGTAGGCCGACAGCGACACGCTCCATCGGGTTGCGACGCGGCTGTCCTCCGCTGCCCGTCGTTGACCGCCGTCCGGCCGCCTAGGCTGACGCCATGTGCGGGCGGTACACGCTCACCGATCCGGATCCGCGGCTGCTGCGGCTTCGGTTCGGGCTGAGCGAGACGGTCGAGATCGATCAGCCTCCGCGCTACAACGTGGCGCCGACCGATCCGGTGCTGGCGATTCGGACCGATCGGCAGGGCAACCGCGGTCTCGGGCGCCTGCGCTGGGGGCTGATCCCGCACTTCGCGGATACCGACTCCTTCGACCGGCTGCTGATCAACGCACGCGCCGAGACGGTCGCCGAGGCCCCGGCGTTCCGGGACGCGTTCGCGACTCACCGGTGCCTGATCGTCGCCGACGGGTTCTACGAGTGGCGTCGGACCGAGACCGGCAGGAACCCGGTCTGGATCACCCGGCCGTCCCGGGAGCCGTTCGCCTTCGCGGGGCTTTGGGCCAGGGCGCGTCGGGCGGACGGCTCGAGCGTCCACTCATGCGCGATCGTCACCTGCCCGCCCGGCGAGCGGGTGTCGCCGATCCACGACCGGATGCCGGTGATCCTGGAATCGGACGCGGAGTCCCACTGGCTGGGCGGAGAGCCGGGCGATGACTCTGCGATGACCGATGACCGCAGAGCGGCGTTGCTGGAGCTGCTCGTCCCAACCGACGACCTCGAGGTCACCGAGGTCTCCGACGCGGTCAACGACGTCCGTCAGGATGGGCCCGAGCTGATCGAACCGCCGCTCCGGCTCTTCTGATCGGCTGCGGCTCAGGCCTTTCTCGGCCGACGCGCCGTGGCGCGGCGCGGCGCGCTCCGGCCCGCCTGGGGGACACCGGACCGCCGGCCCGTCCCCCGCCGCTGGATCGGCCCCTCCGGGGGCTCAACCGGCGGGAGCTCGTCGCCGATCTGGCGCTCCTCCTCGACGTGCCAGTCCTGGTTGAAGGCGACCATCGCGACTGCGATCAGGATCACCTGGACGGGGACCAGCAGAAGCGTGAGCAGTCCGAGCAGCTCCTCCGGCAGCGCCGGACTGGACAGCCCGTCCTTGGCCCGGTCGAACCATGCCGGGGCGGCGATTCCCGAGAAGATCGCGAGGATGATCGCAAGGGCGGAGGCAACCGGAAGGACGCCGCGGTTCCAGCGCGAGACGAGGAAGGCGAACAGCACATAGACCGCGATGTAGAACAGCGCGAAGATCTTCCCGCCCTCCAGACGCGACCAGCCACCGAGGGTGATCACCAGCGCGAGACCGGCTGACACCAGCAGAAGGAACACGACGAGCGCTTTGGCGCTCTTCGCTTCGGGCCTCTCCCTGTTCGGTCGCCAGAGCTCGTATCCGGGACGGATAGCGCCCGCTTCCATGGCGATGGAGTCTATGGACTTGCCGGGATGCGCGCTACACCTGATCGGGCGGCGGCGACACCCGGTTTGGGCGCGGTTGGCTCCGCCGGAGCTGGAAATCGATGCGGGCGGAGGGAGTCGAACCCCCACGCTCTTTCGAGCACCGGCACCTAAAGCCGGCGTGTCTTCCATTCCACCACGCCCGCGCTCGTTCGATTCTAGGCCCGGTGCAAGAGCCGCCGCTCAGCGGGGCACCCAGGACTCGAACCTGGAATCGCCGGTTTTGGAGACCGGTGCCTTAGCCAGTTTGGCCAGTGCCCCTTCGCGGAGGAATCGTAGCCCGCGCCATGCAGGCGGCTAGGCGTTCCTCGCCGGCCGGCCCTTGTCCTTGCCGTCGCCCTTCTTCTTTCGCTTCGGCCGCAGGACGCTCTTAGGCAGCGGCGGAGGCTCCGGTCCGAGCTCGATCCGGCAGGAGGCGCCAGCGCAGCCCGACAGTGCGATCAGATGGTCGAAGAGCCACCTGCGGACGTAGCGGAAGCGCTTGTTCCCCACCAGGGAGCGCAGCTGGGCCGGGTCGCCCTTCATGTCGTAGAGCTCGGCCTGCCCGTTCGAATAGAGCACGAACAGGTAGCGGTCGGTCCGGATCGCGCGGTATGCCGGCGCCCGCCGGACGACCGACTGGGACTTGATCGCGTTCGGCTCCTGATCGAGGCCCTTGACCCCCCGCCTACCTGCAAGGCCGGCCTTCGCCGCTCGCGCCCGGGCCACGCCGGCCCGGGCGGATTCCGCCTCCGCGCCGCCCGACCCCGTGTCGCCCTCGAGCAGGATCGGCCGACTCGAGCGGCGCGTCGGATCCTCGGCAAAGGCAAGGAGGGAGCGTCCGTCGAGGCCGGGGCTGTCCGCGCCCGAGGCGATCTGGAGGAAGGTCTGCGGCAGATCGCCGAGCCAGACGATCTCGCTGCTCACCCCGCCCCTCGGGACGTCCGGACCGCGGATGATCAGGGGGATCCGGGAGGAGGGATCGTGGGGGAGGAACTTGCCGGCCGAGATCCGGTGCTCGCCGCGGAAGAACCCGTTGTCCGAGGTGAAGACGAGGTAGGTCTCGTCGAGGATCCCCTTGGCGCTCAGCGAGGCGACGAGCTCCGCGACCGCCTGGTCGACCGACAGCAGCTGCTCCTGCTGGCGCCGCCGCTCGTTCGCGATCACCTTTGCCTGCCTCTTGCTGAGTCTCTTTCGGGCCTGCTTCCGGAACCACTTCGGCTTGTCGGAGATGTCCTTCTCGTTGAATCCAGGGAGCTTCGGAAGCGGCACCCCCGCCCGCCTGAACAGGTCGCGAGGCGCCGGGTCGAACGGCCCGTGCGGCGAGTTGAACCAGAGGTTCATCAGGAAGGGCGTCTGGGTCCCGGTGTCGAGATCGTTGATGAAGTCGACCGCCCGATCGCGGAAGACGTCGGTCTGGTAGTCGCTCGCCTGGTCGCCGTAGAACGTGAGCCGGGGTGGATCGTCCTCGCTGGTCTTCTCGATCATCTGGTAATTGAAGTAGAGCGCCTCCTCGGAGACCTTTCCGTACCACTCGTCCCAGCCCGGTGGGACTGGCAGCGAGGAGTGCAGCGAGGCGTCGTTCTCGGCCGCGTAGAAGTTCAGGTACTTGCCGATGTGCGCGGTGTAGTAGCCGTAGCCTTTGAGCCGGACGGGCAGGGCGCTGTCCTCGTGCGGGACGAAGCGGGTCCAGCCGCCGAATGGGGGCAGGTTCCCCCGGACACCGTGGTTGTGCATGTACTGCCCGCTCAGCAGGGTGGCCCGGGAGGGGCAGCAGATCGGGAAGGACGCGTAGGCGTGGTTGAACGTGGTTCCCTGGGCTGCGATCAGGGACTGCACGTTCGGCATCGCCGCCAGGTCGGCGGTCGTCATGTCGTCCGTGAGGATCAGGACGATGTTCTTCCCTGGCGAAGCCCCGCTCGCGTCGCGTGCCAGGAGCGCCCCGCCGAACGCCGCGAGCAGCGCGAGAATGGCGGCGAACATCGCGCGCGCATGAGCGTGGGTGATTCGTGACGTCGGCGGCTGCATCGATCGGTTGGACGGCCCCTGCCTAGGAACCATTGCGCACGCTGGGAGTTTCGCAGCCGAGGCGGGTCCCACCCGGTCCGGTCGGCCGACCGAATCTATAATCGGCACCGGCGCGGGCGAGGTGTTAACGGTCGCACATGAGCCTTCCAAGCTCAGGGAACGGGTTCGACTCCCGTCGCCCGCTTCGGCGTAGGATGAGCCGACATAGGCGGCTCCGCGGAGCCGTCACCTACCCCTCGGGGCGTGGCGCAGTCTGGTAGCGCATCTCGCTGGGGGCGAGAGGGTCGCTGGTTCGAATCCAGTCGCCCCGACTGACACGAAACCCCCGCGCTAACGCGGGGGGTTTCGTCATATGGGCTACTTCTCTGATCAGCGCCAGCTGGGCGACGCCAACCTCGGCATCACCTCCGTCTACCTGGAGGGAATCGACGCGGGAGAGATCATCGAGCCCGTGCACGGCAGACGTGTGCCGCTGGTCCCGGCGTGACGGCGCTGGTTCAGTAACCCCGAACCAAGGCGGGCGCCGCGGTACGGCGCCCGCTTTTCCCTTCGAGCGACAGTTTCCGGTCGGCCCGGGTCCCACCGGGAGAGTGCCGGTACCACGCGAGAGGAGACGCGAGGTCAGCGACAGCAGCCGCTGCTCCTTTTCGTCTAAGCGGTAGCGAGCGTCTACTCCGGCAGCCCGGCGGCTTCGAGGGCCGAGATGGTCGCCGCCCTCCAGCAGGTCTTCGGCTCTTACACCGAGCGCCCGTCTTCTGAGAAGGGACCGGCTCTCGCCGGCCCCTTTCCGCACGTTGCTGTTCGCTCGCCCCGATCACGGGCTCGCTACCCAGTGACCGTCCACTTGAACGTCGCAGGAGTGGGGTCCGTGTTACCGGCCGCGTCGGTGGCGCGGACCTCGAACTTGTGCTTGCCCGCCTTGACCGTCTTCTGGTACACCGGGCGACCCGGTGGCTTACTTCTGGGACACGGCTTGAAGCCCTGCTTGTCGAGCTTGCACTCGAAGGGCTCCGCGCTCGGTTCGTCGGAGCTGTACTTGAACACCGCCGTGCGCTCGTCGGTCTTCTTCTTCGGGTGCTTCTGGATCGTGGTTTGGGGTGGATCGGTGTCCCCGATCGTGGGAGGCGTGGCTTGCCGAGGCCCAGCGGTCGCGAAGTTGGTGCTCGGAGCTAAGACCAGCATGAGGCCCATGAGGCTCACGACAATCGCGATCCTTCTCATATTCATCGAACTCTCCTTTCTAGTGGATGACTGACCGCTCCTACGGTAGGTCGGCGACGCTCCGGGGACCATGGGGTGCTCCCGCGATCGCGCCAGGGTTTACCCTCCGCGTCGCTCGCGGCTCGCAGGGTTTTCCCCTAGCGGACGCTCGAGGCCGGCGGTACGGTCACTCACATGACTCGTGTCGCCCTCCTCATAGTTGTCGTTGCCGTCGCCGCCGCCGTCGCCCTGGGGACGAACGCGTTCGACTCGTCCGAGTCGGACCGCGCCGGCGGCGAGCACCCCGCCGAACCTCCGGCTGGGCCTGCAACCACGCTCACCCTGGCCGACCTCGGCGATGAGCTCGAGGTTCTCCAGGTTTTCGCCGAGAAGGTCGAGGGGCTCTCGAACGGGACCCTGCGGATCCGCCGCGAGATCAACTGGGGCCGGAGACGGCGGGGCGAGGGCGAGGTCAACCTGATCCATGATGTTCAAGCCGGCAAGGCCGATCTCGGTTGGGCCGGCAGCAGGGCCTTCGACCTGGTCGACGACCGGGCCTTCGGGCCGCTGCACGCGCCGATGATGATCGACTCCTACGCGCTGGAGCTGAAGGTGCTGGAGGACGAGGGAGTCGTCCGCCCGATGCTCGAGAGCCTCGACCGGCTCGGGCTGGACGGCGTGGGCGTGCTGCCCGGACCGCTGCAGCGCCCGCTAGCGACCCGGCGCCTGGGCGCCCCGGCCGACTGGTCCGGCATGCGGATCGGCTATGCGGGCGGCGAGCAGATCGCGCGTTCGCTGCGAGCACTGGGTGCGCGGCCGCGGATCACCGTCGCGAGTGGAAAGTTCACCGGGCTGGATGGTGGAAAGCTCACCGGGCTGGATGGCCTCGTGTCGCACGTGACCTCGATCGCGGGCAACCAGTACCACCACGAGGCGCCCTATCTCACCGGCAACGTCGTGCTGTGGCCGCGGCCGCTCGTGCTGTTCGCCGCCGACACCGTCACGCCTGCGCAGCTCGCCGTGCTGCGCCGGGCCGCCGACGCGTCGGCGACGGCGGTGGGCGATGAGCTGCGCAGCACGGAGAACGATCAGCTGGCTGTGATCTGCCACCACGAGCTGAAGGTGGTGGTCGCTTCGGAGAGCGCGTTGGCCAAGCTGCGGCAGGCGTTCGAGCCGGTGTACACACAGCTCGAGGCTGACGGCGAGACCCGCTCGGCGCTTGCGGGGATCGAGCGGATCGCCTCCTCGCTCGGCGAGCCGACCGACGCCGTGAGCTGCGAGGATCAGGCCCCGCCGAGCGCCGCGGCGATCCCGGACGGCACGTACGAGGTGACGATCACGCCGCGGGACGCGCTCCGCGCCGGCCTCCCGCCCAACCACCCGATCGTCCGCGCCGGGGGCGCTCACTTCACGCTGAAGCTGCAAGAGGGCAACTACGTCGTCGGAGGCGATCTCGGCGAGCATCCCCACCCCAGCGAGGGCACATACTCGGTCTACCGCGACCGGATCGAGCTCACGACGATCGACGGCGGGTTGACCACCGCGCGCTGGTCGTTCGAGGATGGCAGGCTGCGATTCGAGGACGCCAGCGTGCCGGGCAGCGCGCCTCCAATCGCGACCCGATACGCCCGCGCCCTCTGGTCAAGCCACCCCTGGACCAAGGTCCCCTAGGACGCGCGCAGGAAGGCCAGCACGGCCAGCACGCGCCGGTTCTGGTCGTGTGAGTCGCGCAGGTCGAGCTTCATGAAGATCTGCGAGACGTGCGCCTCGATCGTCTTGCGGGAGAGGAACATCCTCTTGGCGATGGCGCCGTTCGAGTGGCCCTCGGCCACCAGGGCGAGCACCTGGCGCTCGCGCTCGGTCAGCTCGTCGAGCGGCCCGCGCTGGCGCCCGCGGGCGACCAGCTGCGAGACGATGGTCGGGTCGATCACGCACTCGCCCTCGCCGACTCGCCGCAGCGCGTCGGCGAGCACGGCGATATCCGAGACGCGCTCCTTCAGCAGGTAGCCGGCGCGCTCGGGGGCCTCCTCGATCAGCCGCATCGCATAGCGCGACTCGAGGTGGTGCGAGAGCACGAGCACGCCGATGTCGGGATGGCGGCGGCGGATCTCCTGGGCCGCCACCAGCCCGTCGTCGCCCTCGTGGGGCGGCATGCGGATGTCGACGACGGCGACCTCGGGCCGGCGGGCCTCGACCATCCGCAGCAGCGCGCCGGCGTCGCCGCAGCGTCCGGCGACCTCGAAGCCGGCGTCCTCGAGCAGGCGGGCGAGCCCCTCGCGGAGCAGCACCTCGTCGTCGGCGATCAGGACCCGCACGGCAGCTCCGCGCGCAGGTGGTGGCCGTCGGCGGCAAGCGCGCCACCCAGCGCTCCGACTCGGTCCTCGATCGCGGTCGCTTCCCCCGTCAGCTGGGTCTCGGTGCGGACCTCGACCAGGAGCCGATCGCCCTCGCGGCGGGCATCGATCGCGACCTCGCCGTTCGGCCCGCGCCGCAGCGCCTCGGCGACGACGAAGTACGCCGCCGACTCGACCGGCGCCGCGAAGCGGCCCTCGGGCAGCGCGCCCGTGACGAGCCGGGGTGTTCGCTCGGCGAGCACCTCCAGCGCCGCCCCGAGGCCCTCGTTGCTGAGCACCACCGGAAAGAGGCCGTGCGCCAGCTCGCGGAGCTCCGCCAGGGCGACTCCGAGCTCGTCCTCCGCGGCGCCCAGCTCGCGCTCCAGCGCCGGGTCGCCGCCGCCGAGTTTCCGGCGCGCGAGCCGGACCGTGATGCTCAGCGTCAGCAGGCGCTGCTGTGCCCCGTCGTGCAGGTCGCGCTCGAGTTGCCGGCGCTGCGCGTCGGCGGTCGCCACCAGCCGCGCGCGCGAGAGACGCAGCCGTTCGAGCTGGGCGCGCCGCGAAGCGTGCAGGCGCTCGTGCTCGATCGCGAGTCGGGCGGCCGAGGCGATCTCCGGCGCGAAACCCGGGTCGTCGAGCAGGCCGCGGCGGTGTACGAGCACGGAGAGCTCGCGGCCTCCGGCCACCACGCTCGTGGCTACGCGGTCGGCGTCACTCGGCAGGGCCGCCGCGTGACCCTCCGAGTCGATCCAGCCCGGCTCGCCGCCGAGGCTGTGGAGCAGCCTCAGCGAGGGGTCGCCGAGAGCGTCCGCAAGCTGGCCCTCCAGGCCGCCCGGCGTCGGCGAGGCGCCGAGCTCGACCACGAGCCGAGCCAGCGCGGAGCGCGCCCGGCGCGCCCTCGCGCGCTCCCAGACGACCCCGGCGGCCACCAGCGCGAGCGCGGCCATCTCGCCCACCCACAGCGCGCGGTCCGTGGGATCGTTGGACAGGAAGCCGCGCTCGCGCGCGTGGAAGGCGGCCGCGCCGAAGAGCGCCAGCGCGGCGGCGGACGGCACCAGCACGGGCGCGACAACGCGCCTGCCCGCCGGGGAGAACCGTGCCAGACGCCCGCAGGCGAGCGCCGCGAAGGCGGCCGTCCAGACAACGCTGAGCAGCAGGCCGAGCTGGCCGAGCTCGTGCCAGCTCTCGGCATCGCTCGCGACGAGGAGCTGATTGGCGGGGCAGTCGAGGCATCCCTGCGCCAGTGGGTCGAAGACGGCGGCGGCGGCCAGTCCGAGCACGCCGACGCTCGTCGCGTAGGCGGCGATCAAGAGAGCCACTGCCCCTCGCCCGAGCGGACGCTCGTCCGGACCGCGTAACGCGGCCTGGGCAAGCAGCGGCGGCCAGACCGCGTACAGCACGAGCCCCGCCGTGAACGCGGAGCCGGCGCCGGGACTGTTCCATTCGAAAAGGAGCCAGCCGATGCCGGCGGCCGCGAGCGGCCCGGTGAAGCGCGCTCTCGGCCTCCATGCCTGCGCCGCGAGCGCCGCCGCGACCAGCAGCGCGCCGGCGGCAAGCTCGCCGGCGAGCGCCGCGGCGGAGTCGCCCGCAAGTGCGACATCGGGACGGTTGTCGACGATGGCGACGGTAGCCGTCGCCACCGCGGCGAACAGGGCCACGGCGACCAAGTGACGCACCGGCGATGGGACGACCCAGCGTGGCGACGATCCGGCGCGAGCGACCGCGGTCATTGACCTTCCCCCGCGATCGGGAGCACGGCGTCCAACCGCGTGCCGGCACCCGCGCGGCTGTCAATGCGCAGTGTGCCGCCGAGCGCCTCGACCCGGTCGGCCAGTCCGCGCAGCCCCGAGCCGAGCGCCGGGTCGGCGCCCCCGGCCCCGTCGTCGGCCACGCGGACCACGAGCCCCGACGGGGTCGCCCGCACGGCGATGTCGGCGCTCGCGCCTCCCGCGTACTTGGCGACGTTCGCGAGGCCCTCGGAGCAGAGGAAGAACGCGGCCGCCTCTTGCGCCGCCGGAAAGCGCCCGGCGGGCACCTCGAGCCTGACCGGAACGGCGGCCTGCGCGACCAGCTCGTCGAGGGCCTTGCTGAGGCCTCCTTCGGTGAGCGAGCGGGGGTGAACGCCCCGGGCGAACCGGAGCAGCTCAGCTCGCGCGGCGTCGAGATCGCCCGCAAGCTCGCGCAGGGTCTGAGCGGCCCCCCCGTCACGCTCCCCGGCGAGCCGGGACACGCGGTCGCGCAGACCGGCGAGCCGGTGCTCGGCACCCGCGTGCAACTGGTCGCCGAGGCGCCGGCTCTCGTCGTCACGCGCCTCGACCAAGCGCCGCCGCGAGGCGGCAACCTCGCCGATGCGTGCGGCGATCTCGGCCTGAAGCCGCACGTTCACGACGGCGAGGCGCGCGGCGGCCGCGACCGAGTCGAGCAGCTCGCG
>DASUYK010000026.1:0-8168 GCA_036377415.1 Solirubrobacterales bacterium
ACGGCGAATAACGCCACTGACGATCGATTGCAGCAGCCGCGTCTCGCGGCCGCCGGGATATCCGGTCCGGGACAATGCCCGGCATGCGCGATGACGGAGGGGTGCGAGCGGGAATTCTGGTGACCGGGACGGAGGTCCTGAGCGGGTACGTGACCGACCGCAACGGCCCCTGGATCTCGGAGCGTCTCGCCGAGCTCGGCGTCGAGGTCGCCCACATCATGGTCGTCGGTGACCGTCCGGAGGATCTCGCGGGGGCGCTTCGCTACATGCGCGACCAGGGCGTCGACCTGGTGGTCACCAGTGGCGGTCTCGGACCGACCGCGGACGACCTCACCGCCGAGGTCGTCGGCCGCTTCGCGGGTCGGGAGATGGTGCTCGACACCGAGATGGAGGGGAAGATCGCCGCGATCATCGAGCGGTTCGCGAGGCGGCTGCGCTTCGATCCGGAGTCGGTTCGCGAGTCCAACCGCAAGCAGGCGATGGTCCCCGAGGGCGCGACCCCGATCGACCCGGCGGGCACTGCGCCCGGCCTGGTCGTGCCCGCGCACGGCCAGGTCGTGATCGTGCTGCCGGGGCCGCCGCGTGAGCTCCAGGAGATGTGGCCTCGGGCCCTCGCCGCACCGCCCGCGCAGGAACTGCTCGCCCGCGCCAGCCCCTATCGAACGCTCTCGATCCGGATGTTCGGAATCCCGGAGTCCGAGCTCGCGAGGAGCCTCCGCGAGATCGCCGAGGACGGCGTCGCGCTTGAGCGGCTCGAGATCACCACCTGCCTGCGGGGCGGCGAGCTGGTCGCGGACGTCCGCCACCGGGAGGGGGCGGAGGACGCCGCGGAGGCGCTCCGGTCCGGCCTCGAGCGAAGGCTCGGGCAGTTCACCTACACCGAGAGCGGCGAGTCGATCGAGGAGGTCGTCTTCTGGCTGCTCGGGGACCGCACGATCGCCGTGGCCGAGTCGTGCACGGGAGGGCTCCTCGCGGGCCGGCTGACGCTGCGGCCGGGGTCCTCCAAGTGGTTCGCCGGCGGCCTGGTCGCCTACTCGAACGATGCGAAGGCGGAGATGCTCGGGGTGGACCCGGCCCTGATCGATAGCCGGGGAGCGGTCTCCCCGGAGGTCGCCGAGGCGATGGCCGACGGCGCGCTGGAGCGCTTCGGCGCCGACGTCGCCTGCGCCGTCACCGGGATCGCAGGGCCGGAGGGGGGGACCGAGGAGAAGCCCGTGGGCTACGTCTGCTTCTGCGCGAAAACGGCGGCGGGAGAGAAGCTCGCCCGGGACCCGGTGATCCCGGGGAGCCGCGCCGATGTCCGGGACCGCTCGGTCGTCGTCGCCCTCCACCTGGTGCGTTACCTGCTCGAGGGCCGAGAGCCGCCCCGCTGAGCAGCCCGCGACGCTCAGGCGTCGAACAGCTCGCGGGCGCGCTCGAGAACGAGGTCCGGGCGCTCGTCGACGATGAAGTGGCCTACTCCAGGGACGAGCTCGAGGCGCATGTTCGGCGCGTACGGCTCGAAGCCGGGCATGAGACGCTCGTCCTGAACGTGATCCGCCGTCCCGAACAGCATCAGCCCCGGAGTCTCCATCTGAAACTCGCGGTAGACGCCGCGCAGGACTGCCGGGGCGAGGCGAAGAACGGCGTGGCGGTAAAGCAGCGTGGTGGCTTGGGCCCGTTCGGGCTCAAGGAACTGATCGGTATAGGCGCGGAGTTCCGCGTCCGTCCAGGGTGCCTGGCGTGCGCCGACCCAACGGAGCACCGGCTCAGAGGCAGCACTCCGGCTGACCACGCCTGGGCCGAGCCCGGGCATCGCCAGCACCCACTGGTACCAGAAGCGCCAGAGCGAGAGCAGGCCCCGAATAGACGCGCGGCCGAACGGGTGGTAGATGTTGAGCGCGAGGAAGCGGCGGATCCGGCCGGGGCGGCGGAGGCAGAGCATGAACCCGGTCCAGCCACCCCAGTCGTGGCCGATCAGGTCGACCGGATCCTCGACCTCCAGAGCGTCGAGCAGGGCGTCCAGGTCGCGGGCGAAGACTTCGGGGTCGTAACCGCCCGGCGGCGCATCCGTCCAGCCGAACCCGCGGAGGTCGGGGCAGATCACGCGGCGCGACTCGGCGAGCGGCCTGATCAGCTCCCGCCACATCCACCAGTGCTGCGGCCAGCCGTGCACCAGCATGATCGGTGGCCCTTCCCCGGCCTCCGCCACGTGGGTGCGGAGCCCGCCGGCGCTCACGAACCGGTGACTGACTCCCTCGACCTCGGGCAGGGGGCGCTCCACCGGGCGCGAGTCTATTCCGGCCCGGGGGGCGAGAACGCGTCGCACCCGCCTGAATTCGGGATGAGCGACGCGATTGGATCGGGGGCGATGGCTAGCTTGTCGGATGGTGGCCAAGGAGCGGCTCAAAAGCCCGAGGGCGCGGCTGTTCGTCGCCCTCGACCTGCCGCAGGACGTCCGCGCGGGCCTCGTCGACTGGCAGCGGAGCGCGCTGGCCGATCCCGCCCTGAGACCGGTGAAGCCGGACGCCCTGCACATGACGCTCGTCTTCCTCGGCTACCAGGCGCAGAAGGACACGAGGAAGATCGCCTCGGAGGCGCTCGCGGTCGAGGCGAACGCCCCCGCCGTGGAGCTAGCCCCGGAGCCGATCGGGGTGCCCCGCGGCAAGCGGCCTCGCCTGTTCGCGCTCGACGCCCGCTCGGAGGAGACCGTGGCGCTGCAGCGGCAGGTGGAGGAGCGGCTGGTGGCGGCGCGGTTCCACGAGCCGGAGAAGCGGCCGTTCTGGCCCCACCTGACCGTTGCGCGGGTGAGGCCCGAGGCGCGGGGCTCCCGGAAGCCGGCGCTGGTGACGCGGGAGCCCCATCCGCTACCCGAACACATGTTCCGGTTCTTCCGTCCGACTCGTCTGGTGCTCTTCAGATCCCACCTGATGCGCACGGGTGCCGAGTACGAACCGCTGGCTGAGTTGGAGCTTCCGACGGCCACAGACGACTGAGAGGTGACCGAGATGGCAGATGAGAAGCCCAACCTGAGAGAGGCAGGCGAGAAGGACGCGAAGGCTCGCGACCAGGCCCTGCAGGCGGCGGTCAAGCAGATCGAGCAGAACTTCGGCCAGGGCGCGCTGATGAAGCTCGGCGACGTCGGGTCGATCAAGGTGGACGCGATCTCCACCGGGGCGCTTCCCCTGGACATCGCGCTCGGCGTCGGCGGCGTTCCGCGCGGGCGCATCGTCGAGATCTTCGGCCCGGAGTCATCCGGGAAGACGACGCTCGTCTACCACATCATGGCCGAGGCCCAGGCGCGCGGCGGCGTCTGCGCCTTCGTCGACACCGAGCATGCGATCGACCCCGCCTATGCGCGCAGGATCGGCGTGAACACCGACGAGCTCCTGATCTCCCAGCCCGACTACGGCGAGCAGGCCCTGGAGATCGTCGACGTGCTGGTGCGCTCCGGGGCGGTCGACGTCGTCGCGATCGACTCGGTCGCGGCGCTGACGCCGCGGGTGGAGCTCGAGGGGCAGATGGGCGATTCCCACGTCGGGCTGCAGGCGCGCCTGATGTCGCAGGCCCTCAGGAAGCTCGCCGGCAACCTGAACAGGGCGAAGACCGTCTGCCTGTTCACGAACCAGATCCGCGAGAAGATCGGCGTGATGTTCGGCTGCTTCCACTACGACGCGCGCGTCGTGCTTGCCGATGGGAGCACCGAGAAGATCGGGAAGATCGTCAACCAGCGGATGCCGGTCGAGGTGATGTCGATGGATCCCGAGACCGGCCAGATCTCGCCGAAGAGGATCGTCGATTACTACAACAATGGCGAGACCGACGAATGGCTTCAGTTCGAGGTCGCGGCCGGCGGTGGATCTGGGAAGCGGAAGTTTGCGTGCACGCCGAATCATTTGATCTTCACGCCGGATGGCGAGAAACCGGCTGCGGAGATCGAGGAGGGCGATGAGGTGCTGGCGGCCGTCAAGCATTACGCGCTCAGTGATGATCAACTCCAGCTGATCATCGGGAGTGCTTTGGGCGACGGTTCGCTGCGCCATGCGTCAGACCACAACGTGTCGTTCCGAGTCGGTCATGGCGAGGAGCAGCGCGAATACTGCGAGTGGAAGCACGAGATGCTTGCTCCCTTCTCCCACAAGATCGGCGCCACCGGCAATGGCATCGGCTTCGACACGATCCCGATGCGTCAACTCGCACCGGTCCATGAGGCGATCTACGCCAAGACCGGCGGCCGCACGGTGAGCGATGAGCTGATCGATCAGCTAGATGAGCGGGCGGTGGCGGCCTGGTATTGCGACGACGGCTCGTTCTCAGGCCACTACGCGCGGTGGGGCCATGGCAAGTCCGTGATCTATTGCAGCGCGCTCAGCAACGACGACAAGCAGCGGCTCGCTGCAAAGCTCGAAGAGCTTGGAATGGGTCGAGCGACGATTAGAGATCGCGAGTTGCTCTTCAGCGGTGAGCGGGCGAGACAGTTCCAGGAGAGGATCGCGCCATATGTCCACCCGTCACTGGACTACAAGCTCCACCCCGAACTACGAGGCCGGTTCGGTTGGCATCCAGACACCAGCGATGCCCACTTGAACGGGACGCGGGTGGCTTCGAGGACCAGTCTGCGCGCGGCGCCGATGGAGGTGCTTCGCAAGTACCGCAAGCCGGCGACCCCGCGTAAGCGAGACCGCTTCGATCTTCAGGTTGAGGGAAACCACACCTATCTCGTTGACCACGTCGTGGTCCACAATTCCCCCGAGACCCAGCCGGGCGGCCGGGCGTTGAAGTTCTATTCGAGCCAGCGCCTCGACATCCGCAGGATCGAGACCCTGAAGGAGGGCACCGAGGCGGTCGGCAATCGGGTGCGGGTGAAGGTCGTGAAGAACAAGGTGGCGCCGCCCTTCCGCCAGGCCGAGTTCGACATCGAATACGGCGTCGGCATCTCGAAGGAAGGTGGCCTGCTCGACCTAGCCCTCGAGCACGACCTGATCCAGAAGTCGGGATCGTTCTTCTCCTACGGCGAGACCAGGCTCGGCCAGGGCCGGAACAACACGAAGGAGTTCCTCCGGGAGAACCCGGAGCCGGCCGCGGAGCTGGAGCGCAAGGTGCACGAGAAGCTCGGCATCGGCGATTCGCAACCCGAGCAGCGCCCGGAGGCCGAGAAAACGGCGGACGCGGCGAAGGCGGCCGAGGCGGTGAAGGGCAAGACCAGGCCCAAGCCGGTCGAGCAGACGGAGAAGAAGGCTGCCTGACGACGCCTACGAGCTGGCGCTCAAGGCGCTCGGCTACAAGGAGCGCACGGAGTCCGAGCTGCGAGCATGGCTCGCGGAGCGCGGGGTGGGGGAGGCGGAGATCGCCGAGGTGCTGGCCCTCCTGGCGGAAGCGGGGGCAATCGACGACCGAGGCTTCGCGCGCCGCTACGCGGAGGACAGCGGGAGCTCGCCGGCTGGGGGTCGGAGCGGATTCGCACCGCCCTCGAGGGGCGCGGGGTGGCCCGGGAACACGTCGACGCGGTACTGGCCGGCGAGGAGATCGCGGTGCAGCTCGAGCGTGCGGTGCGCCTGATCTCGGGGCGGGGCATGAGCTGCGCCTCGGAGCGCGAGCGCGAGCGGGCCCTCGGGTTTCTCGTTCGCCGCGGATATTCTCTCGAGCTCGCCTACGAGGCCGTCCGCGAGGCGGAGCGGCTCTCCGAGGCCGCGTGACGCCTCGGGGCGCCGACCGCTCCGGATAGGATCCGCGCGAAATGGACGGCGACCTGTTCTACGTGATCGGCGTGATCTTGGTGCTCGCGGCCGTGGTCCTCTCATTTCTGGGCGTCCGCAGCGCCGGCTCGTTCCCGCAGAACCGGGTGATGCTGATCGGCGTGACCGCGCTCTTCGCGACGATCGTCGGGGTGACGATGGCCTTTGCGATCGACCTCTCCGAGGAGGAGCAGGCGCATCGCGAGCAGGAGCTCGCCCAGGAGGAACAAGAGGCGGAGGCGCCCCCTCGGAGCCCGGGTGGTCAGCCCCAGGCGAGCGAGGGCGGCAACCAGCAGGACCCCGAGACCGCTCAGGCGACGTCGCTGGCAGTGACCTCGCCCGAGGACGGCGGATTGGCGTTCGAGCCCGACGGCCTCGAGGCGAGCCCCGGCAACCTGACGATCACCTACACGAACCCCTCCGCCGTTCCCCACAGCCTCGCCCTGGAGACCAACGACGGGAACGTGCTCGGCGAGACCTCGGTGTTCACCGACGGCGAGGAGTCCGTGGAGCTCCAGAGCCTCGCCCCCGGGGAGTACGTCTTCTTCTGCACCGTTCCGGGACACCGCGAGGCCGGAATGGAAGGGGATCTGACGGTGGAGGGGAACCCGCCCGTCGGCTGATCTTCCACACCTGGATCGTGGTAGCTAGTTGCTTGAATTCCCGTATGGAGCGCCGCTACCACGTCACCACGTTCGGGTGCCAGATGAACGAGCACGACTCCGAGCGGATGCGGGGAATGCTCGACTCGCTCGGCTACGTCGAGGTGGAGAGCCGCGACCAGGCCGACCTGATCCTGTTCAACACCTGCTCGATCCGCGAGTCGGCCGACAATCGGTTCATCGCGCACCTCGGCGAGGCGAAGCGGCTCAAGTCCGAGGACCCGGCGCGGGTCGTCGGCGTTGGCGGCTGCTGGGCCCAGTCGGTCAAGGACGAAGTGTTCAGTCGGTTTCCCTTCGTGGACGTCGCCTTCGGCCCCGGCCAGATCCATCGTCTCGCCGAGTTCCTTACCTCGGACTCGCTCACGGCGCAGGGCTACTTCGAGTTCGAGGACGTCTCGGGACACCTGCCGATGAAGCGGGCACGCGAGTTCCAGGGCTGGGTCCAGATCTCGCAGGGCTGCAACTGTGTTTGCTCGTACTGCATCGTCCCGTCGGTGCGCGGTCGCGAGGTGAGTCGTGACCCGGACGAGCTGATCGCGGAGGTGCAGCGACTCGCGGCGGACGGGGTCCACGAGGTGACGCTGCTCGGCCAGAATGTCAACAGCTACGGGCGAGACTTGGCTCCAGAGCATCGAATCAGCTTCGCCGAGCTGCTCGCCCGCGTCGACGCGATCCCGGGGGTGGAGAGGATCCGCTACACGAGCCCCCACCCAAAGGACATGCGCGAGGACGTGATCCGGGCCCACGCCGAGCTCGGCTCGCTCTGCGAGCACATCCACCTGCCGCTCCAATCGGGATCGAGTCCGGTGCTGAAGCGGATGCGCCGCACCTACACGCGCGAGCGCTACATGGACCGGGTCGCGATGATCCGGGAGCACGTCCCCGACTGCGCGATCACCACGGACATCATCGTCGGCTTCCCGGGCGAGTCGGACGATGACTTCGAGCAGACCTTGGAGGTCGTCGACCAGGTCGGCTACGACGGCGCCTTCACCTTCATCTTCTCGCCCAGGCGGGGAACGGAGGCCGCCGAGATGGAGGGCCAGCTCTCCCATGCCGTGAAACGCGACCGGATGCAGCGCCTCGTCGAGCTCGT
Source organism: Solirubrobacterales bacterium (assembly GCA_036377415.1). Classification (GTDB taxonomy): domain Bacteria; phylum Actinomycetota; class Thermoleophilia; order Solirubrobacterales; family 70-9; genus DASUPK01. The sequence continues at coordinate 7,473 of DASUYK010000026.1, forward strand.
CCAGCGGCGTGCGCGAGAGCGCGCCGAGCGATTCGTCGGCCGAACAATGGAGGTGCTGGTGGAGGGACCGAGCCGGACTGACGCATCGCGACTGCGGGGGCGCACCCGGCACAACAAGACCGTCAACTTCGACGGCACCGCGAACCCGGGAGAACTGGTCGAGGTGACGATCGACACCGCCTCTTCGACCACGCTCTCCGGCACCGAGCGCCTGCTCAGCCGGGCGGCCTGAGCCCCTCCCGCACGATGCGCGTGATCGCGCTGTTCGGCCCGACGGCGGTGGGCAAGACCGGCGTGGCGCTCGAGCTCGCCGACCGGCTTCGGGAGCGAGGGGAGGACCCCGTAGCCGTCAACTGCGACTCGATCCAGGTCTACCGCGGACTCGAGGTCCTGAGCGGCGCCGCCTCCCGCGAGGAACGGGCTCGGCTCGAGCACCGGCTCCTGTCGTTCGTCGACCCGACCGAGGAGTTCAGCGCCGGTCGCTATGCGGAGCTCGCCCACCGCGAGATCGACTCCCTGATCTCCGAGGGGCGGGCCCCGATCGTCGTCGGCGGCACCGGCCTGTACCTGCGGGCGGCGCTCGCCGACCTCGATCTCCGTCCTCCGGTTCCGGAGGAGATCCGCCTGGAGGTTGAGCGGGAGATCACCGAACGCGGGGCAGCTGCAGTCCACGCCGAGCTCGACCGCGACGTCCGC
>DASUYK010000027.1:0-49345 GCA_036377415.1 Solirubrobacterales bacterium
AGATGGAGCGCTCCCGTTTCTCCCTCTACGGGGACCTGATCCTCCTCGCGAAGCTGCTCACGATGATCGGCTGGGCCAGGGACGAGCGGGTCCGGGCGGCGGTCGGATCCGAGTCGCGCTGCGCCGTCCGGGAGGGGACCCCAAGGCCGACGGCAACGCACCTCGGCGACCTGGAGCCGCGAGGCAGCGGCGAGGAGTGCGACGTCGCGATCGTAGGCTCGGGCGCCGGCGGAGCGGTAGCGGCGGCGACGCTCGCCGCCGCCGGCCTGGACGTGATCGTGCTCGAGTCCGGTCCCTACGTCGATCGGGACTCCTACCCCACCGACCCCCTCGATGGTCTGCCCCTGCTCTACCGCGACGGCGGGATGACGATCGCCGCGGGCAAGCCGGCGATCCCCGTGCCGGTCGGCCGGACCGTGGGCGGCACCACGGTGATCAACTCGGGGACGTGCTTCCGAGCTCCCCGCGAGGTGCTCGCGGAGTGGAGCGAGCGGGAGGGAATCGCATGGGCGACCGAGCTCGACCCGCTTTACCGGGGTGCGGAGGAGGTGCTGGCTGTGACCCCGGTCGACCCGGACCGGATGGGGCGAAACGGCCAGCTGTGCATGGAGGGCGCGCAGGCCCTCGGCGCGAGCGGCGGCCCGATCAGCCGGAACGCCGGCGCCTGCGTGCAGTGCAGCTCCTGTCCACTCGGGTGCCGACTCGACGCGAAGCGGGCCGCCCACGTCTCCTACCTGCCCCGCGCCGTAGAAGCCGGCGCGCGGGTGCGGGCTGGCGTCCAGGCCCAGCGAGTGCTCACCGAGGACGGTCGGGTCAGGGGCCTTGCCTGCAGGGCGGGGATGCCGACCACCGCCTCGCAGGAGGTGATGCGGAGCGGCCGCCCTTCCCCCGGGCGCGACTGGGAGGTCCGTGCGCGCACCGTGATCAGCGCGGGCGGCGCGTTCGGGACGCCGGAGCTGCTCCTGCGCTCCGGAATCGCCCATCCCGCCGTCGGCCGCAATCTGCACATCCATCCGGCCGCCTGGATCGGCGCCCGCTACGAGGAGGAGGTTCGCGGCTGGGACGGCGTGATGCAGAGCTACTACGTCGATCAGTGGGCGCCGGAGCGGATCCTGCTCGAGGCAACCTTCACGCCGCTCTCGTTCGGGGCGCAGTGGCTGCCCGGCGTCGGAGAGGCGTTTTCGGACCGGGTCGCGAACTTCGACCAGATCGCCTCGATCGGGGTACACCTTCACGATCGCTCGTCGGGCCGGGTCGGCCTGACCTCGAGCGGATCGCTGCGCCTCTCCTACCGGCTGCTCCCCGACGAGGCGAGGCGGATCCAGTTCGGGATCGCGCGCGCGGCGGAGATCCACTTCGCCGCCGGCGCGACGGAGGTCTATCCGAACGTCGGACCGGTCTCGGTGATCGAGCGGGAACGGCTCTCCGACTTCGAGTCGATGAAGCTCGAGCCGGGCGATCTCCGCCTCGAGGCGTTCCATCCGATGAGCACGGCGAGGATGGGAGCCGATCCGGCGACCAGCGTCTGCGACCCGGAGGGCGCGGTCCGCGGCACCGACGGCCTATACGTAGCCGACGCCGCCCTCCTCCCCACCTCCGTCGGCGTCAATCCGATGATGACGATCATCGCCTGCTCCGCCCACGTCGCGAACGTGGTGGCGACGCGCCTCGCCGGGTAGGCGGGCTCTAGCGGGCCTCCTGGATCCCGAGGTAGCCGCCGTAGGTGATCCCCGCGGCGGCGATCAGCCCGAGCCAGGCCGCGATCTCGCGATCGACCCCGTCGGCCGGCGGATCGATCAGCCGGTAGAGGATGCAGACGAAGGCCGCTGCCCCGAACCCCGTCGCGGCGGCGCTGCCAGCGACCGGGTAACTGACCGAGATCCCGGTGAGCACGACCAGCCCGACGGAGAGAGAGACGACTGCGGCGACGGCGAGGACGAGGTCGATCACGCTGAACGCCTCCCAGGCTGTCGCGTCGACGGGACCCGCGGAATACCAGGGGAGAAAGCTAAGAACGAGCAGGCCGAGACCGCAGAGGGCCCCGACCAGCTCGCCGAGCGTGGGCCCGCGGCTCAGTAGCGCTCGCGTCTTGCGTCCTCCTGCATCGACAAGTACCCGCCAATCGTCACCCCAGCGCACGCGAACAGACCGAGGAAAAGACCAATCTTGCGATCAAGCTCCGCTGGCGTGTCGATCACCTGGTAAAGAATCAGCACGGTTCCAACAGCCGCGAGCAGTGTCGTGGCGACGGGTGCAAGCGGGGCGTCGCCGCCTCCTGCAAAGGCGAGCACCGCCGGCACAAGCGCCACCAGGATCACAATCAGGAGGTAAATGTCGAAGGGGTTCTCGGCCTCCCAGAGGCTGAAGTTCCCCCCTACGGTGACGGTCCCACCCCCCACCCCGACTCCCGTGACCTCTGGGGCCCCAAACCACGGCAGGAAGCTGATGATGAACAGGGCGATCGCCGAGACAGCGGCGACGATCTGTCCCTGAGAGAGCCTGTCTGCGTCCAATTTGCCTCCTCCTCGTCTTGGCTCGATCGAGCCTATATCCCTCTACGCGGCGACCTCTTCCTGCATCGCCTTGAAGCCACCGTATGCGATCCCAACCGATGCGGCGAGGCCGATGAAGGCCCCGTACTTCCGCTCCGAATCATCGGGGAAGTCGATGGTCAGCCAGACCACGACGAGAATTACCCCGACAAACCCGAGCAGAAATGTCGCCGCCGAGAAGAAGGAGAACTCCTCGGCGCCTCCGGAGACGGCCAGGAGCGCCGATACTATCGCGACGATGGCGGTGATCAGTAGGTAGACGTCGATCGACGAGCCCTTCCAGACATTCTGCGAATCGTCTCCCAGGCCCTCGGGCACCGGGACGCCGGCGGGCACGTCGGGAGCGTCGACGCCGATCCACGGCAGGAACATCGCGACCAGCAGGACGACGGCTGAGACCGCGGCGATCATCTGCCCCTGAGACAGCCTTCCTGTGTCCATCCCTCTCCTCGGATCGAGATTGAGCTGAGCGGCGGGGCGAGGGGCCCCGCCAGCTGCAACCTATTTCTTCCGGCTCCCGGAGGAGCGCTTCGCGCTCGACGAGCGCTTCGCCCCCGACTTGGTGGAGCTCCGGCCCTTCGCCGAGCCGGACTTGGTCCGCGACCCGCTCTTCGCGGTCGAGCGGGTGCCCGGCTTCTTCGTCGCCGCTCGCGTCGTCGTGGTCGAGCCACCGGAGCCGCTGGCGGTCCTGCCCGCTGGCGTCGCCGCCGGAGGCGGCGCGGGCGTGGCGGGCGGCGCACTCGCCGCCGCGGCGCTCGTGCGGCCGCTGGGAACCGCCACGAGCGGCTCGAACCCGTCCTCGCGCAGGGCCATCAGCGCCCCAGCGGCGATCGCGATCGCGGCGATCAGGCCGAGGGACAGCCCGACCTTGAGATCCCCGGTGTTGGCGAAGACCCGCCAGACGATGATCGCGACGCTCAGCAGTCCCAGCACCGCGGTTGCGCTCCCGCGCGGGGCGGGAACGTTGACCTTCTGCCCGGACATGGCGAGCAGCGCGAGGGCCACCCCGGCGAACGAGCTCGACGCGACGATGAACCCGCTGAAGTCGGCACCGAGGCCGTCCCAGCCGCTGACGCCCCCGTCGAAGCCCTCGATCCCGGCCCCGAACCAGTCGAAGAACAGAAACACGAACAGTGCGACACCGCCGATTCCGGCGACCATCTCACCCGTGCGAAGCCTTGAGGAATCCAAAACCGCCTCCGTCGATGGTTATCCGAGGGGCAGGGGCAACCCCTTTCGCGGGATTCAAGCACGGCGACCGGGCGGGGTCAGCTCGGCGGGCGGGGCAGCCATCCCTAATCGGGTTGCTCCTCTCGGAGCACCCTCGCACCGTGCGCCGCCTGCACGGTGTTCGCGAGAAGCATCGCGATCGTCATCGGGCCCACCCCGCCCGGCACCGGAGTGATCGCACCGGCGACCTCGCGGGCCGCGTCGAAATCCACGTCCCCGACCAGGCCGTCGTCGGTTCGATTGGTCCCGACGTCGATCACCGTCGCGCCCGGCCGGATCATTTCGGCGCCGATCAGCCGCGGCCGGCCGGCCGCGGCGACCAGGATCTCCCCGCGTCGGCAGACCTCCGCGAGGTCGACGGTGCGGGAGTGGCAGACGGTGACCGTCGCGTGCGCGCCCAGCAGTAGCGAGAAGAGCGGCCTGCCCACGAGATTGGAGCGGCCGACGATCACCGCCTCCTTGCCCGCCGGGTCGATTCCGGCGGAATCGAGCAGCTCCATCACCCCCCTCGGGGTGCAGGGAACCAGGCCCGGATCGCCGCGGGCCAGGAGGCCCGCGCTGGTCGGAGTCAGACCATCCACGTCCTTCGCGGGATCGAGCGCAGCGACGACCGCATCCGCATCTATCTGCTCCGGGAGGGGGAGCTGGACCAGGATCCCGTCCACCTCGTCCGAGGCGTTCAGCTCCGCGACGAGATCGAGGAGCTCCTCCTGGGGGATCGATCCGTCCGGCTCGTGGTGGAAGGAGGAGATCCCGACCTCCTCGCACGCCTCCCGCTTCCGACGCACGTAGATCGCCGAGGCGGGATCGTCACCGACCAGGACGGTCGCGAGCCCGGGCGGGCGGCCGATCTGCCCGGCGAGCGCCTCGGCCTCGGCGCGAACGCGCTCGCGCACGGACGCCGCCACCGCCTTGCCGTCGATCACGGTGGCGCTCACGGGCGGCTCCCTCGGAGCTGCATCATCTGATGCGAGGGTCCCCCGCAGGCGAGGCCGAGGCGGAGCCCGATTGTTTGGTTAGCGGCGCGTAGTCGGCCATCAGCTTCCGCTCCGCCCCGTCGCCCGAGAAGCGGACGACGATCACGCCGCCGGGCTCGACGGCGGTGACGACGCCGTCGCCGAAGCTCGCGTGGGTGACGTCGTCCCCGGTGGCGAACGACAGAGACGGACCCGGCTCGGGCGCGGCCCGGCCTAGCGACCAACCGGTGATCGCCTGCTCCTCGGTGCCCTCACGCTCGACCAGCTCCTCGGGCAGCTCGGAGAGGAACCGTGAGGGAAAACCCGTCTCGCGGCCCGCGAACATCCGGCGGCTGCGCGCGTGGGTCAACCAGAGCCGCTTCCGGGCCCTCGTGATGCCGACGTAGCAGAGCCGGCGCTCCTCCTCCTCGTTCCCCTCCTCGAGCGAGCGCGAGTGCGGGAAGAGGCCCTCCTCGCAGCCGATGATGAAGACCGCGTCGTACTCGAGGCCCTTCGCGTTGTGGAGCGTCATCAGGGTGACCTTCGACTCGTCGCGGCGAAGGTCGTCCTGGTCGGTGTAGAGGGAGATCGCCTGGAGGAACTCCTCGAGCGGTGAGATCTCCGAGGGCCCCTCGAGCATCCGGTTCGCGTCGAACTCGGCCGCGACGCCGACCAGCTCCTCGAGGTTCTCGGTCCGGCCCTCGGCCTCGATCGTCCGCTCGGCACGGAGGGCATCGAAATAGCCCGAGCGCTCGAGCAGGGCCTTCAGCAGGTCCGCCACCGGGCCCTCCTCGAACTCCGCCCGGAGTTCCTCGATCAGCTCGACAAAGCGAGAGATCGACTTGATCGCGGCCGCGCCCAGGCCCGGCACCGACTCCGGCTCGAGCGCCACCTCCCAGATCGTCCGCCCCGTCGTGTTCGCATGGGAGCGAAGCTTGCCCTGGCTCGTGTCGCCGATCCCTCGCCGGGGCGAGTTCACCACCCGCGAGAAGCTCACCTCGTCCGCCGGATTGACCAGCAGCTGGAGGTAGGCGACCGCGTCCTTGATCTCGGCCCGCTCGTAGAACTTCGTCCCGCCGATCACCTGGTAGGGAAGCTCGTAGCGGACGAGGATGTCCTCGAGCACACGGCTGTGCGCGTTGGTCCGGTAGAAGACCGCGATCTGATCCCGGCTCATCCCGTGCTGATCGGTCAGCTCCTCGATCTCGCCGGCGACGAACCGCGCCTCGGCGTGCTCGTCCTCGAGCTCGGCGACGTGAATCCTCTCCCCCTCGCCGAGGTCGGTCCAGAGGTGCTTCCGCAGGCCGCCCTGGTTGTGTGAGATCACGGCGTTCGCGGCCTCGAGGATCGTTTCGGTCGAGCGGTAGTTCTGCTCGAGCTTCACGACCGCCGCGTCCGGGAAGTCCTCCTCGAACTCGAGGATGTTCCTGACGTCCGCTCCGCGAAACGAATAGATCGACTGCGAGTCGTCTCCCACTACCGACAGGTTCCCGTCCTCGCCGCAGAGGAGCTGCAGGAGCCGGTACTGGGCGTGGTTGGTGTCCTGGTACTCGTCGACGAGCACCCAGCGGAAGCGCTCCCGATAGCGGCGACGGACGTCGTCGAACAGCTCGAGCACGTTCACCGTCCGCATCAAGAGATCGTCGAAGTCCATCGAGTTCGCGTCGAGCATCCGCCGCTCGTACAGCCGGTACGCCTGGCCGACCATGTCCTCGAAGGGGCTACCGCCGTGTTCCTGGTAGGTCTCGGCGTCGATCAGCTGGTTCTTGGCGTCGGAGATCCGGGCCCTCACCGCCCGGGGTGGATAGCGCTTGGTGTCCACCTCCAGCTCCTCGAGGCAGCGCTTCAACATCCGCAGCGAGTCGGCCTCGTCGTAGATCGTGAACCGGCTCGTGTAGCCGAGCCGCTCGGCCTCGATCCGGAGCAGCCGCGCGCAGGCGGCGTGAAACGTCATCACCCACATCCGCCGCTCCACCCCCCCGACGAGGGATGCGACCCGCTCCCGCATCTCATCGGCGGCCTTGTTGGTGAAGGTGATCGCGAGGATCTGGTCCGGTCGCGCCCGGCCGGTGGCGAGCAGCCAGGCGATCCGGTGGGTCAAGGCGCGGGTCTTGCCCGACCCCGCCCCGGCGAGGATCAGGAGCGGACCCTCACCGAAGGTGACCGCCTCGCGCTGCGGCCCGTTAAGGCCGCTCAGCAGCCGCTCGACCTGGTCCGCGCCCACCTCGATCGGGGCCGCGGAGGGCGTCTCGCCCTCCGCGCCGCCGTTCAATTCCGGGTCGGCCTGTTCACTCGCATGGGCCACCGGGGCGAGGATAGTCCTCGCCCCGGCTCGCCCTGCGGTCGCTGCCGACAGCTAGCCCTGCTGGAAGCAGGGGCCGAACAGGCTGAGCAGCTCACCCTCCTCACCGCTCAGGTAGGCGGCCTGGACCTGCTCGGGATCGGTCGACTGGACCTGTTCGACCACGCAGTCGACAAGCCCCTGCGGGGTATTGCCCTCCGCGCCCGCCTCCTCGGCGAGACCGGCGGCGAAGGACTGTGGGTCGAAGTCGACGAACTCCTCCAGTTGGTCGAGCTTCCACCGGCCGCCCTCGTTCACCAGCGAGATCACCAGCGTCTGCCCGTCCAGACTGCCGCCGGTGAAGGCCGCCTCGGCCGTCGCCGAGTCGCCGTCGACCTCGATCGCCGAAACCTCGACGGAGTCGGCGACGGCATCGGTCGCCTCCTCCTCGCAGGCGGCCACCGCCGCGTCGCCGGTCGCGAACTGAGTCTGCTCGACGAAGCTCTGCGTCACGACCACGGTGCACTTCTCCACGGCGTCAGTTCCCGTGGCCGCCGTCTCGATCGCCTCGGTGATCTGGTCCTGATCGCCACTGTCGTCGTCGCTGCAGGCGGCAAGCGCCAGCGGAAGGATGAACAGGGTGAGTAGGGGAGCGAGCAAACGCGCGCGAGACATCGGCACCCCCGGGGGGTCGGACGAGAGCGGCAGTCTAGCCGCCCGCTGAGGAGGGTCCCTGTTTGGGACGAAGCTCGGTGACCTCCGCCGGCTTGCCGACCTCCCCATGGGCCTCGGCGAGCTGCCTCTCGAGCTCCGCGATCCGCGCTGAGAGCTCCTTGATCGCATCCGCGATCGGATCCGGGAGATGGATCCAGTCGGTGTCGGGGCCTTCCACAGGCTTTCCCTCGACTCGGACGGGGTGCCCCGGGTTGCCGACCACGGTGGTGTGCGGTGGGATGTCCTCGATCACGACCGTGTTGGCGCCCACCTTGGCGTTACTCCCGACGGTGACCGGGCCGAGCAGCTTCGCCCCGGAGCCGACCGTGACGCCCTCCTCCAGCGTGGGATGGCGCTTGCCCCGGGCGAAACCGGTGCCGCCCAGGGTGACGCCCTGATAGAGCGTCACCCGATTCCCGATCTCCGCTGTCTCGCCGATCACGACGCCGGAGCCGTGATCGATGAAGAAGTCAGATCCGATCTTGGCGGCCGGATGGATCTCCACCCCGGTGGCCGCGCGGCTCGTGTAGGCGATCACTCTGGGGGCGAGCGGCACCCTGGCCTCCCAGAGCGCGTGCGCGACGCGGTGGGCGAGGAGCGCCTGCACACCGGCCCAGCCGGTGAGGATCTCGAGCGCCCCGACGCCCTGAGCTGCGGGGTCGCGCTCGCGAGCCGAGGTCACGTCGGAGGAGACCTCCTTGGCGACCCGCTTGAGCGTACTGAGACCGAACATCGACACGGAGGTTAGGGACGCGCGGTCACTGGCCGGGGGCGAAGAATGGCAGCGACATGTAGCGCTCGCCGGAGTCGGGGACGATCACCACGATCCGCTTCCCCGCCATCTCCTCCTGTGTGGCGAGGTCGAGCGCCGCCCTGATCGCGGCTCCCGCCGAGATTCCGACGAGAAGCCCCTCGCTCTGTGCCGCCGCCCGCGCGGTGTCGAGCGCGTCCTCGTCGCCGATCCCGACGACCTCGTCGATCACATCCCGGTCGAGGACGTCGGGAACGAACCCGGCGCCGATTCCCTGGATCTTGTGGGGTCCGGGCTCGCCTCCGGATAGCACGGGCGAGGCCTTCGGCTCGACCGCAACCACCCTGACGTCGGGGCGGCGCTCCTTCAGGACCTGGCCGACACCGGTGATCGTTCCCCCCGTCCCGACCCCGGCGACGAACGCGTCGACCTGGCCGTCCAGGTCGCGCCAAATCTCCTCCGCGGTGGTCCGGCGATGGATCTCCGGATTCGCGGGGTTGGAGAACTGCTGGGGAATGAAGCCGTCGTTCTCCTTTGCGAGCCGCTCGGCGAGCGCCACCGCCTCGTTCATTCCCCCCAGCGACGGGGTCTCGTGGACCTCGGCGCCGTAGGTCCGAAGAACGGCGGTCCGCTCTCGGCTCATTCCCTCCGGCAGTGTCAGGATGAGCCGGTAGTCCCGCGCGGCGGCGACGAGGGCGAGCGCGATTCCGGTGTTCCCGCTGGTCGGCTCGACGATCACCGAGCGGCCGCGCTCGATCAGCCCGTCCCGCTCGGCGGCGTCGATCATCGCCACCCCGATCCGGTCCTTGACGGACCCGCCCGGGTTGAAGAACTCCAGCTTCGCGACCACCTCCCCCGGCAGCTCGGCCCCCAGGCGAGGGAGGGCCACGAGGGGGGTGTTGCCGACGACGGCGGAGCTCTCGGCTCCGACCCTGAGGGTGCTGACGGACGATTCCATCGACCCAAAGTACCGGAACCGGGTCAGCTTTCCGGTGATTCGGCCTGCCCCGCCCGGGCGCCGCTCAGCTCAGCGGCGGTATCCGGTTCCGGCTAGACCTGATCCGGCGGCAGCGGCGGAGCCGGTAGGTGGGGCATCGTGGTGTCCTCGTCCTTCTTGCCGCCGCCCTGAACGGCACCCCGGGAGGAGGACCGCCGCCGCGAACTCAGGGTTCTCACGTGCTCGCTGGAGATCACGGGGGCGATCAGCGCCAGGGCGAGCAGGAGGCCGAGGCCGATGATTGTCGCTGTCACCACGCTCACGATGACCCGCGGTCGCTCAATAAGGGGCCCCTCGGCGGGCGGCCGTGCCCCCGGTGAACATGCGGTAGACGACCAGCAGGAGCAAGGCACCGCCGATGGCGATCAGCCACGTCCCGATGTCGAAGAACTCGTCCAGATCGCCGATCCCCAGAGCGCTGGCGATGAAGCCGCCGACCAACGCACCCGCGATCCCGATCAGCGTCGTAACGATGATCCCGCCGGGATCGTCACCCGGCAGGATCAGCTTCGCGATCGCGCCTGCGAGGAGACCGAGCAGAATCCAACCAATGATGCCCACGAATCAAGTCCTTTCGCTTGGGGTGCAACAGAGTTACCCACGCTCGATCTGGCCAAACGCGTGCCCGCGACCATTTCGTGCCCACCTCAGGGTGCCGCCGACCCCCCGGCGTCGGTCTACGACTCTGTAGCCGCCGAGGTCGTCGAGGTCGGGGGCGCGGAGCCCTCAGGTTCGAAGCGGCCCTCGTAGTGGAACCATCGCCAGAAAAGGGGATCGGTCTCCTGCGCGAGCGCATCGCACTGGTCACACACTGGCCGCGATGTGCCGCTGGAGTGATGCAGGACGAAGACTCCCGTCATGCTTCCGCACCGCTCACAGCGTTCCTCCGACCCCGACTCCATTTGCCTTGCTTACCCGTTCGCCACAGCTCTTGAACCGGAAGGGGGTACCCGGGGCGCGGTCAACGCGGGCCCGCGCTGGTGCTCTTCGTCTTCCTCGCTTGCGACGTAGCTTGCCCAGCGAATGAGGGGTCAGTACACCTCGAAGGCCGACATCATCCCCATGTCCTCGTGCTCGAGCTTGTGGCAGTGGATCACGTAGCGGCCCCGGAAGCCGTCGAAACGGATCAGGACGTCGACGGTCTCCCTGTCCTCGAGCAGAACGGTGTCCTTCCAGCCGCGCTCCCACGGAAACACGGTCCCCCGACCGCCGGTGCGCGACTGCACCTGGAAGGAGGCGCCGTGGACGTGCACCGGATGCGGGGCGTTGCCGCCTGTCGTGAATCGCCAGAGCTCGGTGGTGCCGAAGGGCACCCTGAAGTCGATCCGGTTCGGGTCGAACTCCTTGCCGTTGATCTTGCTCATGCCGTCGAAGCTGAACGTCCGGGTGGTCACCGGGTTCGATAGCTTCGGAATCGACGGGAGCGCAAGGGTCGGGACGCTCCCCGTCCCCGGGGAGAAGACTGGGAAGTTGAGCAGGTCCCAGTTCGAGCGCGCGTCGCGGAGCGCGACCCACTCATACTGGTAGCCGGCGAAGCTCACCAGCAGGTCGAGTCGCTCGCCCGGCGCGATGTCGATCCGGGTCAGGTCACTTTGGGTCTCCAGGAACCCGCCGTCGTTGCCGATCAGCGTGAACGGCGCGCCGGTGGAGAGCGTCAGGCCGAAGATCCGGGCGTTCGCCCCATTGACGACACGGAACCTGTACAGGTCGCCGCCCACTACGTAGAACGGTCTGCGCGTCCCGTTGACGAGGGGAATCTGCCCATCGAAGCCGCCGCTCCGCGGCTTGTAGCTGAGGTTCCCGGCCGAGTCCAGGGTCGCGTCGCGGATCAGCAGCGGCACCTCGCGGGCACCGGACGGCAGGCCGAGCCCGGCCTCGACGTCATCCCTGACGATGAAGGCGCCGGCGAGCCCGAGGTTGACCTGCTCGCCGGTCAGCTCGTGGGGGTGCGGGTGATAGAAGTTCAGGCACCCCCGCTGGTTGATCGTGAACGAGTAGTCGTATGTGCCGCCGGGCGGGATCGTGCGGAAGGGGCCGCCGTCGTTGGCCTCATCGACGATCATCCCGTGCCAGTGGGTGATCGTCTCCTGCTGGAGCCCGTTCACCAAGTGGATCGAGGCTTGATCACCCCGACTCGCGACGATGCTCGGCCCGGGAAAGGAGTCGTTGTACGCCCACACTTGGGATTGACCGCCACCGATGTCGACCACAGCCGGGGCCTCAGTCAGGCTGAGGCTCTGCGGGGACGTCGTCGGCGGAATGTAAAGCGGGTAGAGCGGTCCGCCTTCCGGCGGTCGAGCGGCCCGGGCAGGAGAACCTCCTAGCAGCGACGCCCCGCCAGCGGTGCCCAATGCCACGGCCGACGCCGCGGCGGCCTTGAGGAAACCGTTGCGCGTCATCAAGAAGGATCCAGCCTCTTCGCTGATCTCAGGTTGAGGTCTCATGGGGTCCTCCTTGAACTTTGAGAACGAGATGTTTCATTGATAACAGCCTGCGCGAGTGCTCAAATCCGTGCAAACCACGTGCACCAGCGTCCGGGCATCCCACGGAGGGACGAAGAGCGGGGCACTGCATTCACTTCATCGCGATCCCGCAATGCGTGCGCCCGAGTTGCGCCCCCATTCAGCGCCCCCGCGAGAGCGGTTGTCAGCGGCTCTCAGCGCGCCGGGGTCTAGATGTGGTAGATCCCGGCGCCGGCGTCCTCGGCCTCGCGGCGAGCGATGTCGGCGATCGTCGTCGAGCGGAAGGTGGCGCGAAGCGCCTCCACCCCCTCCTCCCAGATCCCGCCGGCCTCCTTGCCCTCCTCCCCGACCACGCCGTCGAGGGCCTGGACGACCTCCAGCACGTTGATCTCCTCGGGCGCCCGGGCGAGCGTATAGCCGCCCTTCGCGCCGCGATGGCTGACGAGGATGCCCGAGCGGCGGAGCGTCGAGAACAGCTGCTCGAGGAACTGGACCGGGATTTCGCGGCGCTCGGCGACCTGGCCGATCGGCACCGGGCTGTCGCCGGCCCGCGCTAGCTCGGCGAGCGCCACCACCGCGTAACGTGACTTCGAGGTGACCGAGATCACGGCATCCCTTTTACCGGGCCGGGAGGCGCCACGGTGAACCGACGCACCCGCACGGTGCTGCGCGCGGTCGCGCCGCTTGCCCTGATGGGCCTGATCTTCTTCCTGTCGGGGCAGCGCGCCGACGAGGGGCACGAGTGGTGGGACGTGATCGTCCGCAAGCTCGGGCACGTGGGAGGCTACGCGCTGCTCACGGCGCTCTGGGCATGGGCGCTGAGCCGCGCGGTGCGCCGCCCGGTCACGGTCGCGGCCGTGATCGCGTTCGTCTACGCCTGCACCGACGAATACCACCAGAGCTTCGTCGAGACTCGGAGCGGGACTTCTCTCGACGTCGCCGTGGACACCGTCGGAATCGCGCTCGCCGCCTTGCTGCTCCGGGCACGGCAACCCCGCCGCACCGATAGGGCCAAGGTTGGCGCGAGAGGAGAAGCCGCTAGATCCAGCCCTGCTCGGTAGCGATCAGCACCGCCTGGGCGCGGTCGGGCGCTCCCAGCTTGCCGTAGACGTTGTGCAGATGGCTCCGCACGGTGCTCGCGGAGAGGTCGAGCTCCGCGGCGATCTGCTTGTAGACCTTGCCCTCCGCGAGGCGGCGCAGCACGTCCAGCTCGCGGCCGGATAGCGGGCACGGGCTGGTTGCCCGGCGACGTGACCACTTGCCCTGGGGAAGCTCGTAGAGAACCCGGCGAATGGCCCGCTGGTCGAGGCCGCAGCTCTCGGCCGCCTCGACCAGGTCATGGGTGCTGACCGGGCAGTCCTCGACGTGCGCGGCGACCATGTCGGCGACGCGAATCACCGCGGCCGCCCCCTCGGCCTCGCGGGTGTGATGTCGCTCGATCGCCTCGGCGACCCGGGTGTGGACGCCCCAGCGCCGGGTGAGAACGCCGCCGACCAGCGCGTGGTCGATCCCGAGCTCGCGCCGCTCCTCGGCGATTCGGTCGTCGGGAGTGGCGCTGCGGCGGTCGAACCGCTCGGCGTAACCCGGGTGGACGCGAGCCAGCACCGGCCTGCCGATGTCATGGAGGATCGCCGCGAGCGCGAGTTCGTCGCGGTCGCCGATCCCGCTCAGCTCCGCGATCCGGTCGGCCGCGCGCTGCACCACCAGTGCATGCAGCCGGAAGCGGCCGGGCCCGAGGGCCAGCCGCCCGTCCCCGTTGAAGATGTCGTAGGTGGGCGCGGAGCGGAGGATCGCCTCGAGGGCTCCCGGACCGAGCCGCTCGACGCCATCGGAGACGCTGCGGATACGCCCTCCCTCCTGAAGCTGCCCGGCCGCACGTACGATCGCGCAGGTGAGCCCGACATCCGCCTCGACCACGGCGGCCAACTCGTGGAGAGGCGCGCCGCGGGTTACCTGGTCGAGCGACTGATCACGACCCTCCACCAGAGCGGGCTGGCGCTCCGCCTCGTCGAAGGCGGACGCGAGAACACGCCCACGCCCTTCGCCACGGGTCGCGCCCTGGCCGGTGCGTGTGGAGGTAGCAGCGGACGACACGGGGCACGGATCGGCACCCGCCCGCCGACCATTTAGCTCATCTGTCGAGCTATTTGATCCCTCCACTGGACTGATCTGAAGATAGCCGCTTCAGGGCCTTTTCAATCCGATTCACGGACCGCTCTCTGCCCAGCACGGAGAGGGATTCGAAGATCCCAGGTGAGACGGAAGTGCCCGTGATCGCGACGCGGATCGGCTGGTAGAGCTTGCCGGGCTTCAGGTCGTGCTCCGCCACGATCCGGCCGAGGACACTCTCCAGCTCCGGCGGATCGAAGGATTCCGCCCCGCGAAGCGCCTCGAGTGCCTCGCCGAGCAGAGGAAGGGCCCCGTCCTTCATCACCTTCCTCCAGGCCTTCTCGTCGATCTCGGGTTCCTCGAACAGGAAGCCGATCAGCGGCCAGACCTCCTCCAGCGTCTGCGCCTTCTCCTGCGCGATCTCGCAGGCCGCGCGCAGCCGCTCGTCGGGCTCGCGGCCGACGTGGCGGGCGACCGCGGCCGTGTAGTCGTCCAGCTCCATCTCGCGCATGAACCGGCCGTTCAGCCAGCGAAGCTTCTGCTCGTCGAAGATGGCCGAGGAGCGCCCGACACGCTCCAGGTCGAAGCGCTCGATCAGCTCATCGGTGCTCATGATCGTCGTGTCATCCTGCGTCCCCCACCCGAGCAGGGACAGGTAGTTCCGGACCGCCGCGGGCAGATAGCCGGCGTCGCGAAGCTCCTGAACGCTCGCAGCGCCGTGGCGCTTCGAGAGCTTCTTGCCGTCCGGGCCATGGAGGAGAGGGAGGTGTGCGTAGCGCGGCCGCTCCACCCCCAGCGCCTCCATCACGAGGAGCTGCTTCGGGGTGTTGGAGAGGTGGTCATCACCCCGGATCACGTGGGTGATACCCATCTCGGCGTCGTCGACGGCGACCGCGAGGTTGTAGAGCGCCGACCCGTCCCCCCGCGCGATCACGAAGTCATCGGCCGCCTGGTTCGGAAAGCGGACCTCGCCCCGGATCTCGTCCTCCACGACGGTGTCCCCCTCGTCCGGGACCCGTAGGCGAACGGCGGCGCCGGGATCCTCGACCGGCTCCCCGTGGTAGCCGCGATTACCGTGCTCCATCTTCCAGGCCGCGACGTCCTCGCCGGTGGCGGGGTCACGGTAGGCGCGTCCGGACGACAGAAGCTCCTCGACGCGCGCGCGATGCCGCTCGGCGCGACCTGCCTGGCTCACCGGCCCCTCGTCCCAGTCGAGCTCGAGCCATCGCAGGGCATCGAGGATCTGCTCGATGTTCTCGGGGGTCGAGCGCTCGCGGTCGGTGTCCTCGATCCGGAGCACCAGCTCTCCCCCCCGTCCCCGCGCGTAGAGCCAGTTGTACAGTGCCGTCCTCGCCCCACCGATATGGAGGGCGCCCGTCGGCGACGGGGCGAAGCGGACTCGAACGGGGACTGATGGATCTGAGCTCACGATGCTGATCGGCGCCCATGTTTCCACAGGGGGTGGTCTCCCCAGGGCGATCGAGCGGGCCGAGGAGATGCGCTGCGACGCGATCCAGATCTTCAATCAGAGCCCGCGGATGTGGCGGCCGACCCGATACTCCGACGACGACTTCGCCGCCTTCCGAGAGGCGATGGCCGGCTCCCGCGTCAAGGTCGTCGTGATCCACATGATCTACCTGATCAACCCTGCGACGAAGGATCCCGAGATGCGGAAGAAGTCCCTCGAGTCGCTCACCCACGCCCTGCGGGTCGGGGACGGGATCGGAGCGCTCGGCGTCGTCGTCCATCCCGGCGCGCTCAAGGAAGACACCCGGGCCAACGCGAGTAAGCGGGCGGTGAATCTGCTCAGGGAGGCGCTCGCGCGGAGCGAGGCCTGCCCGATCATCTACGAGAACACCGCCGGCTCCCCCCAGCTCCTCGGCCGCGACTTCGACGAGACCGCCGAGCTGATCGAGGCGACCGGCGGGCCGAAGCGGCTCGGCCTCTGCATCGACTCCTGCCATCTGCACGCGACGGGCTACGACATCCGCACGCCCAAGGGAATGAGAGAGCTGGTCGACGAGATCGACGCCAAGGTCGGGCTGAAGCAGCTCAAGTGCCTCCACCTGAACGACTCCCGCGACGCGCGGGGCTCGAACCGCGACCGGCACGCATCGATCGGCCAGGGCGAGATCGGCCGCAAGGGATTCCGCGCCTTTCTCGGCGAGCCGCGCCTCCAGGAGCTCCCCGCGCTGCTCGAGACGCCCGGACCCGACGGCAAGGGCCCGAACCGCGCCGAGATTCAGCTCACCCGCCGGCTGTGGCGGGAGGCGATCCGGGAACGCTGATCGAGATGCCCGGCGACGCTGATCGCGAGCGGCTCAAGCCTCCGCCCATCAGGAAGCTGGCCTGGGAAGCGCTCAGCGCACGGGAGCTCGCGCGGCTTCTGGCCGCCGCGCCGTCCCTGCGCGGAGCGCCTCGCGGAACCGCGCCGGTGGTCGTCCTTCCCGGCTTCCGCCTCGGCGACATGTCGACGTTTCCGATGCGGCAGTTCCTGCGCCGTCTCGGTCACACCGTCGACGGCTGGGGCCTCGGCGTCAACCGAGGCGACGTGCCCACGCTGATGCCCCAGGTCGCGCAGGGGGTCGCCGAAATCGCCCGCCGCCGTGGCGAGCCGCTTCACCTGATCGGACAGAGCCTCGGGGGCGTACTCGCGCGCGAGACCGCGCGCGATCGCCCTGATCTCGTGGCGCAGGTGATCACGATCGGCTCGCCGGTCGTCGGTGGCCCCTCGTACACCCGCGTGGCGATTGCCTATGCGGACCAGCGTCTGGCGGAGATTCGACGACGGATCGAGGAGCGCGATCGCACTCCGATTCGGGTCCCGATCACGGCCGTCTACAGCAGGCACGACGGCATCGTCGCCTGGCAGGCCTGCATCGATCACGCGAACCCGCGCGTCGAGCACGTCGAGGTGGGCAGCTCACATCTCGGGATGGCACTCGACCCGACGGTCTGGGGACTCGTGGCGGAGCGCCTCTCGGAGGAAGCCGGGCCTAGCCGCGCATCCCCCTGATCGCTACGGCTCCCACGCGTAAAGGAAATAGAGCGCGTAGGGGTCGGCTGCAATCAGCTTCGCGTAATCGGTGACCGCGGCAACGTAGAGGCGGGACGGGTTGTAGGCGTGTAGCGCCCTCCCATAACGGCGCGGGGCCCCATTCGCCTTGAGCAGACGAGCGGCGGCGAGGATCGCGTCGTGCGGGTCCTGGATGTTCCCGCCGCGGCCGTAGATCTTCCAGGTGGAGGGGATGAACTGCATCGGGCCCTTTGCGCCGGCGACGCTGTTGCTCTTCACCCGGCCGAACTTGGTCTCGACCAGGTGGATGGCCGCGAGGTAGTGCGGGTCGATGCCGTGGCGGCGCCTCGCCCTGTCGTAGTGGCTCACCAGCTCGGAAAGGGATGGCCGAGGCCCGACCTTGAGCTTCGTCGACGGATAACCCGCGGAGAGGCGGGTCAGGGCCCGGCTCGCGGCCGTCAGCCGGCGGATCTCGGCGGCGAGGTTCGGACCCAGCAGCGGGATCACCTCGGCCTTCAGGTTCGGATGCCGGGCGAGGTAGCGGACGAGGCCCTGCAGGTAGGCGGCCCGTTCCGTCACGTCCTCGGGTGGCGGGGCGCTCGGGGGGTCCCCTCCGACGCGCCAGGCATCGATCGCCTCCCGCACCGCCGTGTCGTTCGCGGTGAGCTGGGCGGCGACCTCCTCGGGCGAGGCGCCGTCGGCTCCGCCGCAGCCTGCCGTACCGAGGACGGCCGCGGCGCCGACCGACGCGAGGGTCACGACCCTGACCAAGCGCCCGAGCATCGGGGGATCAGGAAAGCGTGTTGCGCAGATCGAACGCCCGGATCGCCTCGTGATGATCGTCGGGTGCGTCGAAGAATCGCTTGTTGACGCACTCATAGGCGGGGCCATCCCCCTCGTAGGCGCGCTCGACCGTGAACTGGCAGTGCGGCAACGGGTCGCCGGTCATCTTGATCCCGCCGAATCCCTCGCGGGCCCGCTCGGCGATCAGGAAGAGGTCGAAGTCGATCTCGGCCGCGAAGACCTTGTTCATGCAGCCCATGTAACGCCCCCCGGTTCGCGCGTCCTCGTACGTGTAGAGGTAGCGGCAACCCATCTCCAGGCACCCGGCGGGGTCGACCAGCTTGTCGCAGAAGGCGCGGCACTGACGGCACTCGCCGGCGGTGCTCCTTCTCTCCTGGGTCTGCCTGGGCACGAGGCTCAGTCTAGGACCCGGGACCGGCGGGTTGTGCAAGCGGGACGGATCCCGACCCTTGCGCAAACCGGGTCAAGTCTGCTAGCTCCCGCGCCCCACCGGTCGGCGAACGGCGGTCAAGCGGCCCGGGCCGCGGCCCCGAGCAGCGCGTCGAGCTCCGCGTGCAGGCCGGCGGACGGATGAACCCGGTACTCACTGCCGAACCTGAGGCGACGAATCCCGTCGCGGGTCTGCATCTCCAGGATCACCTCGGACTCGCCCGGGAAGTGCTCGAAGATCGTCTTCAGCTCCTCGACCACCGATGCGCCGAAGCTGGCCGCGTCGATCCGCCGGATCACCGGGCCCGTGTCCCTGGCCACGCGCGCCTTCGCCACCTCGTCCTCGGTCGGCTGGAAGAGCTCGAGCTCCTGCGCGACGAGTTTTGTCTCCCCGCGGCCCTTGTGATCGAGCCGGCCCCGGACGATTACGACAGCGTCCGCGGCGAGGAAATCGATCGACGCCTCGTAGGCCTTGCCCATCACGAGCATCTCGACCTGCCCCTCGACGTCGTCCAGGGTCGCGAACGACATCATCGAGCCGTTCTTCGACTTATGGCGCTTGAACTCGGTGATGATCCCGCCGACCGTCACCCACGAGCCGTCCTGCTTCTCGCCGAGGCTCGAGAGCGAGCAGTCGACCCGGGCGCGAAGAGCCTCCTTCACCTCGGCGAGCGGATGTGAGGAGAGGAAAGTCCCCAGGGTCTCCTTCTCGAGCCGGAGGAGCTCACGGCGGTCGAACTCCTCGGTGATGATCGGCGGGTGGTGGTGAGAGGGGGCCTCCGCCACGTCCGCGGCCCCCCCGCCGAGGTCGAAGATCGAGCCCTGCCCCATCCGGGAGTCCTCCTGAGCCTTCTGGCCGAACGAGGTCGCGCTCGGGAGAACCTCCACCATCCCCCTCCGCGAGGCGCCGGTCGAGTCGAGGGCGCCGCACTTGACGAGGCACTCGACCGCCCGCTTGTTCACCACGCGGGTGTCGACCCGCTCGCAGAAGTCCCAGATCGAGGTGAACTCCCCTCCCTTCTCGCGCGCGTCGAGGATCGCCCGGACCGCCTGATGGCCGACGTTCTTCACCGCGTCCAGCCCGAATCGGATGCTGTTCCCGGAGACGACGAACCCGTGGTCCGAGCTGTTCACGTCCGGGGGCAGGACCTCGATCCCCATCTCGGCGCAGCGGTTGACGAAGAAGGGGACCTTGTCCTTGGTCGACATCACGGTCGAGATCAGGGCCGCCATGTACTCGGCCGGATAGTTGGCGCGAAGCCAGGCCGTCCTGTAGGCGATCAGTGCGTAGCAGGCGGCGTGGCTTCTGTTGAACGAGTAGTCGGCGGCCGCCTCCATCAGCGACCAGAGGTCCTGGGCGACCCGCCTGTCGGTATTCGACACGGCGAGCCCCGCGAGGAACTTGTCCTTCATCGTCGCCATCAGGTCGCGCTTCTTCTTCCCGACGGCCTTGCGCAGGTCGTCCGCCTGCGCGGGCGCGAAGCCGGCCATCTGCTTCGCGATCTCCATCAGCTGCTCCTGATAGATCACGCAGCCATAGGTGGATTGGGTGATCGGCCGCAGGCGAGGGTCGCGATAGCTGACCGATGAGGGATCGCGCTTGCCCTTCGCGTATTCGCCGATGTAGCGCATCGCCCCGGGCCGATAGAGGGAGACGAGCGCCACCAGGTCCTGGAACTCGGTCGGTCGGACGGTCTTGAGCGCGTCGCGCATGCCGTCGGACTCGAACTGGAAGACACCGATCGAGTCGCCCCGCGAGAGCATCTCGAACGTCCTCGGATCGTCGAGCGGGATGTCCTTGATGTCGATTCGCTGGCCCCGCGACCGCTCGATGATGGCGGCGGCGTCCTCGATCACGTCGAGGTTGCGCAGGCCGAGGAAGTCCATCTTCAGCAGGCCGATCTCCTCGATCGGGCCCATCGAGTACTGCGTCACCGTCTTGTAGGCGCGCTCGGCCTTGCCGTTGCCGTTCCCGTTGGCGTGCCCGCCGCCGCGGTCCTCGGCAAGCTGGAGGGGGACGATCTCCTGGAGGGGTCGGTCGGCGATCACGACCGCTGCGGCGTGGATCGAGTGGTTGCGGACGATCCCCTCGAGGCCCTGGGCGGTGTCGAGGATCCGGCGGGCGTCGGGGTCGGAGTCGTAGGTGCGCTTCAACTCCTCGCCCGGCTTCAGGCACTCCTCGAAGCTCGGGTTCCGGCCCAGGATCGGCTCCGGGATCTGCTTGGCGAGCCGGTCGCCGGTGGCGTAGTCGTAGCCCAGCACCCGCGCCGCGTCGCGGGTCGCGGCCCTGGGAGCCATCTTGCCGAAGGTGATGATCTGGGCGACGCACTCGCGCCCGTACTTCTCGGCGACGTAGCGAATCACCTGCTCGCGCCCGCGCACCGAGAAGTCGATGTCGATGTCCGGCATCGACTTGCGGCCCGGGTTCAGGAACCGCTCGAAGAGCAGGTCGTTGGCGAGCGGGTCGATGTCGGTGATCTCGAGCGCGTAGGCGACGATCGAGCCGGCGGCCGAGCCGCGGCCGGGTCCGACGGCGATCCCGTTCTCCTTCGCGTACTTGACGAAGTCCCAGACGATCAGGAAGTAGGACTCGAAGCCCATCTCGGAGATCACCCCGAGCTCGAAGTCGAGGCGCTCCCGGGCGTCGCCCGGAATCGGGTCTCCGTAGCGGCGCCGGAGGCCGTCAATCGCGAGGTCGCGGAGCATCTCCCCCGGCTCGACGCCCTCGGGAGCAGGGAACCGCGGAAGGAGCAGCCGGCCGAGCTCCATCTCGACGTTTGACCGCTCCGCGATCTCGAGCGTGCTGGCGACGGCCTCGGGCATGTCGACGAAGTCCTTCGACATCTCATCCGAGCTCTTCAGGAAGAACTCGTTGGTGTCGAAGCGCAGCTTCGGCTGCTCGAGGGTCGACTTCGTCTGGACGCAGAGCAGCGCCGCGTGGCTGTCGTAGTCCTCGCGCCTCAGGTAGTGGACGTCGGCGGTCGCGACGAGCGGCCGCCCGAGCTCCCTCGCGATCCGGACGATTCCCCCGTTCGCCTTCTCCTGCTCGGCAACGCCGTTCCGCTGGACCTCGAAATACACTTGCTCGGGGCCGAACGCCTGGATCAGGTCGTCCACGTGGGCCCTGGCGTCAGCCGGGCGATCTTCCACGAGCCTCCGGCAGAACCGCGACTGGAGGCAGCCCGTGAGGACGATCACCCCCTCGGCGTGCGAGGCGAGCAGGTCCATGTCGACGTTCGCCTTTCCCCGGGCGAAGCCTTCGAGGAACCCCGCCGAGCTCAGCTTCACCAAGTTGCGGAAGCCGGCGTTGCTCGAGGCGAGCAGCGTCAGGTGGTTGCGCTCGTACCGCGCCGACTGCGGCGTGGTCCGGCGGTCGTCCACCAGGTACGCCTCGACCCCGATGATCGGCTTGATCCCCGCCGCCACACACGCCTTGTAGTGCTCGACCGATCCGTTCATCACGCCGTGGTCGGTGAGGCCGAGGGCGGGCATCCCGAGCTCGGCGGCGCGGGCGGCGAGCGCGTCGATCTTGCAGGCGCCATCGAGCAGCGAGTACTCGCTGTGGACGTGCAGATGAACGGCGCCTACGCTCACCAGGCCATCCTCGCAAGCGAGGCAGATGCCAAGGCGCGCCTCTTGCGCATCTTTCGCGCAACTTCGGAAGGATTAACGGCGGTGATCTGGCTACTGAGGCACGGGGACGCGGAGCGGGGCGGGAAGAAGCCCGACGCCGAACGCGACCTGACCGAGAAGGGCGAGCGCCAGTCCCGCGACGCGGGGAAGGCACTGAAGGAACTCGGGGTGGAGCTCGACATCTGCCTGAGCAGTCCGAAGGTCCGGGCGAGGCGAACCGCAGAGCTCGCCTGCGAGGCGCTCTCGGTCCCGATCGAGGAGGACGATCGGCTCGCCGGGGGCGACTTCGACCCGCTGGAGATAGCCGCCGGGCGCGGCGAGGTGATGCTGGTCGGCCACGAGCCCGACTTCTCGCAGGCCGTCGCCCTGGTCACCGGATCGCGGGTGAAGATGAAGAAGGGTGGGCTCGCCGCGATCGACGACCACCTCCTCCACGCCCTCTATCGCCCCAGGGACCTGAAGGCGATCGCCACCGGCTGACGCCGCCCTTCGCGCCCGAAACCCGCGCGACCTACGGCCTACTCGGAGAGCCCGGCGGCATCGAGAGCCTCCCGCCAGGTCTGGAAGAAGCGGGCCTGTCCGATCCGGCCGTCGCGGAAGTCGGAGAACACGGCCCCCATCCGCTGGCTGATCGTCGTTTCGGTGGCCCTGACCCTGCCGCCGTGCTCGAACAGGGCGACGACCGAGTCACCGGCCTCGCGAAGCTCGAAGTCGCGGACCGCCCAGTCGTCGAAGTTTTCGGTCCAAGCCGAGAGGAGAAACCTCAGTCCGTCGTGACCGCGGTGCTCGGATCCGTCGACCCACTCCGATGCCGTGTACGCGACCCCGTCGGGGGCGACGTAATCCATCAGCCCCTCCGGCCCCCGCTCGATCAGCGCGCCGAAGGCCTTCCGCACGATCTCGAGATTCGCCTCCGGCACTGCCTAAGGGGTATCACGGACGGCTCGGCGCCGGTGCTGGTGGCCGTGCAGATACCACGAGCGCTGCGGCTAGGCGAGCCCCTCGGCCTCGTACTCGCGCAGGAACCCCTCGAACAGGCGCCGGTGGCCCTGCTCGTCGTGGAGGATGGCGATCACCATGTCGTTGGTGACCGGGTCGACGCCGTCGGTGGCCTCGACGATCTTCGTATAGTGCTCGATCGCGCCCGTCTCGGCCTCGATCACCCCGCGAATCACCGAGACGATGTCGGTCTGTTGCTCCGGCGGCTGGAGAAAGGACTGCTCGGCCGAGAACTCCCCGGAGCCGGGAACCACCCCGTAGAGCTCCTTGATCCGCTCGGCGAACTGCTTCGCGTGTTCGAGCTCCTCGGCAATGTCCTGCTCGAGCGACTCCTTGATCTCCTGAGCGCGGACGCCGTCGGGGTTGACCGAGTTGGCGATGTAGCTCATCACCGTCTCGATCTCCATCCAGTAGGCCTGCTTGAGGAGCTCGGTGATCTCCTCGCGCTTCGCGCGCTGCGACTCGTCGAGGATGCCCTCGCCGACCCGGCTGGTTTCCGTCCTCGTCGCCATCGCGTCAAACGGTACCCGGTTCGGGACCGCGTCGAGGTGGGTGGGGCGAACGCGTGCCTACTCGGGCTGCGGGCGCTCCTCGCCGGGCCACTGCCCGGTGGCCCGATTGAACGCTCGCCTGTTCAGATGGTCGAAGACGCCCCGCACCGCGCTGAAGATCGCCCCCTCCAGCATGAGGGCCGGAATCAGCTTCTTCCACTCGATCTCTCGATGCTTCGGATCGGGCGCCTCCTCGTTGTCGATGGCACCCCAGACGCGCTCGAACGCCTTCTTGCCCAGCAGCCCAGCGACGATTCCGCCGGCGACGCTGAACGGGATGAACAGGATCTTGCTCACGATTCAACCTCCATCTTCCGGGTGTCGCGCGGCTCGAGGAACGGCTCACGCTCGACCGGCCGCATCCCCTGATCGATCCGGTGCTCCCGCTCGATCTCCGCGTTCACCTCGGCGCCGAAGAGGACGGCGATGTTCGTGATCCAGAGCCAGATCAGGAAGACGATCAGACCGCCGAGGGCGCCGTAGGTCGCGTTGTAGGACGAGAAGTTCGCGACGTAGATGGCGAACCCGGCCGAAGCGATGATCCAGAGGGTTACGCCGATCACGCTTCCCGGACTGATCCATCGAAAGCCCGGGTGCTTCACGTTCGGCGCCGCCCAGTAGAGCAGGGCGAGCATCGTCATCACCGCCAGGATGATCACCGGCCACTTGACGATGTCCCAGACATCGAGCGCCGTGCCCTCGACCCCGAGCACCTCTCCTGCCGCCTCCGCAAGACCGCCGGTGAAAGTCACGCCCACGGCAACCGCCGCGAGCATCAGGAGCAGGGCGAGCGTCGTCAGCACCCTCGTGGGCAGGGTCCTCCAGATCGGGCGGCCCTCCTCGACGTCCCAGATGTCGTTCGAGGCGCGCATGAAGGCCGCGACGTAGCTCGAGGCGGACCAGAGGGCCAGCGCCAGGCCGACGATGAGCATCAGCCCGGCCGCTCCTCGGCTCTCCTGCAGGTTCCCCACCGCGCTCGTCAACATCTCCTGCGCCGGTCCCGGCGCGACCGCAGCGAGGTTGTCGAGGAGCGGCTGGGTCGCGTTGCTGCCGATCAGGCCGAGGACCGAAACGAGCGCAAGAATCGCCGGGAAAATCGCGAGGATGCCGTAGTAGGTGAGCGCCGCGGCCCAGTCCGTCAGGTTGTCGTCCCGGAACTCCGCGACCGAGCGCTTCACCACCGCCCGCCAGGACCCGTGCTCCATCCGTCTCGCCGTAGCCATTCGTTCCCTCCTATCGCCTGTAGGAGGGTGCTCCCCGGAATGGTCCCGGGGAAACCTCCGGGCGGGTTAGGGCAGGGGTGACCGCGAGCCTGGCCTACGCACAGCTCCAGGCGCTCGGCCCGGAGTCGCGCCAGATCGCCGCGGCGATCCGATCCTGCTCGGCCTTCGGTGCCTGGTGCGCGTACCCCTGGCCGCCGTAGGCATGCCAGGTGGAGGGAATGATCTGGTACGCGCCCCCGGCCATCGTCGAGGGATTGAGGGCGCGGTAGTTGCCGCCCGACTCGCACATGACGATGTAGGTCGGGATCGCGTAGGGGCCACCGGCATAGAGCGGGGCCGCCTCCTCGGCCGCCTGCTCCTGCTCGAGCTCCGCGATCCGCCCCTCGACGCCCGAGAGCTCCGACTGGGCATCGGAGCGGGCCGCCGCGACCGCGGCGACTCCCTGCTCCGCCTCGGCCTGGCTCGCCTGGAAGCCGGCCCGGTAGGTGACGAGATGGGCGGCCTCCGCCTCGACGTTCCGCTTCAGGGCGGCGATCTCGTCGTACTGGCCCGCGACCTGATCTCGCAGCGACTCGACCCGCTCGGCTACCCGCAGGTCGGCGTCGTGGAGCACCTCGAGGTAGTCGGAGCGGGTTGAGAGATCGTCGAACCCGTCGGAGCTCAGCACTACGTCGACGTAGTCCGGCGCCTCGGACTTGTAGATCGCGACCAGGCGGCGCTCGAGCGCGTCGACCGCAGTCCCGTACTCCGCGCGCACCCGGTCCAGCTCCTGCTCCGCTTCGGTCAGCTCCGCGGTGAGCTCACGGGAGCGGTCCTCCGCGCGCTCGATGTCCGCATTCAGTTCCATCGCCCGAGCCCCCGCCTCGCGCGCCTGCTCGTCGAGGGCGGCGATCCGGGCGCTCTGCGATTCGATCCGGTCGTTCAACGCTCCCGCATCCGAGTGAGCCGACTCGATCCGATCCTTCAGGGAGGGGTCGGCTGCCCCGGCGAGGCTCAGCCCCATCGCAGCGACGATCGCGCTCGCGCAGACCCCGCCGGTGACGATCCGGCGACGCCTCGCCACCATGAAACGGGTTGCTCCTCCCACATCAAACGGATCGCTCCTTTCGGAGCGCCCTCGAATCATCCGAGCACCCTCGCTTCCAGACCCGCCTGAGCTTGTCGCCGCTGCCTTCATCTCCTTCGATGCCTGCGGGGTTAGCTGACGGGCTCACGCTCAGGATTCGCGTTACGCCGGAGCCGTCGCCAGCGATTCGCCCCAGTGACGAACGGGTGCTCCTCGCTTGCGCTCGGAGCACCCTCGCATCCGCCACCATTGGATCCCCCGCTCCCAGCACCATTCCCGCACCTCCTCCGCTTCGCTTCAGGGGTTGCGGTGCGCCCGCCGGGATTGGGCTCTATCGAGCCGATAACCGTAGCGGACGCTTGCACAGCCGCGCGACGGCCGTCGCGGCGGTGACCCCGTGATGCGCTCCTGCAAGGAATCGTGCAGGCGCGCTCGGGCCTAGGCGGCGGCGCGCAGCCTCCGCTCGTCGCGATAGTCGCGGCAGACCTCTCGGAGGATCCCCAGCATCTGCTCGGCGGCCGGCGGGCGAGCCTCACTCTCGCGGGTGACCGCCCAGACCCGGCGGGTGGGCTTCGCCCCGCGCACCTCGCGCAGCGCGATCTTGGGATGGCCGGCGGCGAGCTCGGGCAGCACGGTGACCCCGAGCCCGGCCGCGACGAACTCCTTGAGCACGACGTAGTCCTCGCTCTGGAAGGAGATCCTCGGCTCGAAACCGGCGTCGCGGCCGAGCTGGAGGACGTGGAAGCGGCAGGAGCTCGGCTTCGCCCCGCAAAGCCAATCCTCGTCGGCGAGGTCCTCGATCCGCACCGACTTCGCCCCGGCGAGCGGGTGGCCGGGCGGAAGGGCCACCCACATCGGCTCCTCGTAGATCAACTCGGCATCCATGTCGCGATCGAAGCTCACCGGAATGCTCGGGTAGTCGAAGACGACCGCGAGGTCCAGGTCGCCCCGCCTCAGAGCGGGCAGCGAGTCCTCCGGCTCCTGCTCGGAGAACTCGAGCTCCACGTTCGGGAAACCCTCACGGAGGGAGGCGAGCGCTCGGGTCATAAGGGTGGCCGTCGCGCTCGGGAAGCTCGCCAGGCGAAGGCGACCGCCCTCGAGGCCGGCTATCTGAGCGAGCTCCCGTTCGGCCTCCTCGAGCCGGGCGATCACCGCACCGCCGTGCTCCATCAGGGCCTCACCAGCCGAGGTGAGCTTGGGCCCGTCGGAGGTCCGTTCGAGCAGAGGCATCCCGACCTCGCGCTCGAGTGCCGCGACCTGCTGGCTGACCGCCGACTGCGAGAGATGGAGCGATCCGGCCGCCGCCGAGAACGAGCCGGTCGAGACGACCTCGCGCAGCACCCTCAATCGCTTCACGTCGAGCATAAGTTGAACTTATCACGTGCAGAAGAAATCCATGTTGCGCTGATACCTCACACGCGAGACGATTCAGTCGTTCAGTCGGTGATGGCCCCCGAAGGAGGAGCGAGATGGACGGACACGACGAGATCGCGATCAGGGTTCTGACCTCCGACGACGCCCCGGCGCTTACGCGCCTGGCCGGACGAGATTCGGCGTCGGTCCCCGCCGGTCGCCTTCTCGGGGCGAGCGTCGACGGACGCCTGGTGGCCGCGCACTCCGTCGCCACCGGCGAGTCGATCGCGGATCCCTTCCTCCATACGGCCGAGGTCCGCGTCCTTCTGGCGGAGCGAGCCCGCCAGCTGCGCGCCAGTCGCCGGGGGCGGGGGCTGCTCGGACTCTTCAGGGGAAGGCCGTCGCGAGGCGCCCTCCCCGCCTCGCCGCCCGGGGCCGGCGGCAGGCTGCTGCGGCTCTAGCCCTCCGAATCGCCCTCGCGCGTGGCGAGATAGGCGCCGACGCCGAGGGCCGTGACCGCGGCGGCGGCGATTGCGGCGATCCGGATTTGGCGCCCGAACTGACGCCTGACGGCCTCGATCACGAGTCGGCCGATCAGCTCATAGATCATTCGCTCTCCTTCCTGATCCGGTGGGCGAGCCGGCTCTGAAGCGTGTGGAGCTCGATGAAGCCGGGGCTCGCGTGCTGGGAGAAGTCTCCCCCGGATTCGCCGAACGAAGCAAGCGAGCGGTCATAGAGCGCGTAGGGGGAGATTCGCGTCACCGGGGTCACGGACCCACGGTATAGCTTCAGCGACACCTCGCCGGTGACGAACTCGTTGACGGAGTCCATGTAGGCGTCGAGGTCACGGCGGAGCGGCTCGAGCCAGAGGCCGGCGTAGCAGAGGTAGGCCCAGTGGCTCTCGAGCGCGCCCTTGAAGTTGTTCTGGTGGATCGTGCAGACGAGCTTCTCCAGCTCCCGGTGCGCGGTGAGCACGATCGCCGCAGCGGGCACCTCGTAGAGGTCCCGGACCTTCAGCCCGATGACGCGATCCTCGACGTGGTCGACGATCCCGACGCCGTGGCGCGCGCCGATCTCGCCGGCCCGCTCGAGTAGCTCCACCAGTCCGAGCCGCTCCCCGTCGATCGAGACTGGACATCCCTTCTCGAACGCGATCGTGACCGTCGCCGCCTCGTCGGGAGCGTCCTCCGGCCGGGTGACGAGCTGGAAGACATCGTCGGGAGGCGGCTGCTCGAGGTCCTCGATCCTCCTTCCCTCCGAGGAGCGGCCCCAGAGATTGTCGTCGATCGAGTAGGGCGAGACCTCGGTCCCGCCCTTCACCGGGATTCCGTGCTCGCGCGCATAGGCGATCTCCTCCTCGCGGCCCATCTGCCACTCGCGGACCGGCGCGATGATCCGGAGCTCCGGGTCGAGCGTGGCGATCGTCGCCTCGATCCTCACCTGGTCGTTTCCCTTTCCGGTGCAGCCGTGGGCGATCGTGTCGCATCCGTGCTCGCGAGCGGTCTCCACCGCGAGTTTCCCGATCAGCGGCCGCCCGAGCGCCGTGAACAACGGGTAGCCCCCGCCGTAGACCGCGTTCGCCTTGATCGCCGGGAGGACGTAATCGCGGGCGAACTCCTCGCGCGCGTCGACCAGGACGGTCTCCCCCGCGCCGAGCTGCTCCGCCTTGCCGGTGACGACCTCCCAGTCCTCGCCGGGCTGGCCGAGGTCGACGGTGAGGGTGACGATCTCGGCACCGTAGCGCTCCTGGATCCACTTCAGCATTACGCTCGTGTCGAGGCCGCCGGAGTAGAGCAGGAGGACGCGGCCGACCGCCGAGGGGTCCGCCTGGTAGGAGGCGACCCGCGGCTCCTCCTGAGGCGATTTCCTGTCCGACTCCACTGAGCGGGGAAGTGTGGCGGGTTTGGTGGGGAGGCGCTGCCAGAATCCGGGCAGTGCATCGAGTGACGCGGATCATCTCGACGATGCTGATCACGGCCGGCCTCGTCGTGCTGGCCGACGCCGGTCTGACGGTCTTATGGCAGGAGCCCCTCTCGGCCGCCTACGGCTCGCTCAAACAGGGGCAGGCGGAGGACGAGCTCAACGAGCTCGAGGCCGAGTACCCGACGCCGAAGGACCTTGCGGCCGTCGCGGGCGTGAGCGGGGACTCGGCCAGGGCGCGGATCCTCGCGGACCGCTTCGAGCCGAGGATGGAGGACGGGGAGGCGATCGGCCGGATCGAGATCCCTCGGATCGATCTCGACATCGTCGTCGTCCAGGGAACCGACACGGCCTCGCTCCAGAAGGGGCCGGGCCACTACCAGGCGACCTCGATCCCTGGCCAGCCCGGGACCGTCGCGATCGCCGGGCACCGGACCACCTATCTCGCGCCCTTCCGGAAGATCAACGAGATCGAGGACGGCGACGAGATCAGGATCGAGATGCCATACGGGGCGTTCACCTACGTGGCCGAGAAGCACGAGATCGTCGATCCGGGTCAGGTCGAGATCATCGAGCCGGTCGGCTATGAGCGCCTCGTCCTCACCGCCTGTCACCCGCGCTACAGCGCCGCCCAGCGCTATGCGGTGTTCGCGAAGCTCAGTCGGATCGACAGCTTCGCCCTGACCGGCGAGGGCCGCTGGGTGGCGCCTTAGACGAGTGGGCCGTATACGAGGGCAGCACCCACGTTTGGTTCGAGCTTGCTCGCGAGGGAAGGCGGGAGATGGCGGGGCGGCGCGACACTAGCCGAGCGTCCGGCGGGCGATCTCGAGCGCCTCGTCAGCCTCCGCATCGCCGATCACCAGCGGCGGCAGCAGGCGGAGGGTGTCGTCGCCGATCGGGTTGACGATCAGCCCCTCGCCGAGGAGGCGTGCCGCGGCGTCCTTCGCGTCCACGCCCTCCAGCCGGGCGCCGATCATCAGGCCGCGGCCCCGGACCTCGGCGACCGAGCCGATCTCCTCCAGACCGCGACAGAGGACGCCGCCGAGCTCGCGCACCCGACGGAGCAGCTCCGGATCATCGATCACCTCGAGTGCGGCCAGTGAGGCGGCCGCGATCGGGGGTCCGCCGGCGAAGGTCGAGCCGTGGTCCCCTCGCTCGAGGACGTTCATCGCCGCCTCGTTCGTGACGCAGGCCCCGACAGGCAACCCTCCGCCGAGCGCCTTCGCCGTCGTCATCAGGTCCGGCCGCGCCGGGAGCTGCTCGTAGGCCCAGAGCGATCCAGTCCTCCCCATCCCGGTCTGGATCTCGTCGAAGAGGAGCAGGGCTCCGCCGGAGTCGCACGCCTCGCGGGCGGCGACGATCAGCTCGTCTCCGATCACGTGGACGCCGGTCTCGCCCTGGATCGGCTCGAGCATCACCGCCGCGGTCCGCTCCCCGACGGCGGCGGATAGGGCGTCCGGGTCGTCGCGCGGGACCGCCCGGAAGCCGGGCAGGTACGGGGCGAAGCTCTCGTTCGTGGCGAGGCCGGGGGTGGCCGAGAGAGAGCCCATCGTCCGGCCGTGGAAGGCGCCCTCGAGGACGACGATCTCCGGGTCGGAGATGCCGCGGCCGTGGGCGTGCTTTCGGGCGAGCTTGATCGCGCACTCGTTCGCCTCCGTGCCGGAGTTGCAGAGGAAGGCACGGCCGCCGAGGCTGGAGCGGCAGAGCCGCTCGGCGAGCCGGACGCCGCCCTCGGTCAGGTAGAGGTTGGAGGTGTGGGTGAGCGTCCCCACCTGCTCTCGGACCGCCTCGACGACGGCCGGGTGGCAGTGGCCGACCGAGGTGACCGAGATCCCGGAGAGGAAGTCGAGAAACTCGTTTCCATCGGAGTCCCAGAGGCGCGCGCCCTCGCCGCGGACGAACTCGACCGGCGCCCGGGCGTAGGTCTGCATCACCCACCGGGACTCGAGCTCCTGTAGTTCGGCGAGCTTCACGCGGTGATCTTGGTCCCGATCCCCGCATCCGTGAACAGCTCGAGCAGCAGGGAGTGCGGCCGGCGGCCGTCGACGATGTGCGCGGCCTCGACGCCCCCGGAGATCGCCTCGACGCAGGCGGCGAGCTTCGGTCGCATGCCGCCGCCGGTCCCGTCGAGGGCCGAGCGTACCTGCTCGGCGGTCGCCTGCGAGATCCGCGACGAGGGATCGTCGGGGTCGCGTAGCCAGCCGTCGACGTCGGTGAGGAAGATCGCCTTGTGGGCAGGCATCGCCGCCGCCACCTTCCCGGCCGCCTCGTCCGCGTTCACGTTGTAGGAATGACCCTCCCGGTCGGTCCCGACGGAGGCGATCACCGGGACGTAGTCCTCGGCGATGTGGTCGATCACGTCCACGTTCACCTTCTCGATCTCGCCGACGAACCCGACGTCGGCCGACTGCGGGACGGGACGGACCTCGAACAGCGAGCCGTCCTCGCCGCCGAGGCCGACGGCGCGCTGACCATGGCGGTTCAGCCGGACCAGGATGTCCGAGTTGATCTTCCCGAGCAGGACCATCTTCGCGACCTCGACCGTCTCCGCGTCCGACACTCGCAGACCCTCGACGAACTTCACCTCCATCCCGAGACGCTCCATGTAGTCGGTGATCTCGGGGCCGCCGCCGTGGACGATCACGGGGTTCATTCCGACGTACTTGAGGAGGACGACGTCGCGCGCGAAGGCCTCGCGAAGCTCGTCGTCGCGCATCGCGGCGCCCCCGTACTTGATCACGATCGTCCGGCCGTGGAACTGCCGGATGTACGGCAGGGCCTCGAGCAGTGTCTCGATCGACGCCGTCACGTCGTGTACTCCGCGTTGATCCGGATGTAATCGTGGGTGAGGTCGCTGAAGTAGACGTGCGTGCTCGCGTCGCCCCGGCCGAGGTCGACCGAGAGCTCCACCTCCTCTCCATCGCCGGCGAGCTCGGCCGCCTCGATTCGATCGGGCCCGAGCTCGGGGAGCTCCTCTCCGGCCAGCGCCATCCCCGCTGCCTGCGCGATCCGGCCCCAGTTCGAGTCGCGGCCATAGAGCGCCGTCTTCACGAGCGGCGAGTTGGCGATCGCCCGCGCGACCCGCTCGGCCTCCGGATCCGAGGCCGCACCCCTTACCTCGACCCGCCCGACCCGGGTCGCCCCCTCCCCGTCGGCGACGATCTCGAGCGCGAGCTGGAGGAGGACCGCGTCGAGCAATCCGTCCGGCAGCGGCCTGCCCGAGGCGCCGGTCGCCTGGAGCAGCACCGTGTCGTTGGTGCTCATCTGGCCGTCGACCGTGATTCTCTCCATCGACTCTGCGAGCGCCCCCCTCAGGGCCGCGTCGGGGTCAGAGACCTCCGCGTCGGTCTGCACGAAACACAGCATGGTGGCGAAGCCCGGCTCGATCATGCCCGCCCCCTTGGCCTGGGCGGAAACGGTCACGTCGCCCACCCGCACCGTGCACCGCTTCGGACCCGCATCGGTTGTCATGATCGCCTCGGCGAAGCGCTCCCCGCCGTCCGGGGCGAGACCGTCGGCCGCCTCCAGCACCCCCGTGGTGACCGCCTCGATGTCGAGGGGGACCCCGATCGTCCCGGTCTCGGCGACGGCGACCAGGCGCGGGTCCACCCCGATCGCCTCCGCGGCCGCATCGCGCATCGCGAGCGCGTCGCGATAGC
Source organism: Solirubrobacterales bacterium (assembly GCA_036377415.1). GTDB lineage: Bacteria > Actinomycetota > Thermoleophilia > Solirubrobacterales > 70-9 > DASUPK01. The sequence goes on from DASUYK010000027.1 coordinate 32,706, forward strand.
CCTGATCGCCCGTCGCGGCGTTGGCGTTGCCCGAGTTGACCGCCACGGCGCGGATCCCGGCGCCGTCGCAGTCGTCGCGGCAGACCCGGATCGGCGCCGCGGCGGCGGCGTTCCGAGTGAGGGCGAGGACGGAGCGGACGCCCCCTTCGTCGCAGGCGATCACGCCGACGTCGGTGCCACCTCCCCCCTTCAGCCCGCAGGCCACGCCGGCGGCCCGGAAGCCCGGCGCGAGCTGCGCCGGCTCGAGCTCCTGGACCCCGGCAGGCGGCGATACCCACCGAGACCTGAAGAAGCCCCGCTTCGCCGTATCGGCGCGGCTGCTCGCACGTATCACGGGTCGCTCCTATCGGAGCGCCCTTGCATCTCCGCTGCCGCGCCCATCTACGAGATCCCCTCTCCCTCGGGGAGGCCGAGCATCAGATTGAGGTTCTGGATCGCCTGCGAGGCGGCGCCCTTCCAGAGGTTGTCGATCGACGCGAAGGAGAGCGCGCGACCGGAGGCCTCGTCGAAGGCAACGTGGATCCGGCAGAGATTCGTGTCGCGAACGCCGCTCACCCCCGGCGGGTCCGGCGAGACGTCGACGAAGGCCTCGCTCGAGTAGCGCCCCTGGTACAGCGCCAGCAGCCGCCCGGCGTCGAGTGGCTCGCGAGTGCGCACATAGCAGCTCACGAGCTCGCCCTGGTCGTAGGGCATCAGGTGGGGAGTGAAGGTGAGCGCCGGCGCGTGATGCGAGGGTGCTCCGTCAGCAGCGACCCGATTCGTGTTTGCCTCAAGCCCGGCGAGCTGCTCGGCGATCTCCGGCGTGTGCCGGTGCCCGACCACCTTGTAGGGCCGGGTCTCGTCGGTCTCCTTCACCACCGCCATCTCCGCCATCGCGGCGCGGCCGGCACCGGAGACGCCGGACTTCGCGTCGATCACCACGTCCTCGATCAGTCCCTCTGCCGCGAGCGGAGCGAGCGCGAGCAGACTGGCGGTCGGGTAGCAGCCGGGATTGGCGACCAGGTCCGCGCCCTCGATCGCCTCGCGGTGAAGCTCGGGCAGACCGTAGACGGCGCTGGCGAGCAGCTCCGGAGCGCCGTGATCACCGTAGGTGCGGTGGTAGGTCTCGATGTCGCGAAGCCGGAAGTCCGCGGAGAGGTCGACCACCTTCACCCCCCGCTCCCGGAGCGCGGCGACCACCGGCGCCGCGGCGCCATGCGGGTAGGCGACGATCGCGGCATCGACGTCGTCGCCGTCCCCGGTGGACGGCTCCTCGAGGACGAGGTCCACCCCGTAGCGCGGATACAGCTCGTCGAGCCGTCTGCCGGCGTCCGTCCGAGCGCTGACCCGGACGAGCTCGAGGTTCGGATGACGCCGGACCAGCTCGGCGGTGAGCGCGCCCGCGTATCCCGACGCTCCGGCGACCAGGACCCTATTCACGAAGCGACCCCCCGATCGCGGAGACCGCGGCCTCGATCGCGCTCCGGCGCTCGGCCACCTCCGCGTCGGTGAGCGTCCTGTCCGGCGCCGTGAAGCTGAGCCGCAGGGCGAGGCTCTTCCGCCCCTCACCAACCTGCTCGCCCCGGTAGAGGTCGAAGACCTCCGCCGAGCGAAGCAGATCCCCGCCTCCCTCGAGGACGGCCGCCCTCACCTCGGCTGCCGGGACGGATTCGTCGACGACGACCGCGACGTCCTGATTGACGGCCGGAAAGGAGATCACGTCCTCGTAGGCCTCCTCGCCGTACGGGGATGCGGCGATCAGCGGTGCGAGGTCGATCTCGAACCCTGCCGCCGCGGGGAGCCCCCAGTCCCGGCAGACGAGGGGGTGGATCTCGCCGATCCAACCTGCATTCTGGCCATGGACCGTGACCCGCCCGCTTCTGCCGGGATGGAGGAACGGCTCCTCCCCGGGGACGACGTCGACGCTCACGCCGAGCTGTGTCGCGAGCGCCTCGAGCACGCCCTTCAGCGAGTAGAAGTCCGCCTCGACCGCCTCAGCGCGCCATCCTCCGCCCCGCAACGGCCCGGCCGCGAGGCAGGCGATCCGCCAGGGCTCGAAGGCGGGTGGCGGCAGGTTCCCGACGAACCTCCCCGCCAGGACCCCGCCCTGCGGGAGCTCGCCCTCGCGGAGATGGGCCCGCCCCGACTCGACGAGCGCGACGCGCTCCGCTCCGTGGGCGACGTTGTAGGCGGCGGCATCGAGAAGCGAGCCGATCACGGCGGTGCGCTCGACCGAGTGCTCCGCCGAAAGCGGATTCGAGACCCGGATCGGGTCGGCCCGGACGTCGCCATCCTGAATGCGGAGCCGGCCCGGCATCCCGGGATCGGTGAGGCTCAGGTCGACGACCGCGTCGAAGCCCAAATCGCGCATCACGTCCTCGGCCCGCCGGCGCAGCCGCTGCTCGCGACTGAGCCCGCCGGCCTGGCCGCTCGTCGCGGGGAGGGTCGAGGGCAGGTTGGTGGCGTAGCCGTGGATCCGGCCGACCTCCTCGATCAGGTCCGCCTCCCTGGTGACGTCGTAGTGCCGGTGGACCGGTACCGTCGCCTCGAGGTCGTCGTCATCCTGGTCGACCTCGAAGTCGAGGCGCGACAGGTAGGCGACACATTCCTCCGGGGTGATCGGCATTCCGAGCAGGCGCTCGGCCCGTCCGTGGCGGAGGGCGATCCGGTGAAGGTCCGGCACATCGGATGCGACGTCGATCGTCCCCGGGACGAGCTTTGCGCCACAGAGCTCGACCATCAGCCGGGAGGCGACTCGCTGCGCCCGCAGGGCCATCTCCGGGTGAAGCTGCTTCTCGAACCGGTTCGAGGCGTCGGAGCGGAGGCCGAGGTTGCGCGAGGTCCGAAGGATGTTCACCCCGTTCCAGGTCGCGACCTCGAGCAGCACCCGGGTGGTCGTCTCCGAGACCTCGGAGACCTCACCGCCCATGATCCCAGCGATCCCCGAAGGGCCTCTCCGGTCGCAGACCAGGACCGCATCGTCATCGAAGGTCCGCTCGACCCCGTCGAGGGTGGTCATCCTCTCGCCCTGCTTCGCGGTCCTGATCGTCAGAGCCCCGTCCGGGACCTTGTCGAGGTCGAACGCGTGAAGCGGCTGCGCGGTGAGCAGCATCACATAGTTGGTGATGTCGACGACGTTGTTGATCGGCCGCATCCCGGCGGCGATCAACCGGGCCTTCAGCCAGAGCGGCGAGGGCCCGATCCGGACGTCCGTGAAGACCCGAGCGCTGAACCGGGGACACAGCTCGGGGACCTCGACGGTGACGGAGGCATAGTCGGAGACCTCGCCGTCGCCAGTCGCCGCGGCGTCTTCCTCCCAGGGCGGCTCGGTGAGCTTCGCGCCGGTGATCGCATGGACCTCGCGGGCGACTCCGTAGATCCCGAAGCAGTCGACCCGGTTGGAGGTCGGCTCCAACTCGATCACCGGGTCGGACACCGAGATCACCTCGCCGAGCGGGGTCCCCGGGGCGACGCCATCGTCCAGGACGGCGATCCCCGCCGCGTCTTCGCCGATCTCGAGCTCGGCCTCGGAGAGGATCATTCCGTCGGACTCGACCCCGCGCAGCTTCGCCTTGCCGAGCTTGGTCCCGTCGGGCATCACGGCGCCGGGCAGCGCGACCGGTACGGTCTGGCCGGCGGCGACGTTCGGGGCACCGCAGACAATCGTTCGCCCGCCCTCGCCCGCATCGACCTCGCAGACGCTCAGCCGCTCGGCGTCCGGATGGCTCTCGACTGAGAGCACCTTGCCCACCACGAAGGACTCGGCTGAGGGTGCACCGACGTGGCTGATTCGCTCGACCTCGATGCTGTGCATCGCGAGCCGATCCGCGAGATCCTCGACGGAGAGATCGGGGTCGCAGTAGGACCGCAGCCAGGAATTCGGCACCTTCAACGGAATTGCCCCAGGACTCGGACGTCGTTCTCGAAGAACTTCCGCAGGTCGGGGACCCCGTACTTGAGCATCGCGATCCGCTCGATCCCCATCCCAAAGGCAAAGCCCTGGACCTTCTCCGGGTCGTAGCCGTTCTCGCGAACGAACCGGTACACGTTCGGGTCGACCATCCCGGCGCCGAGGATCTCGATCCAGCCGATCCCCTTGCACAGAGGATCGCGCGATCCGTCCTCGAGGCGCCCGCTGCCGCCACAGCGGAAGCAGGAGACGTCGACCTCGACGCTCGGCTCGGTGAAGGGGAAGAACCCCGGACGGAAGCGGGCCTCGCGCTCCGGGCCGAAGATCCCCCGGGCGAGCTCGTCGAGCGTCCCCTTGAGGTCCGCGAGCGTGATGTCGGGGCCGACCGCGAGGCCCTCGACCTGGTGGAAGATCGGGCTGTGGGTGGCGTCGAAGGGGTCGGAGCGGTAGCAGCGGCCGGGGACGACGATGAAGATCGGGGGGGGCTGAGACTCCATCGAGCGGACCTGCATCGGCGAGGTGTGGGTCCGCAGGACGACGTCCTCTGGGCCAGGCGGCAGCTCCTCCCCGTTGGAGGGGATCCGGAGGTCCCCCCTCAGGGTGGAGGGATCGACGTAGAAGGTGTCCTGCGCCATTCGCGCCGGATGCCCCGGGGGATGGTTGAGCGCGGTGAAGTTGTAGTAGTCGAGCTCGACCTCGGGGCCCTCCATCACCCTGTATCCGAGCCCGACGAAGAGGTCCTCGATCTCGCGCTGCGTGCGGATCAGGGGATTCATCGCGCCCGCGGGCACGGGCGGCGATCCGGGCAGCGTCACGTCGATCGCGTCCTCGGCCAGCCGCATGCCGAGTTCGCTCGCGTCGAGCTCCGAGCCGCGCGACTCAAGCAGCCTCTCCAGCTCCTGACGCGTCTCGTTCCCAGCCTTTCCGACCGCACCGCGCTCCTCCGGAGGGAGGTCCGCGATCCCGCGAAGGATCCCGGTCAGCTCGGCCTTCCGGCCGAGGTAGCGGACGCGGAGCTCCTCGAGCTCGGCCGTGCTCGAGGCGGCGCCGATCGCGGCGGAAGCCTCGCTCCTGATCTCCTCTATTCGGTCGCTCGTGGGCATCGGGTCAGGCTGCTCCGTGACTGGCGGGCGACGATATCCGGTGCAGGGCGATGGCAGCCGCCGCCGCGACGTTCAGTGACTCAGCGCCCTCCCGGAGCGGGATCGTCACCCGGACGTCGCACGCACCGGCGACCTCCGGCGGCAGCCCCTCGCGCTCGGCGCCGAGGCAGACGGTCGCGAACCCCTCGAGGCGGTCGAGCGGCTCGCCGCCGTGGGCGACCAGCGCGGCCCGCGGCTCGGGCGTCGCGTCGATCCCCCCGCGCACCAGCGGCTCGGCGAACACCGCTCCCATGCTCGCGCGGACGGCGCGTGGTCCATAGGGATCGGCGCAGTCGGGGCCGAGCACGACCGACCCGCCGACCAGGGCGGACGCGGTGCGGACGACGGCGCCGATGTTGCCGGGGTCGGCGACGCCATGCAGGTACACGCATGGAGTCTTCGGCTCCTCGGCCCAGCGCTGGCGCCAGATCCCGATCGCCCGGGCACCCGATCCGAGGCTCGAGAACCGGGCGAGCAGCGCCGGCTCGACCTCGGTGCCGCCGAGCCCCTCGCCTGCCGCGGTCAGCAGCTCGACCGGGTCCGCCCCGGCCGCCCGCGCGGCGCCGAGGAGATCCTCGCCCTCCCCGACGAAGAGGCCCTCGCGCTCGCGCGCCCGGCGCCGGCCGAGGCGATGAACCAGCTTCAGCTTCTCGTTGTGGGGGCTTGTGATCGTCAATCCGTTCCTCAAATGCAAAGGGCGGCCGCTTCGCGGACCGCCCGGGGGATCTCTCTCTGGCTGCCTTCGGCTAGGTGGCGGCAGCCTCCCGGGCGAGCTCCACAAATCGGCGGAAGCCATCGGGGTCGTTCACGGCGATGTCGGCCAGCATCTTTCGGTTCACCTCGACCTCGGCCTTCTGGAGGCCGTGGATCAGCTCCGAGTAGCTCATCCCCTCACGCCGCGCCGCGGCGTTGATCCGGGTGATCCAGAGCCGCCTGAAGTCGCGCTTGCGGGTGCGCCGGTCCCGGTAGGCGTAGGCGTCCGAGCGCATCACCTGCTCATTGGCGAGCCGGTAGCTCGAGTGCTTTCGGCCGAAGTAGCCCTTCGCCCGGCCGAGCACCTTCTTCCTGCGCCGCTTGCGGGCGACCGCGTTCTTGGCGCGGGGCATCAGCGACCGCCCTTCCCGAGCAGCTTCTTCACCCGGCCCCTATCAGCGGCCGAGATCTCCGAGGGACGGCCGAGGCGCCGCTTGCGGGCTGGCGACTTCTTCTCGAGAATGTGGCTCGAGTTCGCTCGCCTGCCGCGCAGCTTGCCCTTCGCGGTCTTGCGGAAGCGCTTCTTGGCGCCGGAGTGCGTCTTCATCTTCGGCATCGGGCCGACTATTGAAGCAGACGACCTGCATCATGAAACGGGTTGCTCCTTGCGGGAGCACCCTCACATCCAGCTAGCTGGCCGCGGCTTCCTTCTCCTGGCCGGCGGCGCGCGTCGGGGCGAGAAGCATCGTCATGTTGCGCCCCTCCTGGAGGGGCTCCTGCTCCATCGTCGCGATCTCCGAGACGTCCTGGAGGAGTCGGTCGAGCAGCATCCTGCCGCGCTCGGGATGGCTCTGCTCGCGGCCGCGAAACATGATCGTCACCTTCACCTTGTCGTGCTGCTTGAGGAAGCGCTCGACGTGGCCGCGCTTTGTCTCGTAGTCGTGCTGGGCGATCTTCGGGCGCAGCTTGATCTCCCTCACGTTCACCTGCTGCTGGTGCTTGCGGGCGGCCTTCGCCTTCTGCTCCTGCTCGTACTTGTACTTCGAGTAGTCGAGAATGCGGCACACCGGAGGCTTCGACTGCGCGGCCACCTCGACCAGGTCGAGATCGCGCTCGCGGGCTCGCTCGAGCGCTTCGGCGGTCGGAATGATCCCGACCTGCTCGCCGCTCTCATCGATCAGGCGGACCTCAGGGACCCGGATCCGCTCGTTGATCCGCGTCTGATCGCGCTCGGGCGGTCTGCGATCGAAACGAGAGACCGCCACTAGCTAGGCATGGGGTAGGGCGTCAAGCTGATGGGAGAGATTGGATCGGGGAGGCGGGCACGGGGCGCTTAGGCGCGCTGCGTGGTCTGGGTGCCCGGCATTGCGGCCAGTATAGACGCCTACGACCCCGTCACCTCGCGGTCCAGCCTGGTGGCCAGGTCGTCGAGACTGAGCGGGCCGAGATCGCCCTCGTCGTGGTGACGCACCGAGACCGTGCCGGACTCGATCTCCTTGTCGCCCACGACCAGCATGTACGGGGCCTTGGACAGCTCCGCGTCGCGGATCTTCCGACCGACCGACTCGGTCCGCTCGTCGGTGCGCACCCTGAACCCGCGGGATCGGAGCTCGCCGGCGAGCTCGGAGGCGCGCTCGTTGTGGCGGTCGGCAACCGGGAGGACGAGCGCCTGCGCGGGGGCGAGCCAGAGTGGGAACCGGCCCCCGTAGTGCTCGATCAGGATCCCGGCGAACCGCTCCATCGAGCCGAGCAGCGCACGGTGGATCATCACCGGGGTGTGCTCGGCGTTGTCGGCACCCGTGTAGGTGAGCCCGAAGCGCTCGGGCATGGAGAAGTCGAGCTGGCAGGTGCCGCACTGCCAGGAGCGACCGAGGGCGTCGGTGATGTGGAAGTCGATCTTCGGCCCATAGAAGGCGCCGTCGCCCGGATTGAGCTGGTAGGGGCGGCCCTGGCGCTCGAGAGCCTCCTTCAGCGCGGACTCCGCCCGCTCCCACTGCTCGGCGGTCCCGATCGACTTCTCCGGCCTGGTCGAGAGCTCCACCCGGACGTCGTCGAACCCGAATCGGGAGTAGAGCTCGTCGATCGCCTCGCAGACGCCGATCACCTCGTCCGGGACCTGCTCCTCAGTGCAGTAGATGTGCGCGTCGTCCTGGGTGAACGAGCGAACCCGGAGCAGCCCGTGCAGCACTCCCTCTCGCTCGTTCCGAAAGACCTGCCCGAACTCGGCGAGCCGGAGGGGGAGCTCGCGATAAGAGTGGCGGGTCGCGCCGAAGACGAGGCAGGCGCCGGGGCAATTCATCGGACGGAGGGCGAACCGCCGCTCGTCGGACTGCGTGAAGTACATGTTCTCGACGTAGTTGTCCCAGTGGCCGGAGCGGTGCCAGAGCTCCTCGTCGAGGACCTCCGGGGTGCGGATCTCCTCGTAGCCGCGCTTCCGAAGCTGCTCACGGACCTCCCTCGCGATCAGCTCAAGGAGGACGGTCCCATCCGGCAGCCAGAACGGCATTCCCGGCGCCTCCTGCTTGAGGCTGAAGATGTTGAGCTCTGGTCCGATTCGCCGGTGGTCGCGGGCCTTCGCCTCCTCGATCCGGTCGAGGTGGGCCTCGAGCTCCTTGCGGTCGTGGAAGGCGGTCCCGTAGATCCGCGTGAGCATCTGCCGTGTCTCGTCGCCGCGCCAGTACGCGCCCGCGAGCGAGGTGAGCTTGAACGCCCCGATCCGGCCGGTGGAGGGCCCGTGCGGGCCACGGCAGAGGTCCTCGAACGGCCCGTTCCGGTAGAGCGAGACGGTCTCGGCGCCCTCGTCGCGGACCAGGTCCTCGATCAGCTCGACCTTGTAGTCCTGTCCCTGCCCCCGGAAGTGCTCGATCGCCTCCGCGGCGGAGAGCTCCCGGCGCTCGAACGGCTCGTCCGCCTTGACGTGCTCGGCCATCCGCTCCTCGATCCGCGTGAGGTCGTCCTCGCCCGGGCTTCCGTCCGGGAACTCGATGTCGTAGTAGAAGCCGTCCGCAACCGGAGGCCCGATCGAGATCTTCGCCTCCGGCCAGAGATCGAGGACCGACTCGGCGAGGACGTGTGCGGCATCGTGTCGGAGCAGCTCGAGCGACTCGGGGCTGCGCTCGGTGACGATCTCGATCGACTCGCCGCCGCTCAGGGGCGCCGAGAGGTCGCGCAGCTCTCCGTCCACCTTCACGGCGAGGGCGGCCCTTGCGAGGCCAGACCCGATCGCCGCAGCGGCGTCGGCGCCGGTGGCCCCGGGCTCGAGCGAGAGCTCCGAGCCGTCCGGCAGCGTCACCTCGAGCCTCTTCACGTCCTTCGTGCTCATCGCGCTAAGGCTAGTGTTCCTTCTCGCGGCACAGCCTGGCCCGCGTGCTGAAGACCGGCAGCAAGGGCAAGGACGTCCGCTCCTCCAGCGGGCGCTCACCCGGCTGGGCGGCGCCGCCTAGGACCCCCTTCCCGAGCTGCAGTACTGGGACTCCTACTCCTAATGATCCCCGCGGCTTAATGGGCGCTACTGGGCTCGAACCAGTGACCTCCAGCTTGTCGAGCTGGCGCTCTCCCAACTGAGCTAAGCGCCCCGGGAGCACAAAGGTACCAGCGGCCCGGCGGGCCGCAAGGCTAGGCGACCGGCGCGGTCGGCGGCTTGACCACGGTGGGCGAGTCGGGCAACAGGCCCCGTGATCGCATCGTGATCTTGAACGTCTCGAGGGTGTCGTACTGGGGCTGCCACCCGGCGGTCGACTTGAGCTTCTCCGTGGACACGACCCACGGGTAGCGAATGAAGTCGAGGTTGCCGGGCGGGGCCTCGGTGCGGGGAACGTGCAGCTTCCACATCGCGCCGTTCAAGCGCTTCATCGTCTTCAGCGAAATGTTGCGGGTCTTCTTACCGATCATCTCCGCGGCGCGTCCCCAGGTGAGCAGACCGTCGCCGGCGACGTTGAAGGCGCCGGAGTGCTTCCCGTCGAGGAGGGCGATCAGCGCGGAGACGACGTCGTCCTCGTGTGCGAGCTGGAACTCCTCGTCCACGCCGTCCAGGATCGGCACGAACGGATTGCTCTCGAAGGCGCGGACGATGAAGTTGTTGACGGTCGGTCCGAAGACGATGGACGGGCGGACGATCGTCATCACCGCGTCCGGATTCTGCAGCGCCCAGAGCTGGGCGATCCGATCGGAGTCCGCCTTGTGCTTGGCGTAGGGGAAGTCCGGCGCGCCGCGCACCGGCCAGTCCTCGGCCATCGGCTTCGGATTGTCGGGGAAGGCGCCGTACGCCGTCGCCGACGATGTCTGGATCACGTGCTTGACGCCGGCGTCCGTGGCGGCTTGGAGGACCGCCTGGGTGCCGTTCACGTCGATGTCGTACATCCTCGCCTCGTCCCGGATCGGATCGAGGACGAAGGCGAAGTGCATCAGCACGTCGACCTCGTGACGCTCCAGCAGGTCCTGGATCTGCTTCCGATCCCTGATGTCCGCCTTGACGAACTCGTGCTTTTGCCAGGACCGTGGCGGCGGCCGCAGGTCGACACCGACGATCTGCTCGGTGTCCTCGCGGCCGGAGAGCTCGTCCGTGAGCCGCCCGCCGATGTATCCGGAGCCGCCTGTGATCAGGTACCGCACCCGGCGCATCCTATCCTGGCTGGTCGGCCAATGTCCTTGAAGATTTGCTCACTTTTGGGGAATGCAAGTTTTCGCAGCATCCGCGAAAGAACTGCAACATTGGACCGCCAGGAGTGTTAGTGTCAACCAACAGGCTCAAGTTGATCCGCGGAGCGGTCGACACTTGAGCCAAGAGACTTGAAGGACCGACGGGCCGGTGACGTGGATTTCGCCGGTGGCACGTCCTTTCGGAACCAAAAGGGCCCCCTCGTGGGGCCCTTTTCCGTTCAGCCGTCGCGCTCGACCTCGAGCGTGAGGCCGTGGACGCCGGTGATCGTGACCCGCTCTCCGATCCCGGCCTCCGAATGGGAGCGGGCGTGCCAGATCTCGCCGCGGAACCGGACCCGGCCCCGCGGGTCGCAGGCCTCGACGACCTCGGCCGTCTTCCCGATCAGCCCCTCGGCACCGGTCCGGACCCGATATCGCCGCAGGAAGCGGATCCAGAATCCGACCTCGGCGACCTCGACGGCGATCCCGATCACGACCGCGGCGAGTCCCAGCCACGGTGGGAGGACGAACAGCGCGAGGGCGATCATCGCGAGCAGGAACATCGCCTCCGATGCTAAGGGTCCTCACGCGGTCCCCCCTGGGGCGGAATCGGGGCCCACTTCGGCCTGGGTAGGCCAGCTCAGCGCGCCGGCCCGAAGTGCTGCTGCTGCACGGCGTCGCTGAGAACCTCTCCTCTCAACGTCGAAACGCCGTGGTAGTCGTCGGTGAGCCACAGGCCGAGCTGGTTGCCGAACCACGGCCCGGCTGGGTTGCCGCTCTCGCCGCCGGGGATCACCTGGACGGCGTGCGGATGCTGGCTGAGCGCCTCGGAGACGAAGCGGCGGGCGGGGCCGCCATCGAACATGAAGCCGTTGAGCGTCGAGGCCCTCGGGCTGTGCGATGAGGCATCGACGACGCCGAAGCCGCCGTCGATCGCCACCCCGTCCAGGTCCGGGCCGAGGTGGCTGAACCCGGCCCCCGGCGGGATCGAGAACGTGCCGCCGAGCGGATGGCTGAAGACGATCCGGTGGAGGAGGCCCCAGCGGTAGTCGGCGAGATTCGTCGAGCCGTCGAACGCAGAGGCGAAGCCCGCGCCGGCGGCGAGGTCGAGCGCATCCCTGAGCGCCTGGAGGACGGCGGTGTGGCGGGCATTCTCGTCCGCGAGGAAGACGATTCCCGACTCCCCGGTGCCGCTCCCGGTGAGCAGGCGCCTCAGCGCCGTCATCGCCTGGTCGCCGCTTGGCAGGAAGCCGCCGAGCCCGCGCGCGACGAGGGGGCCGTCGACGATCGAGGCAAGGGCTTGCCCGCGCCAGAGGCTGTAGATCGTCGCCGCGACGCTCGCGTCGATCTCCGCCTGGTCCGGCGTCCCGAGCGCATTCGGAGAATCACTCGCGTCGTATCCCTCCGGGATCCCGGTGGGCGTCGAGAAGTCCCACCCGGCGAGAAGGGCGACCGCCTCCTGGATCTTGGGATCGGCGCCCAGTGCAGCGAGCGCGGCGGGCGCGGCGGCTGCCTGTGCCGCTTCCAGCGCGGCGGTGATGTGGGGGACCAACACCCGCGCGTCGTTCAGCTTCACGTCGGCCTGGACCGACTGCATCTCGCCGAACGTGACGGAGCCGTTTCCGGCCGCCTGCTGGATCCGGTCGGTGATCCGGGCGTTTCGGTTCCCGTCGGCGTGCCCCGGGGTGATGTAGCGGATCCCTCCGCCCGGCCGGAGCTCGTTCAGCGGGTCGTTGTCGAAGGTCTGGCCGGTCGGATCCTGGTTCGCATTGGAGATCCAGCCCCGCTCCGGATTGACGAGGCCGTCCATCTCCTCGACCGGGAGGATCTCGTAGGGGATCGCTTGGTCCTCGGTCTGGGACTGGTCGGCGATCCACTCGTTGCCCCCAGTCCCGCTTCGAATGAAGAACGGGGGCAGTCCGACCACGCTCTCCGCCTGCAGGTCCTCGCGCAGGGGGATCTCGGCGCTTGTCTTGTAGCCGAAGTTGCCCCGATCGTCGACGTACATCCAATTCTGGGCGCCGAAGTCGAAGTAGCGCTGCGCGTCGATCGCCTCGCCGACCGTGTCGGCGTGAGAGAGGAGCCGGAAGAAGTCTGGCTCGCGCGTGGGGCTGAAGCCGGTGTACTGGATCGAGATCCCGGTCGTGCCCATGACGCTGACGATCGGGCCGTCGTTCCGGCGTGGGACGACGATCGTCGCCGGCGGCACGGTCGCCGATGGCGGCACCACCGCCGTGTCGTCCGGGACCCCGTTGAGCTGGTTCGCCTGGTAGGTCTCGGGGATGATCTCGGTGGGCTCCTGGCTGCCCTGGTAGGAGGTCGCCACTGGCACTCCGTTCTGGATCGTGAGCTGCTCCTGGTAGACGTCGGTGACGTCGGTCGGGTTCACGGTTGAGCCCCAGGAGACGTGGCCGTTGGTGCCGTGGACCACCGCCGGCGCGCCCGGGAAGGTGACGCCGTAGAGGTTCACCCCGTCTGCGCCGCCGACGTCGATCCCGGCCTCGTAGAAGGTCGGCGGCGATCCGAGCGAGAGGTGCGGATCGCTCGCCACCATCGGCCGGCCGGTGGCGGACTTCTCACCGGAGACGACCCAGACGTTCGATCCCTGGTCGCCCTGCCCAGCTGGGACTCCGGCCGCCTTGAAGCCACGCAGCGCCTGCTCGGCCGCTGCGGCCGTGCTCTGGTCGATCGACGAGGACGACCATGGTGGGGAACCTCCGCTCCGCAGCGGCTGGGACGTCTCCCCCGGCAGGATCGAGGGGGCGTGCGCGAACGGCTCGCTCCTCATCACGTCCTCGAAGAAGAGCCTCCCCCCGTTGAACCCCTGCGCGACACCAGCCCGCAGATAGGCGAAGAGCGTCAGGGTGCGGTCGATGTCATCGACGTCGAACGAGAGCCCGAAGGCGAGCAGCTTCGAGATCGCCATCGAGTCGAGCGCGGTCCACTCCGGGATCGTGGTCAACTCCAGCCCGGCGTACTCGGACGGCAGCGGGTGCGAGTCGAGCCAGGCGTTCACCCCGGCGCTGAAGGCGTCGAGCGCATCCCTGCTCTCCGGTGAGATCGCGTCGAGCGACCGGGCCGCGGCGCGGCGTAGCCCGATCGTCCGGAGCTGGACGTCGGTTTCGAGCGCATCCGGCCCGACCAGCTCGGCGAGCGTCCCGCTCGCCTGACGGCGGCTGTAGTCCATCTGGAAGAGCCGGTCCTCGGCGTGCAGCCAGCCGAGCAGCAGATAGGCGTCGTGCTCGCTGTTCGCATAGATGTGGGGGACGCCGAGGCGGTCCCGCACCACCTGCGCCGGACCCCTGAGCCCGGCGATCTTGATCCCCTCCTCGGGCGGGGGCTTCTTCGCCGCGAACCCGAATGAGGCCTTCGGGTTGGGGTCAGATCCCGAGGCGTTCCCGGGCAGGGTGACGATCGCGATCGCCAGCAGCGCGAGGCATCCAGCAGCGAAGCGCAGCGCCACTCCGGTCGATCCCTGTGTCGGTGCGCGCTCCGGCGAGACTCCGCCCTCCATGGCGTCTTGCGTCCTCTCGAGGCAGCCGAAGCAAGCTGGGTGTATCACAGCCGCCTCGCCCCGGCAAGGAAAGTCAATCTCAGCTCAACAAATCTCGGTAGGCCCGCACCCGCTGACCCGACCGACGAGAGGCGCCTACCGGAATCGAACCGGTGTAAACGGCTTTGCAAGCTCAGGCTTGGTGGTCGGGTCGGGTCTTCCAGGCACGGATCGGGTTATCTCAGGTCGCTGAGAGGCCCTCCGAATTTCGCATCTCGGGACATATTCGGGACACGCTTTTCGCCGAGTTCTAGCTACAGCTTTTCGCGCATAGGAGAAGCCGTTACCGAGCGACGGACGGACGAATCAGTCCGACTCATCGCGGGCCCGCCCGTAGCGCTCGTAGATGACGCGCGAGCCAAACGTTCTGGTCTCGATCAGGTCCAGCGGGACGTGTTCGGTGACCGGCGGCAGGAACGGCGTGCCGCCACCGACGACGACCGGGTAGCGGAACATGCGCAGCTCGTCGACGAGGCCGGGCTCGATCGCCGCCGCGGCCAGGCCGGCCCCGCCGATCGAGACGTCCTTGTCGGTCACGTCGAGCGCGGAAGCGGCCTCCTCGGCCACCGACGCCTGGGCGAGCCGGGCGTTGCCCTGGACGCTGTCGAGCGTGCGGCTGAAGACGACCTTCGGGATCGCGCACCAGACGTCGGCGAACGCGGCCCGGAGTTCGTTCTCGCGCATCAACGGATCCGTCTCTCACACCCGCATCGTCTCGTAAAGCCTGCGGCCGCACAGATAACCGCCGAGCTGGCGTACCTGCGCGAGGTGGAAACCAAACAGCTCTTCGTTAGGGGCGGTCCACCCGAACCCGCCCTCGCGGTCGGCGATAAAGCCGTCCACAGAGACGCTCATCGAGTAGATCAGCATGGGCTTCACGGGCGCGTGATGCTATTGCTGGGGCATGGCGGGCAAGGCATCGGAGCGGTTTGTCTGGGCGGTCGACACTCTGGAGGTCCGCCCGGCCGACCGCCTGCTCGAGGTCGGCTGCGGCCACGGCGTCGCGGTCTCCCTGGTCTGCGAGAGGCTGACGACGGGAACGATCACCGCGATCGACCGCTCGCCCAAGATGATCGAGATGGCCACGCGGAGAAATCGCGAGCACGTCGACGCGGGCCGGGCTGTGCTTGAGGCGATCGCGCTCGAGGACGCGGACCTCGGCGATCGGCGCTTCGACAAGGTCTTCGCCTTCAATGTCGCTCCCTTCTGGCAGCAGCCGGAGGTCGCGCTCGGGGCCGTCCGCGAGCACCTCGCCCGAGATGGGGCCGTCTACATCTTCTGGGACGCGCGCCACTTCGCAGCGGAGCGAGCCCGGGAGCTCGGGAACGAGCTGGCCGACCGGCTACGCGAGGGCGGATTCTCCGTCGACAGGGTGCTGGTCGAGGACCTGCGCCCGGTCCCCGCGGTCTGCGCGATGGGGCGGCCCCAGGGTGGATGAACATGGACCGCAACACCGTGTCGCGTTCCCTGGCCAGCAGCAGCCACCCTCGTGGCGAATCCCGTCGCTGATTGGGACGATCAGCAGTCGTTTCATCTGCGGCAGCGTCACGCCCACTCATCGCGCAAGGCAGGAGCGACTCGGGCGCAAGGACACGCGCTCATGGTCGCGCCTCCCTGCTGAGCTCGCCGAGCCGCGCCGCGCTGCGCTCGTCCATCGGCAGGAAGGTCTCGATCGCGAGGTTTGCCGCGGTCACCTCCAGTGGCGCCCCGAGGGTGGCGATCACGGTGAAGAGACTGACCTCGCCGAGGGGTGTGCGGAGGTCCAGCGAGACCACCGGCTGGGTCGCGGGGCCGGTGGGCGGCGCGTTCGGGAGATAGGACTCCACCTCATCGATCAGCTCGCCGAGGGCCGGATCGGCATCCTCACGGCTCCTTCGCCTCAGCTTCTGAATCAGCGGCACGTTGCAGGCCGCGGTCATCGACGAGATCTTCGGCAGGCCTCCCGGGTGAACCCCGAGCCGGAGCATGTTGATCGGGGGCTCGAGCAGTTCAGGGTCGACCCCGTCCCAGAGGAGCGACGCGGCGCGATTCGCCTCGATCAGGTTCCAGAGCCCGTCGACGATCAATGCCGGGTACGGCTCGTACGCCTCCAGCAGTCCGCTCAGCGACTCGCGCAGGGGCCGCATGACGTCGCCGTCGTAGGGCTGTTCCAGATAGGGAGGAGCGAAGCCCCCTGCGAGCAGCAGGCGGTTGCGCTCGGCGATCGGCAGGTCGAGGTGCTGGGCGAGGTGGATGAGGAGCTGGCGGCTCGGGCGCGAGCGGCCGGTCTCGACGAAGCTCAGGTGCTTGGTCGAGACGTTCGCGTCCAGGGACAACTCGAGCTGGCTGAGGCCGCGTCGTCCGCGCCAGAAGCGGATCAACTCGCCCGCGGTTTGGGGCTCCTGCTCGGTCTGGACGACCACCCGATTGAAGTTAGCGGGGTGTCCGCTCAGGTTCCATTACCCGGCGTGTAATGCCGGCCGGCTTTACACGAGAGGTAATAGACGCGTGGCCTTGCCTCCGGGACAGTTGACGGCGAAGCAACCAGACGATCAACGGAGGTAACCGATGACCGACACAGTGCAGGGTCGAAAGAATTTCAATGATCCGAACGAGCTCGCCGAGCGCTACACGGCGGTCTGGATGGAGCCGGATGGCGACCGCCGCCGCGAGGCGATCGCCGGGCTCTGGAGCGAGGATGCGATCCATGTCCTCCAGCCCACGCAGGAGGTCTACGAGGCCGCCG
>DASUYK010000028.1:0-12533 GCA_036377415.1 Solirubrobacterales bacterium
CGCTCTGCGCTTTGCAACGGGAAACCGTGCCCATGCCTGTACCGTGGCAGGGAGAACGATATGGACGAGGGCGGCAGCGAAGGAATCAGGGACCGAATCACGGCTCGGGGGGAGGGGGCTCTCGGCGAGCTCGCCCAGTTCCTGGTCGACAACCCATGGCTGAACCAGGCGCTTCAGGTCGCCCTCGGCGCCCGCGAACGCGCCTCGCAGGCGAGCGCGAGCGCGATTCGCAACCTCAACCTGCCGACCGGAGGGGACCTCGATCGCGTCGCCCGGCGCCTGCGTGGGATCTCCGAGCGGCTCGAGGCGGTCGAGGACTCGCTGGACGAGATCCAACGCCAGCTGGCCGAGCTCCGCCGCGAGCGAGCCGACGCCGCCCGGCGCGAATCCTCGACCAGGGATTGACCTCGGCTCAGGGTTGAGCCCGGACGAGGGCGGAGGCCGCGGCCGCCCCCATCCGCTCGACGGCCTCGGCGAGCTCCTCGTCGCCGATTCGGCGCCGCTCGCCGTCCTCGAAGACGTCGGTGACGACGAGCGCGCAGGCGGTCGCGACCTCCAGCCGGGCGCCGAGCGTGAACAGGGTCGCGGCCTCCATCTCGACCGCCACCGCGCCCCGCTCGCGCCAGCCCCCGTCCGGCGTGCCCGTGGAGGGCTCGCGAGGCTGGACGCCGCCGTAGAAGAGGTCGGTGCTCACGACCCGCGCCGGTCGATCGCCGCGGGGCGCGCCGGCCGCCAGGGCCTCGGTGAGCTTCCGGTCGGCCTGCGTCACGTCCGGAGCCCCGAGCGCCCTGCTCGCCCCGTCCGCGGCGATCGCCTCGCCGGCCACGACCAGCTCACCGTGGCCGAGACCGGGATCGAGCGCCGCGCAGGTCCCGACTCGGATCGCCCGCCGGACGCCGAGAACGGCGAGCTCCTGGAGGACGATCGCGGCGCTCGGTCCCCCGATCCCGGTCGATTGGATGCTCAGCGGACGGCCATCGGGCGTCTCGCCCGTGTACCCCCAGAGGCCGCGGGCGTGGTTGCTCATTCTCGGCTCGGTGAGGAGCTGCTGGGCGAGGGCGAGGGCACGCCCCGGATCGCCCGGCAGGAGCGCGTCCGGCGCATAGTCGGTGCTCGGCCTCAGGTGGTGCGGCACGGCGCGAGGATATGGAGACTCGCCAGGAGTAAGGTGCGAGGGTCGGTTGATCGGCCATGGTCAAGCTCCCGGTACCGGACAAGCCATCGGAGGCGCTCCGCAACGCGATCGAGCGGACCTTCGAGGCGACCGCCGGATCGGCGGCGGGCACCCGTGACCGAGCGGTCGAGCTGCTCGACGAGATCGCCAGGCGGGGGCGCGAGGTTCGCGACCAGCTCGGGAAGATCGAGTCGTCGGTTCGCGGCAAGAGCGAGGATTGACCTCAGGTCGAGGGTTAGGGTCCGTGGGCGACTCGGAGGAGACTGCGAGGTTCAAGAACGCGAAGGAGCTGCGCGAGATCCTGGACGCGGTCCTGCGCGAGATCGACGGTGACCCCGACGACGGTCCGCGGCTCTCGGCCGCGGCCGCGCCGCTCAGATTCGAGTTCCCCGACCTGAAGCTGGCGCTCAACCTCCGCCGGGGCGAGGGCGGAAAGCACTGCCTCGTCTGGGACTTCTCACGGAAGTCCAAGGTCGAGGCGAAGCTCCGCCTCAGCATGGACTCGGAGGTCGCCAACCGGCTCTTCCAGGGACAGGAGAACCCGGCGATCGCGATCGCCCGCGGGCGCCTCCGCCCGAAGATCGACGACGCCGCGGCAGCGCTTCGCTTCTTCCCCGCGGCGAAGCCGCTCTTCTCGCGCTACCGCACCCTGGTGGTTGAGAAGTACCCCCACCTGGCCATTGACTAGCGCGCACTCCAACCAGGGCCGGTCCGCGTCCGGCCCCATTGACTTGACTTGCCCTCTGGGCGTACTCTCATCTCGATCGAACAGAGCTTGGGCCGGAAGCGGGTCCGCGGTCCGCAGGTCCCCCGGCGACTGGGACCGGGGACAGGGCTCCGCGAGGCGCCTCGGCGCCGCTGGCCGACGAGGCGGGCCGACTGCCCGCAGGCGACGGGGTCCTCGGACCCCGTCGCCTCTTCTCGTCGACGCCGCGGCCGGGCCGCGCGGGGGGACGCGATGAGCCCTGCCGACTCGGGCGGGACCGGCAGGACGATCTCGCTGACCGAGGCCAGCAGGATCGCGGGGGTCTCGGCATCCACCCTGAAGCGCTGGGCCGAGGAGGGGCTCGTTCCGGTCGATCAGGGTCGATGGACGCCGGCGTCTGCTGCCCAGGCCCGCGTGATCGCCCGGATGAGGGAGAGGGGGTACTCGTTCGAGGAGGTGAAGGAGGCCGCTCGGGGCGGCCGGCTCGCGTTCGGTTATGCCGAGGACCTCTTTCATGTCCCGGAGGGCCGTTACTCACAGGTCGAGGCCGCGGAGGTCACCGGCCTCGAGCCGGAGCTGATCGATCGACTGATGACCCTGCTCGGGACGCCGATGGGGGCCGAGGGGCAGCTCAACGAGGAGGACCTGAAAGCGATGCGCCACTGCGCCGACGTGCTCTCCTCCGGGTTCCCCCTCGTGGCCTTCCTCCAGCTGGTTCGCGTATACGCCCAGTCGATCCGCAAGGTCGCCGACACCGAGGTCCGCCTCTTCCACCTCTACATCCACGAGCCGTTGATGCGGGAGGAGGTGCCGCCTCTCGAGATCGCCGAGGAGATGGGCGACCTGGCCGCGGACCTGCTTCCGGTCACCGGTCCCCTGATGGAGTACATGCACAACCGCTATCTGCGGTTCTACATCGAGCAGGACGTCGTCGGCCACATGGAGGCCGACCTCGGCGCCGCGGGTCGGGGTCTCTCCCGGGTCTCGATGACGTTCTGCTTCGTGGACCTGACCGGCTTCTCCCGCTACACCGAGGTGGAGGGGGACGAGGAGGCGCTCGACATGATCGAGCGATTCGTCGACACGGTCGAGGCGACGCTCCCGAGCGAGGCGACGATCGTGAAGACGATCGGCGACGAGGTCATGGTCGTCTCGCCGGACCCGGGGCCGCTCACCGAGTGGGCGGTCGGGTTCCTCGCCCTGTTCCAGGAGCGGCCGCAGCCGAGGGTCGGTCTTCATCACGGCGCCGCGGTGTTCCGGGACGGCGACTACTTCGGCGGCGACGTCAACCTGGCCCACCGGGTGGTGTCACGTGCCCTCGGCGGCGAGGTCCTCGTCACCCAGGCGCTGCTGGACGCGATGAAGGACTCGGACTTCCTCCGCTTCGAGCCGATCGGCGAGGTCGTGCTGAAGGGGTTCCCCGCGCCGATCTCCCTCTACATAGCCCGCCCCTCAATGGAGTAATGCAGGGTGCCCGCTCGCAGCACGGCGGGTGGCCGACCCGGGCGTTCCTAGAATCGATCCATGGCAGCCGAGCAGTCGCTCGCGGCGCTCACCCGGGCCGTTCGAGAGAGCGGCCTGATCGAGCCGGGTACCCGGGGGCTCGTCCTCACCTCCGGTGGGGCGGATTCCGCCGCCACCGCCGCCGCCCTCGTCTCCGTCCTCGGGCCGCAGGCGGTTCGTGCGCTCCACCTCAACTACGCGCTCCGGCCGGATTCGGACCGCGACGAGGAGACCTGCCGGGAGCTCTGCGTCCGGCTCGGGATCGAGCTCGACGTCGATCGGCCGCGCCTCCAGGAGGGGAACGTCCAGGCCGAGGCCCGCGAGGCGCGCTACTCGGCGGCCGAGCGGCGCCGTCGGGAGCACGGCCTCGACTGGATCGCCACCGGGCACACCCGGACCGATCTCGCCGAGACCTTGATCTACCGGCTCGCGACCTCGCCGGGGCGCCGCGCCCTGCTCGGGCTGCGGCCGAGGAGCGGCGCCGTCGTCAGGCCGCTGCTCTCGCTGAGCCGGGCCGAGGTGAGGGAGTTGGCGGTCGGCGCGGAGCTCCCGTTCCGCGACGATCCCACGAACGAGGAACCGCTCTACGCGCGAAACCGGATCCGCAACGAGGTGCTGCCGGTGCTCCGGGAGATCGGGCCCGCCGCCGAGGCCGCGATCGCCGAGACGCATGCGGAGCTGGCCGAGGAGGCCGATGCGCTCGAGGAGATCGCCGCCGACGCCCTGAGGAGCTCGGGAGCGGAGTCGGCCGGCGCGATCGGCACGGACGCCCTCGCGGCGCTTTCTCCGGCGGTTCGTCGACTCGCGCTCAGGCGCCTCGCCGAGCGCGCCGCCGGCAGGCCGGTTCCGCTGGGCCGGGCTCGTGCGGGGGAGATCTGGCGGCTCGCGGGGCGGCCGGAGGGAGGCGTGATCGAGATCGGGGGCGGGGTGGAGGCCCACGTAGAGCAGGGATACGTGCGGTTCACCGCCGGATCCGAACCGGAGCCGCCGCCGGTGATCCTGACCGTCCCCGGCGTCTGCCGATTCGGCTCCTGGGAGCTGCGCGCCGAGTTCGAGTCCGGCGTGCCCGACGCGAGGGGGGCCGACCTCGCCGTGCTGGATCCCGCGACGGTGGAGGGCCCCCTCACGGTCCGGACCTGGCGGGAGGGCGATCGGATTCGCCCGCTCGGACTGGGCGGGACCAAATCGCTTCAGGACCTCTTCACGGATCGGAAGGTGCCGCGATCGCTTCGCCACGCCCTCCCGGTCGTCACCCTCGCCGACCGGGTCGTCTGGATCGCGGGCGTCGCGGTCTCCGAGGAGTTCGCCGCGGCCCCCGGCGCGGCGCGCACGGCGGTGCTGAGGGCACAGACCACCCGTCCATAGACTCCGCCGGGATGGATGACCCGGCGATCGGCGAGGTGCTCGTCTCCGAGCAGGACCTGCAACGGCGGGTGGCGGAGCTCGGGGCGGAGGTGAGCCGTGACTACGAGGGGCGCTTGCCGCTGCTCGTCGCGATCCTGAAGGGCGCCGTCCCCTTCCTCGCCGACCTGCTGCGGAGCCTGACCATCGAATGCGAGCTCGACTTCATGGCCGTCTCCAGCTACGGGTCCTCGACGGACTCCTCCGGGGTGGTCCGCATCCTCAAGGACCTCGACGCCTCGATCGCCGGGCGCGACGTGCTGATCGTCGAGGACATCATCGACTCGGGACTCACCCTCCAGTACCTGCTTCGCAACCTCCGCGCGCGCGAGCCCAATTCGGTGGAGGTATGCGCCCTGCTCACGAAACCGGAGCGAAGACGCGTCGATCTGCCCGTTCGCTACGTCGGATTCGAGATCCCGAATCGCTTCGCGATCGGCTACGGGCTCGATCACGAGGAGCGCTTTCGCAACCTCTCCTTCGTCGCGGCCCTGCGCGAGAACCCGCAGGAGAGCTAGATCACTGCTGGTACCCTCGATTGAGACCCGGGGGCGCACAACGCGCGTAATACCCTGGCAACGGACCTACCGTGAGACGCTTCTTCCGCAGCGCTGCCTTTCCGATTCTGATCGTCGTCGTGCTGGCGTTTTTCGCCCAGCGCCTGATCAGTCCCGGCTCCGAGGACAAGACTCCCTCGTACAACGAGTTCGTCCAGCAGGTCGAGCAGGGTCAGATCGCCGAGGTGACCTTCAACACGAAGGACAACTCGCTGAACGTGAAGGAGAAGGACGGGGACACCTACGACGAGGCGTTCCTCGACTCCGACTCGGCGCAGGCGCAGCTGCTCAACACGCTCCAGCAGCAGAACGTCAAGACCGACATCAAGGACAAGGGCGGCTCGAGCATCCTCTCGCTGCTCACCTACATCCTGCCATTCCTGCTGTTCTTCGCCTTCTGGATCTTCCTGATGAACCAGATGCAGGGGGGCGGCTCGCGCGTGATGAGCTTCGGCAAGTCGCGGGCGAAGCGGATGTCGGTCGACGCCCCGAAGATCACCTTCCGCGACGTCGCCGGGGTCGACGAGGCCGTCCAGGAGCTCCACGAGATCAAGGAGTTCCTCGAGAACCCGAAGAAGTTCCAGGCGCTCGGGGCGCGGATCCCGAAGGGCGTCCTTCTCTACGGCCCCCCCGGGACCGGCAAGACGCTGCTCGCCCGCGCGGTCGCCGGTGAGGCGGGCGTTCCGTTCTTCTCGATCTCGGGCTCGGACTTCGTCGAGATGTTCGTCGGCGTCGGCGCCTCCCGCGTCCGCGACCTCTTCGAGCAGGCGAAGCAGAACTCCCCCTGCATCATCTTCATGGACGAGATCGACGCCGTCGGCCGCCACCGCGGCGCCGGGATGGGCGGCGGCCACGACGAGCGCGAGCAGACCCTCAACCAGCTCCTCGTCGAGATGGACGGCTTCGAGATGAAGGACAACATCATCCTGATCGCCGCGACCAACCGCCCGGACATCCTCGACCCGGCGCTGCTCCGGCCGGGCCGCTTCGACCGCCAGGTCGTCGTCGATCGCCCCGACCGCAAGGGCCGGAAGCAGATCCTCGAGGTCCACACCCGGGGCAAGCCGCTCTCACCGGACATCGATCTCGACGCGCTCGCCGGCCAGACCCCCGGCTTCACCGGCGCCGACCTCGCCAACCTGATCAACGAGGCGGCCCTCCTCACCGCTCGCTCCTCGAAGCGCGAGATCACGATGATTGAGCTCGAGGAGGGGATCATGCGGGTGATCGCCGGGCCCGAGAAGAAGAGCCGGGTGATGTCGGAGAAGGAGCGGCTCGTCACCGCCTACCACGAGCTCGGGCATGCGATCGTCGGCCACCTGCTGCCGAACTGCGACCCGGTCCACAAGGTCTCGGTCATCAGCCGCGGCCAGGCGCTCGGCTACACGATCTCGCTTCCCGCCGAGGACAAGTTCCTCACCACCCGCGCGGAGCTCAACGACACGATGGCGATGACGCTCGGCGGCCGTGCCGCCGAGGAGATCGTGTTCGGCGAGATCACGACGGGGGCGTCGAACGACCTCGAGAAGGTGACCGAGACCGCGAAGCAGATGGTGATGCGGTTCGGGATGTCGGAGCGGCTCGGCCCGCGCGTCTTCGGCCACGACCGCTCCCAGCCCTTCCTTGGCCGCGAGTTCTCCGCCGAGCCGGACTACTCAGACGAGATCGCCCGCGAGATCGACGACGAGGTCCGCCGGATCGTCGAGGACGCCCACCAGAGCTCTAAGGACATCCTCTCCGAGCATCGCGAGCAGCTCGACACGATCTCGAAGATCCTGCTCGATCGGGAGACGATCGAGGCAGAGGAGTTCATCGCCCTGCTCGAGGGCAAGCCGGAGGAGGAGGTCTTCGCCGAGGAGGAGGAGGAGGCCAAGCCCCCGGAGACCCCGCCGGTCGAGGAGAAGGGCACCGCCCGCGAGGGCGCCCGCCCGCGGCCGAGTCCCCGCCCCGGCCTCGCCGGTGGCGGCGCCGAGATGCGCGCGGACGACCGCTAGCCGAAGGAGACGCGCGACGTCGAACGCGGGTGAGTGCCGGGCGGGGTCGGCTCAATCAGGTGTGAGCGAGCTTCCGCCCCGCCCGGACCCTCAGTAGCTCAGTCGTCGTTGAAGGTGCAGGGCGGGGGATCTCCGATGTTTGGGTTGTGCTGCCGCATCCCAACGGGGTGTCCAGCGGGGTTCGTCCCAAGATCGGTCCCAGGAAGGCTGTTCGAGACGCCGATGTTTGGGGTACCCGGGTTGGGATTGTTCCCAACTGCTTGGGAATCCGGATTCGAGCAGACAGCCCCCGGCATACCCGTCCCGTCATGAATGGCGAAGGCGGGTGTGGCCGGCACAGCCAGGGCAGCGGCCACGATCGCCCCCGTGATCAGCTTCTTCATAGCTCACCTCGCTCCAGATTGGATTCGGTGAAGCATCCGTGGCGCCAATCTATCGCTGAGCGGGGGGCATGCCAAGGCGGTGAGAGCGGCGAAAGGGGCGGACACTTCGTCGAGCTGACGCCGGACGGCGAGCTGATCCGCGCCGAGTAGCTCGGGATACTTCGACGCATGCAGGCGAAGATCATGGGGATCGTCAACGTGACCCCCGACTCCTTCTCGGACGGGGGCGAGTTCCTCGATGCCGAGGCCGCGATCGCGCACGGGATGCGGCTCGCGGAGGAGGGGGCGGACGTCCTCGACGTGGGCGGGGAGTCCACCAGGCCCGGCGCCGGGGCGGTCGATGCCGCCGAGGAGCTTCGCCGGGTCGGCCCCGTGGTGGAGGCGCTCGCCGCCGAAGGCCAGCAGGTCTCGATCGACACCTCGAAGGCGGCCGTCGCCGCGGCCGCGCTCGAGGCCGGGGCGACGATCGTCAACGACGTCACCGCGCTCAGGGCCGACCCGGATCTCGCCGCCCTCTGCGGCGATCGCGGCTGCGAGCTGGTCCTCATGCACATGCTCGGCGACCCCCGGACGATGCAGGAGAACCCCACCTACGACGACGTCGTCTCCGAGGTGAAGGCGTTCCTCGCCGAGCGGATCGAGTTCGCGGTCTCGGAGGGGGTGGACGAGGAGCGGATCTGGGTCGATCCCGGGATCGGGTTCGGCAAGACGGTGGAGCACAACCTCGAGCTCCACCGCCGCCTCGGCGAGCTGGCAGAGCTCGGCCGCCCGATCGCATTCGGCTCCTCGCGAAAGAGCTTCATCGGGAAGATCACGGGCTCCCCGATCGATCAGCGCCTCGGGGGGACGGTCGCCTCGAACGTGATCGCCTACGCGAACGGCGCCCGGATGCTGCGGGTCCACGACGTCGCCCCGGTCCATCAGGCGCTGACCGTCGCCGAGGCCGTCCTCGGGCCAGAGCGTGCCGCGGCCGTCGACGACCGACGCTAGCTTCCGAGGAACTCGCGGATCAGCGAGTTGACCACCTCCGGGCGCTCGTACGGCACCCAGTGCCCGGCGCCCGGGATCACCTCGACGCGCAGGTCCGGCACCCACTCGCTCAGCCCGCGGGTGAGCGAGGGGAGGAGGGCGAGATCGTTCTCGCCCCAGATCACCAGGGTCGGGACGCTCAGCGTCTGCGAGGTGATCCTCTCCTCGTATTCCTCGGGGACGCCGGCGGCGGCGACCTGATCGCCCATCCGCGCTGCCCGGTAGTAGTTGAGCCCGCCGCGAATCGCGCCGGGTTGGGACCAGGCCTCGTGGTAGGCGGCGCGCTCGGCGTCGCTGAGCATCCCGCCGCGCCCGCCGATCCTCCGCATCAGGTCGTCCATCACCGCGAAGTCGTTGGCGGAGAGCATCTCCTCGGGCTCCGGCGCGGGCTTCGAGAACTCGATCATGTAGTTGACCGCCTCGCGCTGCTTGGGGCTCTCGCGGAGGTCGCGGTTCCAGGTGAAGGGCGGGGGCGCGTCGACGATCACCAGGCGCTCGAGCAGGTCCGGGTGCTTGAGCGCCAGGGCCCAGGACGCGATCCCGCCCCAGTCGTGCCCGACCAGCGTCAGCGGGGCGAGCCCAAGCTCCTCGATCAGGCCCAGCAGGTCCGCGAGCACGTGGCGCATGCGGTACGCCTCGACGTCCTCCGGCTTGCAGGAGAGGTTGTAGCCGCGCATGTCGGCCGCATAGACGGCGTGGTCATCGCCGAGGTCGGCGAGCTGGCGGCGCCAGAGGAACCAGAACTGCGGGAACCCGTGAAGGAAGAGAATCGGCTTGCCCGCGCCCCGAGTGACGTAGTGAAGCCGGCAGCCCGGCAGGTCGGCGAAGCGGTGCTCGAGCTCGGTCACCGCGGAAGCCTCTCACGACCAGCTACTTTGGCGGTGTGGAGGGCGACGGCAGCACCCACTCCTCGGTCGAGGTCGAGATCCGCGGCCTCTCTATCTATACGCACCACGGCGTCAGCGACGCCGAGCAGGAGGTCGGTCAGCGCCTCGACTTCGATCTGACCCTCGACGTCCCTGACTGCGATGCGGTGCTCACCGACCGGGTCGAGGACACCGTCGACTACTCGGAGGTCTGCGACATCGTCGCGCTGGCCGCCACCGAACGGAGCTTCCGGACCCTGGAGCGGCTCTGCCAGGTCGTCGCGGACCGGCTGATGGAGCGCTTCGACTGCGAGTCCGTCCAGGTCCGGGCGGCGAAGCCGGAGCCGCCGGTTCCCTATCCGGTGCAGGAGGCCGGTGTCGAGGTGACGCTCGAGCGCTCCCTCGATCGGGAGTCGGACGACGACGAGGAGGGCGTCTGAGCTCGCCCGGCGGCGGGGGCATCGAGCGGACCGGCTACATCGGCCTCGGCTCGAACCTCGGCGACCGCACCTCGCAGATCGCGCGCGCGATCGAGGACCTGCGCGACCACGGGGTCACGGTCGAGGCGGCCAGCTCGCTGTACGAGACCGAGCCGGTGGGGGAGATCCTCGACCAGCCGGACTTCCTGAACGCGGTCGTCCGGATCCGCACGTCGCTCGAGCCCGAGCGGCTGCTCGACCTCTGCAAGGCGATCGAGGCCGAGCACGGCAGGGTCTTCGGGGGACCGCGCCACGGCCCCCGGCCGATCGACATCGACCTGCTTTTGCTCGGCGAGGTCGAGCTGAGCACCGAGCGGCTCACGCTCCCCCATCCGGAGATCACCTCGCGGCGGTTCGTCCTCGTCCCGCTGCTGGAGCTCGACCCCGGCCTGCGCCTCCCCGACGGGACCGAGCTCGGCTCCGCGCTCGAGACGCTCGAGGCCGCTCAGCGCGCGGAGCGAGTCGCCCCGCCGCCGGCTTGAGTGTTGCGCCCGGTGGGGCTAATCCGGGGGCTGTCTGGACTTGTTGTTGCAGTGGAACGGGAACCCCGGACAGCAGAGACCACGATTCGGGACCTTGCGAGCCAGGCGCATGGAGTCGTCACCAGGCGGGAGCTCCTGGAGGCGGGCAGCACGCCCGCGCAGGTCAGGAGCAGAGTCGAGAAGGGCCTCCTCATCCCGGTCCACCGCGGCGTCTACCGGGTCGGGCACCTGGCTCCGAGCGTCGAGGCCCGTTACACGGCGGCAGTCAAGGCGGCCGGCGATGAAGCGCTGCTGTGCGGCCGCGCGGCTGCGTATCTCTGGAGGCTGATCAAGGGGCCTGCTCCCAAGCCCGAGGTTCTGACGCCGGGCGACCGGAGAATTCCGGGAGTCGTCGTCCACCGGGCCCGACGCACGGCAGCCGAGCGCGCGGTGCGGCTCGCGATCCCGCTGACCACCGTCCCTCGGACGCTGGTAGACCTCGCCTCCTCTCTGCCCGAGCCTGCTCTCGCTCGGGCCTGCCACGAGGCTGGTGTGCGCTACAGGACGACACCTGCCCAGGTGGCCGAGGTGATCGGGCGAGTGCCGAATGCTGCCGGGCGGGCGAAGCTCGAGCGAGTGCTGCGCGGGGATGTGCGAGTCACGCTGAGTGGGCTCGAGGCTCGCTTTCTCCGCCTCTTGCGCAAGAAGGGGCTATCGCTTCCGGTGACCAATCGACCGGCGGGCGGCCGCAGGGTCGACTGCCGCTGGCCGGAGCATCGACTGACCGTCGAGTTGGATAGCTACCGGTATCACCATTCGCGCCACGCCTGGGAGCAGGACCGCCGCAGGGAGCGGGAGGCCCGGGCTCGGGGCGACGAGTTCCGCCGCTACACGTACGGTGACGTCTTCGACGACCCCAGCTTCATGCTCGCCGAGCTGCGGAAGCTGCTCAGCTGACGAGGCTGTCCGGACTCGTTGTCGCAGTGGAACAGGAACCCCGGACGGCCCCCCGGGGCTACAGTCGGATCCAGGCGGGGGGGAGGATCGGGTGCATCCGCCCGGGAAAGTCCGGTACCACCCGGATCGCATGCTTGCCGACCGGCCGGTCCTCGACCGCGGGGCGCAGGTCGTCGAGGGTCATCAGCAGCCGGACGCTGGGGGCGATCTGGTAGTCGGCGGCGTTCAGCACCTCGCCGTCGAGGACGCCCTCGGAGATCCAGCCGTCGATCCGATCGAGGTCCTCGGGGAGGGAGGCGAGATCGGCGCGCACGTTCTCGTCGCTCCCACGGTTGAAGCGGGCGGACAGCGAGACGATCGGTCCACCGGTCCTGACCGCGAGTCCGATCGGGATCCCGAGGCGCGCCCCTTCCAAGTAGCTCGCCATCGGCGCCCGGTCGCGCTTCAGCGCCCACCAGGTGAACCGGCGCGGCTTCTGCTGGAACCCGTCGCCCCAGGCCTCGGCCTCCTCGACCTTGACCCGCAGCTCCGGGTCGGCGGGAAAGAGGGGCGGATCGGGCTGGATCCGGTCCAGCTCTCGCGCGATCTCGCGCGACCCCTGCACCCGGATCCCGTCCATCTTCAGGGCCGGCACGGTCTTCCCCGGGAAGCGCTGGGCCCGGAGGACGCCCTTCGAGACCACCGGCACCAGGTCCACCCGCTTGAACGGGATCCCCTTCCGCTCCAGCATCAGCGCCGCCGTCAGCGACGGGTGCGACCCCGGGATCACGTAGAGCTTCGCCTCCCCCATCGCGCCCATCCTATTCTGCCCGCATGCTGCTCGCAGCCGACGTCGGCAACACGCAGACCCATCTGGGCGCGTTCGAGGGCACCGAGCTCGCCCGGGACTGGCGGATCGGCACGAACCCGAGCGCCACCGCCCACGAGCTCGGCGCGACGATCTCGACGCTGCTCGAGCTCGACGATCTCGGCTTCGCCAGGTTCGACGGCGCGATCGTCTCCACGGTCGTGCCGCAGCTCGGG
>DASUYK010000029.1:0-35868 GCA_036377415.1 Solirubrobacterales bacterium
AGGACGTCGTCCGCAACCCGGAAGGCGTCGGTGATCGAGGTGCGCCGCTCGAGGATGGTCAGCAGGCGCTCGTTCGGGACGACGATCATCGTGTCGACTTCCTTGCCGAGGGCGGCAATTCCCTCCTCGGCCTGGGCCATCCTGCGCGCGCCCTCGAAGGCGAACGGCTTGCTGACCGCGGCGACGCTGAGCGCGCCGATGTCGCGGGCGAGCTTGGCGACCACCGGGGCCGCTCCGGTCCCGGTTCCGCCGCCCGCCCCGGTGGCCAGGAAGACCATGTCGGAGCCCTTGAGCAGCTGCTTGATCTTGTCCTGGCCCTCGAAGGCCGCGCGGTACCCGACCCGGGGATCCGAGCCTGAGCCGAGACCGCGGGTCAACTCGGCGCCGATGTGAAGCGTGACGTCTGCGTTCGAGTTCTGGAGCGACTGAAGATCGGTGTTGATCGCGACGAACTCCACGCCGGGGAGCTGCGCCTCGACCATCCGGTTGACGGCATTGACGCCGGCGCCACCGACGCCGACCACGCGGAGAACGGCGGCGTGGGTCCGCGGGACAACCGCTTGACTGCTCGTCGGCTCCTCGCGGCCGAAATTGGGTCGAATGTCGGCGGCCTCTCCGCCCATCAGGCGCTCGAGCCCCTCGTGGCGGATCTTCACCTCCTCGACCTCGACCTCGGTCTCCTCCGTCTCCTCGGCGGAGCTCTCGGCTACCGGCTCCGGCGGGCTCGGCTCCGGAACCGGCTCGGGACCGGGGATGGGTTCGGGCACCGGGTCCGGAGTGGGCTCCGGGGCGGGCTTCGGGGTCGGCTCCGGGACCGGCTCGGGCCTCGGCTCGGGAGTCTCGGAGACCGGATCCTCGAGCGCGACCTCGACGCGGGTGGCGCCGCCTCCGGTGGCGGTCACCTTGACCTGGTCGGGCGCGACCGACTCATCGGTCGAGCGGAAGAGATCGGCGAGGGGACCCTCGCGCATGCTGGCGCGCTTGCTACGAGCCATGGGTGAGGACCTCCTTGGCGAGATCCCGGTAGGCCCCGGCGGCGGTGCTCTTCGGGTCGTACTTGAGAACCGAGGTGCCCCGGACTGGCGCCTCGGCGAACTTGATCGCCTTGCGGATCCGCGACTTGAAGACCAGCTCGCCGAAGTTCTCCTCGAGGATCTCCACCGCCTCCTTGGCGTGGACGGTCCGCGAGTCGAGCATCGTCGGCAGGATCCCCTCGATCTCGACGCCGGGGTTGAGGTTCTCCCGGATCATCTGAAGCGTGTTCTGAAGCTGGACCAGGCCGCGCATCGAGAGGTACTCGCACTGGACGGGGACGATCACCTTGTCCGCGGCGGTGAGCGCGTTCACGGTGAGCAACCCGAGGCTGGGCGGCGTGTCGATGCAGACGAAGTCGTAGTCGTCGCGGACCTCGTCCAGGCCCTTCTGGAGGGCGCGCTCGCGCCCGATCTGGGTGCTCATCGCGATCTCGGCGCCGGCCAGGTCGATCGAGGCGACGGCGACGTCGATCTCGCGCTCGACGATCACCTCGCTGATCGGGATCCGGTGGACGAGGACGTCGAACATGCTCTTCTCGACCTTGTCCGGATCGACGCCCTGACTCATCGTCAGGTTGCCCTGCGGGTCCATGTCGACCGCGAGCACCCGGTGGCCCGACTCCTTGAAGGCGACCGCCAGGTTGAGCGCGGTCGTGGTCTTGGCGACGCCGCCCTTCTGGTTCGCGAACGCGATCACCTTGGCCGGGCCCTTGTTCTTGGGCTCGTCCGGCTGCTTCGCCGTTGATTCGGCGGCGGTCTTCGTGGCTGCCGTCGATGACGAGGCCGTCTTCGACCCCTTTCCGGCCTTGCCGCCCTTGTCCGCCTTCGACCGCTCCTTCTTGGCGGGCTCGGGCGTGACGAGGTCGTCGGCATTCATGCGGCCGCCCTCATCGACCGTTTCATCGATGTTCTTTCGGAGAAATCTGGGCATGTATGGGCGCTATTTCGGACCCCGGGCCCGCTTTCCTTCCCCTGGTTGGAAGAATCCGCCCTCGTGCCTGAGCTTCTGGACAAGAGATTGGTGTTCGTGACCGGCAAGGGAGGGGTCGGAAAGTCGACGATCTCGATCGCCCTCGGCCTCGCTGCGGCCGCCCACGGCAAGAGGACGATCGTCTGCGAGATCGCGGGCCAGGAGACCGCCTCGCGCGTGTTCAGGCGTGCGGAGGTGGGCTTCCACGAGGTCGAGGTCGCCGAGAACCTGTGGGCGATCTCGATCGATCCGGACGAGTCCCTCCGCGAATACCTCCTGCTCCAGCTCAAGGTCCGGGCGATGCGGGACATGCTCGTCCGCTCGAGGATCTTCAACTACCTCGCGGCCGCAACACCGGGGCTGAAGGAGCTGGTCACGATCGGGAAGATCTGGGAGCTCGCCCAGCCCAGCCGGAGGGTGAAGAAGGCGCGCGAATACGACCTCGTGATCGTCGACGCCCCGGCGACCGGGCACGGGGTCGGTTTCCTCCAGACCCCCCGCACGTTCGCCGGGATCGCCCGGGTCGGGCCCGTGCACTCCCAGGCGCAGGAGCTCGACAGGTTCATCACCGACCACCAGCAGACCGGCGTCGCGATCGTCTCGCTGCCCGAGGAGATGCCGGTGAACGAGTCGGCCTCCCTCGAGGAGCAGCTGACGAGCCAGATCGGGATCGCCGTCGACCGCGTCTACATGAACGCGCTCTACCCCGAGCGGTTCAGCAAGGGCGACGCCGCGGAGCTCGAGCGGGCGCTGGAGAGCACCGGCGGTGCCGCTCGCGCCGCCGTCCGGGCGGCGCTCTCGGAGTTCCGCCGGGCGCGCTCGCAGCGGGCCCAGCTCCGGCGGCTGAAGAGAGCCGTGTCGGTGCCCGTGAAGACGCTCCCCTTCGTGTTCAAGCCCACCCTCGACGTCGCCTCGCTCCGGCGCCTCGCGGGCGCGCTCTGAGATGCCGGCCAACCTGGTGAAGCACGCCTGATGCCCTCGATCACCGAGATCACGGAGGGGCGCGGAATCTGCATCTGCGCGGGCTCCGGCGGGGTCGGGAAGACCACCACCTCGGCCGCGATCGCGGCCGGGCTCGCTTCCCGTGGACAGAAGGTCGCGGTGCTGACGATCGATCCCGCAAAGCGCCTCGCCGATTCCCTCGGTCTGAAGGAGCTCGATAACGAGCCTCGCAAGGTGGACCCGAGGCTCTTCGAGGCCGCCGGCGCCGAGATGCGCGGCGAGCTCTGGGCGATGATGCTCGACGCCAAGGCGACCTTCGACGAGCTCGTCCGAAAGCACGCTCCAGACGCCGAGACCCGCGACCGGATCCTCGAGAACCGCATCTACCGCCAGCTCTCGAATGCGCTGGCCGGGTCTCAGGAGTACATGGCGATGGAGAAGCTCTTCGAGATCCACCAGGAGGGCCTCTACGACTTCCTCGTCCTCGATACCCCTCCCTCCCGCAACGCCCTCGACTTCCTCGACGCCCCCAAGCGCCTCACCCAGTTCATCGAGGGGCGCGGAATGCAGATGTTCATGAAGCCGACCGGTCTCGCGACCAGGGTCGTCGGCCGGGGCAGTTCGATGGCAATGAGCGTCCTGAAGCGCATCACGGGCCTCGACCTGCTTACCGACCTGAGCGACTTCTTCCAGGCATTCAGCGGGATGGTGGACGGCTTCAGGGAGCGCGCGAAGCGCGTGTCGGAGCTGCTCGCCGACCCGGCGACCACCTTCGTCGTCGTCTGCGGGCCCCAGGGCGAGCCGATCACCGAAGCCGTGTACTTCCACCGCAAGCTTGTCGAGGCGAAGCTGCCCGTTGGCGGCGTGATCGTCAACAAGGTCCATTACGAGACCGAGGCCGACCTCGCGAGCGGCGAGGTCCAGACCGACCTCAACGGGCTGCTCGCCGACGAGCTCGCCGACCGCGTGGCGAGCAACTTCGCCGATTACCAGGCGCTCGCCCAGCGCGACGCGCGCAACGTCGACCACCTGATGGGAGAGCTCCGGCCCAAGGCGGTCATCCGGATCCCGTATCTCGACGAGGACGTACACGACCTCGGGGGGCTGCTCAAGATCGATCGCTACCTGTTCGCGACCGAGGAGCAGCGCGAGGCGCTGGCGGCATCCGGGGCGGCTTAGCCGCTGGTCTTACGCTCGTAACGAAGCTCGCCGACGTTCCAGTCGGTCGCGTCGGGAATCGGGAAGAGGTAGCGAACGCGGTCGGTGGAGGGCTCCCGGTCCGCGGCGCGCTTGCGGCGCGGACGGGCGAAGGCTGGCCACTCGAGCTCGCCGTCGCCGGCACTGAACCAGTCTCCGCGGTCCGGCTGGGGCGTGGCACGATGGTCGCTTTCGGCGCCCATGATCTCTGGTAGTTCGACGTCATCGACGACGATCCTGGTCGTCTGTGCCGTCTCCTCCGTCGCGCCCCGATCATCACCGCTCCGGCGGACGTCCAAATCGCAGATTTCGTTCGTCTCCGATCGATCGTCCTCCTCCACTCTGCGGACGTCGATCTCGCCCTGATCCAGGTGGCCCTCGGCGACCGCGGAGAGATCGAGCTCGTCATCCGGGATCGGCTCGGGAAGCCGCCATTCGGCGGTCTCGCCCAGCTGCGGCCCCTCGACATAGCCGGCCGAGAGTCCCTCGGAGAGCAGGATCTCGTCGGCGGCCGCGCGGAGGTCACCCCGAAGCTCCCCGGTCGCGAGACCCTTGAGCAGCCTGCGGAGGAGCTCCTCGAGCTCGGCGATCACGTCCAGGGGCGAGGCGCCGGCAACGGGCCTGTAGCGGCCGCCGCTCATCAGCTTGCGCTCGAGCGCGAGGGCGCGCTCGACGCAGAGGCGTCCCTGAACCCGCTCGTCCGGCTCACAGGCGAGGGCGGCGACGCGCGCCGACATCGCCGTTCTGGCGGGCCCTCCGCCCTCGAGCAGGCCACGGAGCGCGAGCAGGTAGTCGCTCAGCGCCTCGATCAGCGAAGCCCGTTCGGCGCCGAGCTCGAAGCGGGAGGCGGCCCAGCCAAGCGCGGGGAGCCGCGATCCGCGCTCGGCGAGGCTCCGGGAGAAGCCCTCGAGGTCCCCAAGCTCGTTGCCGGTCAGGCGGTAGCCGCCCTGACGGGGTCGACCGACGCCCGTGCCGAAGCGCTCCCAGCCGCCGGACCGCTTCGCCCAGCCGTGCGCGGCGAGGCCGACGGCGCCGGGCCGGAACAGTCGCAGGGTTCGAAGGGCCCGGCGAAGGTCGTCGGCGACCGCGGCCGCGGGGGCGACCGCCGCCAACCCGCAGCTGACGCAGGCGAAGAATCCGGGCTTGCCGCGTCCGCCCGAGCGGGTGGCGTCGATCGCATCGATCGGCGCGTCCTCGACCTTCTCGGCGCGCACGATCCGCACCCCATCAAGCTCGATCTCGTCCTTCGGCATGTGAAAGCCGATCAGGGGGACGATCACCTCGCCGGCAGGCGTCGCCTCGTCGGCGTCGGAGCGGATCGTCGCGAGCACGGCATCGACGGCCCCCCGAAGGCGGTCGCCGGCGACGTCGAACTCGGTCTTCCCCTCCCAGAGACCGACCATGAACCCGATCGCGGCCTCCTCGCCGGCGATCTCGCGCACCTCGACGAACGCCTCCAGGCGCCGCAGCTCGGCCAGGTGGCGCTCGATGAACTGGCCGGTGAGCGGCGCGTAGGAGTACATCGGCAGCGGCCCTTCGTCCGAGGGCTCCAGGTCGAAGGGCAGCTCAGCGCCGCTCGCGAGCAGCTCCTCGAACAGGTCGGCGGCCTCGACCGCCAGCCTGCGCAAGGCCTCCTCAAGCCGCTCGGTGGTGCTCTCAAGCGTTGTCACGCACTCGGATTCGCCCGAGCCCGAGACCGTCCTGCGCCTGACAGGGGACTTGCAGCTAGACCGCGGCGGCGACCGACTCGCGCTCGTCGACGGGCAGCCAGCGGCGGCCGTAGGCGCGCATGTCCTCGATCAGCGGGACCAGGGCCCTTCCCTTGTCGGTGAGCGCGTAGGTCACCCGAGGCGGAACCTCCGGGAAGGTCTGGCGCTCGACGATCCCCTGCTCCTCGAGCGCCCTCAGGCGCAGGGAGAGCGTGCGCGGACTGATCCCGTCGAGGGAGCGCTCGAGCTCACAGAATCTGAGGGAGGAGTCCGCGAGATCTCGGATGATCAGGAGGGTCCACTTGCCGGAGATCACCTCAGCGGTCCGGCAGACCGGGCATTCGCTATCCAACACGGGCCCAGGATAGCGCCAAAGCTTTACTTTGTGAAGTGTTGGCACGCGTGAATCCTTCGGGATACTCAGTTTGTGGAGTCCGCTGGGATCCACCGCTTCGAGACGATCGACGGCGTTCCGCTGTCGGTCCGCCGGATCGAGCCCGGCGACAAGGCGGCTTTGTCGGAGGCGTTCGGCCATCTGAGCGAGCAGTCCGTCTACCGGCGCTTCCTCGCCCCGCTCAAACGCCTGACCGAGAGCGAGCTGGCCTATCTGACCGAACTCGATCACGCGGACCACGAGGCGCTGATCGCGCTCACCGACGCGGGCGCGATCGTCGGCGTCGCCCGGTACGTCCGCGAGCCCGGCGAACCGAGTCGGGCGGAGACCGCCGTCACCGTCCAAGACGACTGGCAGGGACGCGGCGTCGGCAGCGCCCTACTCCACCTGCTGGCGGGGCGCGCGCGGCAGCAAGGGATCGACCGCTTCATGGGCATCTGCCTCGCCGAGAACCGCGAGATGATCCAGCTCTTCGACGAACTCGGTCAGGCCACCAAGCGCCACCCAGCCGACTCCGAGACGATCGAGGTCGAGGTCGAGCTCCCGGCTAGGTGAGCGCTGCGTCGATATCAGGCGACTTCGCGGAGCTTCTGCGCCTCCGCGAGGGACTGCAGCTTCTTCAGCGACTGGTTCTCGATCTGCCGGATCCGCTCGCGGGTGACGTTGAACGTCCGGCCGACCTCGTCCAGGGTCCGCGGGTGCTCGCCCCCGAGCCCGTAGCGGAGCTCGAGCACACGGCGCTCGCGGTAGGAGAGGTTCTCGAGGGCCTCCTTCAGCGCCTCCTTGGTGAGTAGCTCGGCGGCGCGCTCGAAGGGCGACTCGGCCCGCTCATCGGCGATGAACTGGCCGAACTCCGACTCCTCCTCGTCGCCGACCGGCTTCTCGAGCGAGACCGGCGCCTGCGCCGAGCGCTTGATCGAGTCGACCTCCTCGGGCTCGATCCCGGTGACCTCGGCGATCTCGTCGGGAGTCGGCTCTCGGCCGAGCTCGGTGACCAGCTTGCGCTCAGCGCGGCCGATCTTGTTGAGCTTCTCGACCACGTGGACCGGGATCCGGATGGTCCGCGCCTTGTCGGCGAGCGCGCGGGCGATCGCCTGCCGGATCCACCAGGTCGCGTAGGTCGAGAACTTGAAGCCCTTGCGGTAGTCGAACTTCTCCGCCGCGCGGACCAGACCCAGTGTGCCCTCCTGGATCAGGTCGAGGAAGGGAAGCCCCTGGTTGCGGTAGTTCTTCGCGATCGAGACCACCAGGCGGAGGTTGGACTCGACCATCTTCTGCTTGGCGTCGAGGTCGCCGCGCTCGATCCGCTTGGCCAGCTCGACCTCCTCGGCGGCCGTCAGCAGCCTGACCTTGCCGATGTCCTTGAGGAAGAGCTGCAGGGAATCGGTGGTCATGTCGGGCTTCAGGTCGAGCGCCTTCTGCCGCTTGCGGCCGCGCTTGCCGTCGGACCGCTCGGCCTCGGCGGCGGAGCGCTGAGCCGGATCGAGATCCTCCACCAGCTCGATGCCGTTCTTCTCGAGGTGCCCGTAGAGGTCCTCGACGTCTGATTCGTCGAGCTCGACCTCGGACACGGCGCTGGCGACGTCACCGAAGGTGAGCACGCCAAGCTGCTGGCCCTTGCTGACCAGCGTCTTTACCTCTTCAAGTTCCTGGATCTCCGCTACTAGCATCCGCCTACGCTCTTCCTTCCTGGCTGTCTTCGATTTCCTGGCTCTTCTGCCTTCTACCTGATTCTGCGGGGCCTATTCATGCCGGCCGATCGCGCGAAACCCTTAGCCAAACCCCCTCGGAGGCCACAAAAACGCGGATCGGCACGGCCGCATCCGCGTTCAGGGCTCTGCTTGCGCCTAGATATGACGAGTGTGCCTCAGACGTCTGTACGAAGGGTAACCGCTTTACTTTTTGAAGTCAACGACCACGGGCTGCCTGCCAAGCCCGATCCGAAGGCAAGAACAACCAGCTTGCGGGAAAGTCTCGCCGGTCCCACCAACTACACCGGGCCGGGCGCTCGTTACGCATGAGCGTCTGGCCGATCGGCCGATCCCGACCGGAGCAACACCCGCGCTGGCAGCTGTGGCGCCAGCCCTGGGCGCGCGCGTTCTGGAACCGCGCCTACAAGGAGAACATCACCGGGCTGTCCGGGATGGTCGCCTACAACCTGATGCTCGCGGTCTTCCCCTTCGCGCTGCTCGTCCTGTTCGTCTTCGGCCAGATCGTCGACAGCCCGGAGATCGAGCGCAGCGTGATCCTCGACATCCAGCGCCTCTTCCCCAACGTCGAGCAGGACGCTCTGAGCAACGCGATCGACCGGGTCCGCTCGAGCTCGACGACGATCGGGATCGCGGCGATCGTCGGCGGGGTCTGGATCGGCGCCTCGTTCTGGGGGGCGATGGACACGGCCTTCTGCCGGATCTACCACGTCGAATGCCGCGGATGGGTCCAGCAGAAGCGCTGGTCCCTCGTCATGCTGCTCGCCCTCACCCTGCTGCTCGGGGCGAGCGTGATCGTGCCCTCGATCGAGGGGGCCGCCGTCTCGAGCGCCGAGGACCTCCCCCTCGGGCTGTCGGATATCGGGCCGACCCGGACGATCGTGCTGATCCTCGGCGGCTTCACGGTGACCTTCGCGATCGTCTCGGCGATCTACTGGGCGGTCCCGAAGGGCCACATGCCCTGGCGATCGGTCTGGCCGGGCGCGGTCTTCTTCTCGATCGTCACCTCGGTCGGCAACTACATCTTCCCGCTCTACCTCGACAACATCTCCGACCTGAATCGAGTCGGGGGGACGATCGGGTTCATCCTGGTCGCCCTTATCTGGTTCTACCTGGTCAGCCTCGCGATGCTGGCCGGCGCCGTGATCAACTCGATCCGGCACGAGCGAGATGACACCGGCGTATTGCCGGTGGACGGCTAGCTTACGGCGCCTTCCGGGTGGTGATGTCCGCGACGCAGCGATGACGGTGCTTGCAGTTCTTCTTCAGCACCTTCTTCGGCGTGAATGCGGTGACGTCGTCGTTCTTGGGCGGCCGCGGCCCGACCACGGTCCAGTTGCCGGCCGGGTCGGTTGTCGCCGTCGCGATCGTGACGCCCGCATGGGTGACGATGATCGTGCGCCCGATCTCACACGCCGCCCGCGGGCTCTCGATCTTCCCGGAGAAGGTGTCCGTGGTATCGGTGAGCACGTCGATCTTCAGCTGGAGCGTCTCCAACCGGCCGGCGGGTACGGCCCGGTTCCTCAGCCGTAGCGCCCGCCGACGACCTCACGCAGCTTCGGCCGGTTGTGGGTCGCCTGCACCCGCCGGACGGTTCCCGAGCGCGAGCGCATCACGAGCGACTCGGTCGTCGCATGGCCGTCATCCAGGTAGCGAACGCCGTCGAGGAGGTCGCCATCTGTGACACCCGTGGCGGCAAAGAAGACGTCGTCTCCGGCGACCAGGTCGTCGGTGTCGAGCACCCGGTCGAGGTCGTAGCCGGCGTCGACCGCTGCCTTTCGCTCCTCGTCGTTGCGGGGCCACAACCGGCCGAGGATCCGGCCGCCCAGGCACTTGATCGCAGCCGCCGACAGCACTCCCTCGGGGGTGCCGCCGATGCCCCACAGCAGGTCGATCCCGGTGTTCGGCAGGACCGCGAACAGCGAGGCGGCGACGTCGCCGTCGGAGATGAAGCGGATGCTGGCTCCGACCTCGCGCAGCGTCTCCACCGCCTCCTCGTGGCGCGGCCGGTCGAGCATGATCACCGTCACGTCACCGGGCTCGCCACCCTTGCGCTCGGCGATCTTGCGGATCACGTCCTCGAGCGGGTCGGTCAGGCTGA
Organism: Solirubrobacterales bacterium; assembly: GCA_036377415.1. Classification (GTDB taxonomy): domain Bacteria; phylum Actinomycetota; class Thermoleophilia; order Solirubrobacterales; family 70-9; genus DASUPK01. The sequence continues at coordinate 10,057 of DASUYK010000029.1, forward strand.
TCAGATCCGCCGCCCGAGGGCCTGTCGCGATCTTCTCCATGTAGACACAGGGGCCCGGGTCGAACATCGTGCTCCGCTCGGACAACGCGATCACGGAGAGCGCCGAGGGCTGGCCGCGCGCTGTCAGGGTGGTTCCCTCGAGCGGATCGACCGCGATGTCGACGACCGGCGGGCTGCCGTCGCCGATCTCCTCGCCGTTGTAGAGCATCGGCGCCTCGTCCTTCTCGCCCTCCCCGATCACGACCATCCCGTCCATCGGGACGGTGTCGAGCATCAGCCGCATCGCGTCGACCGCCGCGCCATCCGCGCTCTCCTTCTCGCCCCGTCCGACCCAGCGGCCGGCGGCCAACGCCCCGGCCTCGGTCACCCTGACCAGCTCGAGCGCCAGGTTGCGGTCGGGATGCGACGAGTCGCGGACGTCCTGCGAGATGATGTGGGTGTCGGACTCGGCCACGGACCAGAGGCTAACGGTGGACGGCTTGGCTATATACGGCGGCCACAGCCCCGCCGCCGGATCTACGGCCACAAACCCGGCGGCCGGATCTAGAACGTCGCCGGCGGTTTGCGCCGTGCGCCACCACCGCTCTCTACGGCGCGGAACCCGCCGGAGAGGTGGATGCCGAGGGCCGCGAGCAGCGCAATCCAGTAGCCGAGGGAGAGGCCGACCTCGAGCCCGTCGTTCGGCTTGTCGACCAGGCCGTTGTAGGCGATCAGGACGAAGGCGGTCAGGCCGACGATCGCGGTGAGCTCGCCGCGTGGCCAGGAGAGGGCGTGCCCACGGATCACGATCCAGGCGAGGATGAACGGTGCCGAGGCGGCTGCGAGCAGGAGCCACCTGAGGATCGGGAAGGTGTCCCAGGCGGAGCAGCTGTCCTCGCCCACGCCGCAGACCCAGCTGCCCTCGTCGTTGCCGCGCTGCACGACGTCAGGGTCCGTCGTGAGCGAGAACCAGGGGAGGAAGAGACTCAGGACGAGGATGGCGGCGGCGACCATGCCGACGATCTCCGAGCGGTCGAGCCTGCGCGTGTCCAGCCCTTCCATCTGGGCGACCCTATCCGAACCAGGACAAGACGGGTTGCTCCTTTCGGAGCACCCTCGCGTTATGGTCGCGATTCGAATGCAGCGCTGGGGACTGACCGTTCCGCTCACCGGAATGCGGCTCGCGGAGAGCGCGGAGCTGATCAGGCGCGCCGAGGCGGCGGGCTACACCGACCTTTGGTCAGGTGAGACGAACGGCCCCGACGGGTTCACGCCGCTCGCCCTCGCCTCTGCGTGGACGGAGCGCGTCCGCCTGGGAACCGGCGTCGTCGGTGTCATGCAGCGCGGTCGCGCGCTGCTCGCGCAGGAGGCCGCGGCTCTGGCGGACGCGTCCGGCGGCCGCTTCGCGCTCGGTATCGGCGCCTCCTCCGACCGGATCATCGAGGGGTGGAACGCAATGCCCTTCTCCAGACCGCTGACCAAGGTCTCGGAGACGGTCGACTTCCTCCGCACGGCGCTCGCCGGCGAACGCGCCGACGGCGGGTTCAAGCTCGAGCGCGCTCCCGAGGAGAGGATCCCGATCATCGTCGCGGCGCTGCGCGGGAAGATGCTCAGGCTCGCGGTCGAGAAGGGGGACGGAGCGTTCACGAACTTCCTCCCGCTCGAGGGACTGCCGCGGGTGGTCGAGCAGCTCGAGGGCGCGCCCGCGGGGTTCGAGCTCCTATGCCGGTTCTTCTGCCTGCCCGGCGAGCGCGAGCAGGTGGAGCCGATCGCCCGCTTCATGTTCTCCTCGTACGTGACCGTGCCGGTCTACGAGGCCTTCTACCGATGGCTCGGGTACGGCGATCGGATCGACGAGATGGTCGACGCCTGGAACGCGAAGGACCGCCAGAGGGCGGCCGAGGCCGCGCCCTGGGATCTGATCGAGCAGATGTTCGTCTTCGGTTCCCCCGAGCAGATGCGGAGCCGGCTCGAGGCCTTCGTCGCCGGGGGGATCACCCTCCCCGTGATCACCCCGATCACGACCCCGGACCGGCTCGGCGAGATGATCGAGGCGCTGGCTCCGAGCCACTGAACGACGCGCCTGAGCCTGATCGCTGGCTCGCCTCGACGCGGACGAAATCGATGAACGCACGCGCGGCCGGCGTCTGGTGGCGACGCTTGCGCCAGATCAGGGTGGCCGGCAAGCGGACCGCCGGGCGCAGGCCCCGGACATCGATCGGCGGCCCCTCGCGCCGGGTGAGCGAAGCCGGCAGGAGCGCCGCGCCGAAGCCGGTCGAGACCAGGCAGCGGAGCAGGAACGGATCGCCGCTCTCCAGCGAGACGCGCATCGACCTGCCGGCCCGTGCGAAGAAACGATCGAGTGCCTCCCTGATCGCCGAGCCCGATCGGGGTGTGATCAGGACGTGACGGGAGAGCTCCGCAGCGGTCACCCGTTCGCGCCCCGGCCCGGCACCAGCCGGAAAGGCGGCGACCACCTCCTCCTCGCTGAGCGGCTCGACCGCGATCTCGTCTGGCGGGTCCTCGGCGAGCAGGGAGAATGCCGCATCGATCTTGTCCTCCTCGAGGTGGGCCCGCATGTCCCCGGCGGTGCCCTCGTACAGGTCGACCTCGATTCCGGGGAACTCCTTGCTGAAACGGACCAGCAGCGCCGGAACGTCGATCGAGCCGGCCGGGAGCGTCGCCCCGATGCCGACCCGGCCCCGCACCAGGCCGCGGAGCTCGTCGACCTCCTCGCGGACGCCGTCGACCTGCTCGAGAACGCTTCGCGCGCGCGCCGCGACCGCCTCCCCGGCCTCGGTGACGATCACGCTGCGGCTGTTGCGGGAGAACAACTCGGTTCCGAGCTCGGCCTCGAGGCGGCGGATCTGGTGGGAGAGGGCGGACTGGGCGACGTGCAGCTCCTCGGCAGCCCGGGTGAAGTGACGGTGCCGGGCGACCGCTTCGACGTACCTGAGCTGGCGCAGCTCCATCCGATCGATCGTAAATCAAGATCGATTCGTTGACAACAACATCTTGCGCAGATCACCAGTCCGGGCATAATCGCTTCATGGCGTTGATCAGTCGAGACGACCGGAAGCGGGCTTATCGGCTCGCCGCCTGGGTTCAGCCGGTCGCCCTGCGGCTCGCCCGCGGCGCCGACCACGCCGCACTCGCTCGCCTTGCAGAGCTGGATTCCCGTCCCCTTCCGCCCGGTCCACATCTCGTCGCCGAGCGCGATGGCCGGATCCATGCGGCGCTTTCGCTCTCTACCCATGAGCTCATCGCCGATCCGTTTCGCCGTACCGCGGAGCTCTGCGAGCTCCTTCGCTGCCACGCCGGCGGCCTTCGGATCGGCAAGTCTCGACTCGCACGATCGCCCTCCGCCCACCCGAGATTGCAGGAGCAACCCGTTTGACGGTCGAACCCACGATACGCCGCGAGCTTCGCCCAGGGGACCTCGAAGCGATCATCGCTCACCACGGCCGCCTGTATTCGGTGGAGTACCGAGTCGACTCGACCTTCGAGGGCTTCGTCGCCTCCGCCGTAGCCCGCGCCGCCGCGCGCGGCTTCCCCGGCGCCCGCGAGGAGATCCGCGTGCTCGACCTCGACGGCGAGCACGTCGGCTCCATCGCCCTCACCGACGAGGGGGACGGCGAGGCGGCGATTCGCTGGTTTGTCCTCAGCCGCGAGATCAGGGGCAGGGGCCTCGGTCGGCAGCTGCTCGGCGAGCTCCTGGAGAGGGCCGCGGAGCTCGGCTACCGGCGGGTCTGGCTCGAGACCTTCAGCGACCTTCGCGCCGCCGCCCACCTCTATCGCGAACAGGGGTTCAGGGTGACCTCGGCCGACACCGGCCCGCGATGGGGCCGGGATGCGATCACCTACCAGCGCTACGAGCTGGAGCTGGAGGTGGGCCTCGCCAAGCTGAGTGCGTAGAGCCCGTCCGGGTCCGTCCACCAGTCGGTCAGCTCGAGCCCGGCCTCCGCGTAGATCCCCTCCAGCCCGGGGCGCATGAACTTGGTCGAGATCTCGGTCCGCATCTCCTCGCCCGCCGCGAAGGGGACGAGCATGTCGAGGGCCCCGACGTTCACGACCTGGTTGGCGAGCGAGCGCAAGCGGATGTCCACCCAGAGGTTCTCCGGATCCCAGCGGGCGACGTGCTCGAACGCGTCTACGTCGAAGTCGGCTCCGAGCTCGCGGTTGAGGACGGCGAGGACGTTCTTGTTGAACTGCGCCGTCACTCCCTGGGGGTCGTTGTACGCGGCCTCGAGGGTGGCCTGGTCCTTGACGAGGTCGGTCCCGAGGAGGAATCGGTCCTCCGGGCCGAGCAGGTTCGCGATCCGTCGGAGGAACCCGGCACGCTGGTGGGGAGCGAAGTTCCCGACCGTGCCGCCGAGGAGCGCGATCACCCTCGGTCCGCCCACCGGCACCCGCTCGAGGTCGAACTCGAAGTCGCAGACGAGGCCGCGAACGCTGATCCCGTCGTACTCGGCCGCGATTCGCTCGGCGGTTTCACGGGTGATCTCCTCTGAGATGTCCACCGGACAGAATGTCTCCAGGCATCCCGAGGAATGCATCGCGTCGAGCAGGACGCGGGTCTTTCGCGCCGACCCCGAACCCAGCTCGATCAGGCTGGCGGGTCGATTGGCCGCCTCGCAGATCTGATCCGACTCGGCCTCCAGAATCGCCCGCTCGCAGCGGGTCGGGTAGTACTCCTCCAGCTCGGTGATCCGCTCGAAGAGCTCCGAACCGCGCTCGTCGTAGAAGTAGCGCGGCGACAGCTCCTTGAACGGACGGGTGAGGCCGGCCCGGACGTCGGCCGCCATCCCTGACAGCGGTCCGCCGGGCGGCAGGTTGACGTCGATCGCGATTCGTTGTGTCGCTGTCTCAGTCATTCTTCGCGCAGCGGATCCCGGAGAAGATCTGGCGGCGCTCGGGGTGGTCCCAGTTGCGGAAGCTCGTCCGGATCACGTCGCGGCGGGTCGCCCAGGCGCCTCCCCGGAGCACCTTGTAGGTGTCGCCGAAGAACACCTCCGAGTACTCCGGATAGGGGAACGCCTCGAACCCGGGGTACCCGGTGAAGTCGGAGCTCGTCCACTCCCAGACGTCACCGATCATCTGGACGGCGCCGCACCCGGCGGCGGCGTCTCCGTACGCGCCGGCCGGGGCGCAGCCGAAGGAGAGCTGATCGAGGTTGGCGCGCTCGCGGCTCGCGCCGGCGGCCGCAGCCTCCCACTCCGGCTCGCTTGGAAGCCGCTTCCCGGCCCAGCGGGCGAACACGTCCGCCTCGTGCCAGGAGACGTGGATCACCGGGAGCCGCGGATCGACCTCCTCGATCCGGCCCATTGCGGTGCGAACCCAGCCGTCGCCGTCCCGCTCCCAGTACATCGGCGGGTCGGCGCCGCTCTCGTCGATGAACCGCATGTAGTCCGCGTTCGTGACCGGGGACCGGTCGATCCAGAACGGCTCGAGCTCGACCTGGTGGCGGGGCCGCTCGTTGTCGTAGGCGAACCCACGCTCGGGGGCGCCGATCTCGTGCGCCCCGCCCTCCACCCTGACCATCTCGGGGCCCTCGGAGGCGGACTCGGACACGGCGGATCCATCCACCTCCGCGGGTTCGTAGGACTCGACCATCTGGATCAGCTGCAGCATCGTCTCGTTGTGCTGGTGCTCGTGTGCGAGCAGCATCTCGTAGACGAACCCCTCGGCCAGCAGCGGGTCCTCCGGGTCGAACTCGATCCCATCGAGGACCTCGAGGGTGCGCTCGCGGACGCCCGCCATGTAGGGGCGGACCTCGTCGGCGCGGAGGATCGGCAGCTCCCCACGGATCCTCCGGGGCTGCTCGATCGCGTCGTAGAGCTCGCCAAGATCTCCCCTGAGCGGATCGCGTCCGCCGATCCGCCGGACGAGCCAGAGCTCCTCGAAGTTCGCGATGTGCCCCAGGTCCCAGATCAGCGGGCTAAGGATCGCGCTGTAGACCCGATTGAGCTGCTCGTCGGTGAGCGGCTCGATCAGCTTCAGGGTGTGTCGACGTGCCTCCTCCAGACGGCCGGCGAGCTCTGCCCTGCGGTCGGAAGCGGAACGAAGGCCACCATCTGTGGCTGCTGCAACCTCCGCGATGTCCTCACCCTAGCGAGGCCGGCCCGCGTGGCTCGAGGCATTCAGCTCAAAGCCTGATCGGGTCCGACTAGCTAGGGTCCCGCGCCGATGAAGATCGACGGGGCGAGCACGCTGGTCGCCGGCGGGGCATCGGGCCTCGGCGCTGCGACCGCCCGTGCGCTGCACGCGCGCGGCGCGTCGGTCGTGATCGCTGACCTGAACGCCGAGAAGGGCGAGGCGCTGGCATCCGAGCTGGACGGCCGGTTCGTGGAGGCGAACGTGATGGAGCCCGCGCCGGTCCAAGCGGCGGTCGACGCCGCCGCTGAGGCGGACGGTGGCCTGCGGATCTCGGTCTGCTGCGCCGGAATCGGCTGGGCCCAGCGAACCGCCTCCAAGCAGGGCCCACACGACCTGGAGATCTTCCACAACGTGATCAAGGTGAACCTGGTGGGGACGTTCAACGTGCTGCGGCTCGCCTGCATGGCGATGTCCCAGAACGAGCCCGACACCGACGGCGAGCGCGGCGTCTGCGTCAACACCGCCTCGATCGCGGCCTGGGACGGCCAGATCGGCCAGGTGGCCTACGCCGCCTCGAAGGGCGGGGTCGTCGGGCTGACCCTTCCGGCCGCCCGGGACATGGCCGGCCGAGGCGTCCGCGTCGTGACGATCGCGCCGGGCCTCTTCGACACCCCGCTGCTCGCCGCCCTCCCCGAGGAGCAGCGCGAGGCGCTCGGCGCCGGGATTCCGTTTCCCTCCCGCCTCGGCCGGCCGGAGGAGTACGGCGAGCTCGCCTGCGAGATCGTCTCGAACACGATGCTGAACGGAGAGGCGATCCGCCTGGACGGCGCGCTCCGGATGCCGCCGAAGTAGGAGCGAGGGCGTTTCTGATGCGAGGGCGCGCCACCAGGCGCGACCCGTTTGATCTTGGAGAGCGACCCGTTTCAATCGGTTCCCCCGTACTCCGGGTCGAAGTAGACCCGCTTTCGCCACGGCGGGCTGACGGCGAACGTGTACGCATCGCGGCCGACGAGCGTCTCGATCGGGATCAGGACGAGCCTGTGGTCCTTGGTGCTCCTTGCGCTCGACACCATCCCGCGGACCAACCGGGAGCGCGGCGCGGTCGTCGCCGGCAGCGGCCGGCCCGCGTGGCTGCCGCCGGAGATGTAATAGGCGTCCCCCTCGAGCCCCCAGCCGTTGTAGCCCCGATGGGAGGTCGCCCGGGCGAAGCTGCCGTCCGGCCCGATCCGGACCTGGTAGCCCTCCCAGTCATCGGGGTGAAAGGTCGAATGGCCGACCGCCGCGCTGATTCGGCGGATCGGGCCCTTCAAGGGGGTGCCACCCTCCCCGGTCGCGCTCCCCGGGTAGTAGAGCCAGTACTGGAGGTAGAGGTTCCCCGCGCGGGAGCCGGAGCAGTCGGCGCCCCAGGCGAGGGTGGCCCTGATCCGGCCCTGCCGGCAATCGACGACGTGCGTGAAGGCGACCGTCCGCTCTCCGCCGCCCGAGCGGGAGACGGCGCCGCTCTCGGGCCCCTCCGCACACTCGTCGGATCTGCACCGGCGGAAGTCCACCGGCACGGCGGTCATCCCATCCTCGTAGATCAGGGCCGGGGCGTGCGCGCGGAGCAGGGAGGCGAGGTCGGGTCCGTGCGCCGCCCGCAGCGCCCGCTCGGTCCGGCAGTCCTCCGTGAGCCGCACAGCGCAGATCAAGCGCTCGGCGACCGAGCGGGCGAGCGCGGCGCCCGGGAGCCCCGGACCCGCCAGCAACGCCAGCCCGGCGAGCGCAGCCGAGACGAGCGCGATCAGGGCGACCCACTCGACCGTCCCCTGCCCCGCTCTCGCTCGGGCACACAGCGGCGACGCTAGGCCGCCCCGTGCAAAGAGAGCGCGGACGCGGTAACGAAACCCTCACCCGAGCGTGCGGGGCGATGAGCGTGCCCTGGGCCGTGCTAGGGTCGCCCCCGATGGAGGGTTCGCCCCGATCGGAAGGCCGCGGCGCGAGATTCTGGCTGATGGTCGTCCTGATCGCGCTCGCGGCGATCTTCGTCGCGGTCAACTTCCAGAAGGTGACGATCGACTTCGTGGTCGGCGAGAGCGAGGCCCCGCTGGTGATCGCTCTGCTGATCTCCGGGCTTCTCGGGTTCCTGATCGGCCTGGTCCTGCCGCGATTCCGCGACCGGCGCTAGGCCGCTAGAGCTCCTCGACCTGCGCGGCGATCTCGGACGCGGCGCCCTTTGCGTCGCTGAACAGCATCGAGGTGTTGTCTCTGTAGAAGAGGTCGTTGTCGATCCCGGCGAAGCCCGGGCTGAGGCTTCGCTTGATCACGATCACCTCCTTGGCCTGGTCCACCTCGATGATCGGCATCCCCGCGATCGGCGAATCCGGATCGTCGTTGGCGGCGGGATTGGTGACGTCGTTCGCCCCGATCACGACGGCGACGTCGGTCCGCGGCATCTCGGGGTTGATCTCATCCATCTCCTTGAGCTGCTCGTAGGGGACGTCCGCCTCGGCAAGGAGGACGTTCATGTGGCCCGGCATCCGCCCGGCGACGGGGTGGATCGCGAAGTTCACCTCCACCCCTCGCTTCTGGAGCTCGTTCGCCAGCTCCTTGACCGCGTGCTGGGCCTGGGCGACCGCCATCCCGTAGCCGGGGACGAAGACCACCGAGTCCGCGTAGCCGAGCTTGATCGCCGCGTCCTCGGCGCCGATCGAGTGGACCGGGCGCTCCTCCCTCTCCCCCGCCCCGGCCGAGACCGCGCCGAAGCCCGAGAAGAGCAGGTTCGCGATCGAGCGGTTCATCGCCCGGCTCATCGCGATCGTCAGGATCGTTCCCGAGGAACCGACGAGGGTGCCGGCGACGATCAGGACCACGTTGTCCAGCGCGAACCCTGCTGCCGCCGCCGCCAGCCCGGTGAAGGCGTTGAGCAGCGAGATCACCACCGGCATGTCGGCGCCGCCGATCGGGAGCACGAACAGGTTGCCGAGCACCGCCGCCCCGATCAGCACCCCGATGTAGAGGCCCTCCGAGGGCGAGTCGTGGTCGATCGCGAGGACGATGCAGCCGGCGAGGATTGCGGCGAACAGCAGGCCGTTGAAGATGTGCTGGCCGGGCAGCAGGATCGGGCGGCTCGGCAGCAGCTCCTGGAGCTTTCCGAAGGCGATGTTCGACCCCCAGAACGAGACCGACCCGACCACCGTGGAGAACAGAATCGGGATGAAGACGTCGAGCGGGATGCTCTCTGCCCCGGCGGTCAGGTGCCGGTACTCGGACCACGAGATCAGTGCCGCCGCCCCGCCGCCGACGCCGTTGTAGAGCGCCACCATCTGCGGCATCGCGGTCATCTGGACGCGGTACGAGGCGACCGTGCCGACCGCGGTCCCGACCAGGATCCCGATCACGATCAGCGCGCCGTTCCCGACCACATCGAGCGCCAGTGTGATCGCGACGGCGATCAGCATCCCCCCGGCGGCGATCAGATTGCCGCGGCGGGCGGTGCGCGGATGCGTGCCCTGCCGAACGCCGAAGATGAACAGGGAGAAGGCGAGGATGTAGCAGACGGTGACGAAGTCGCTGCCCGGCGACAGGGCGGCGACCGGAATCACTGACCCGCCTCGTTGGGCTTCACGGTCTCAGTCTCAGCGGCGTCCTCCTGCTTCGGCTTGCGCTGCCGGCCGCGGAACATGCCGAGCATCCGGTCGGTGACGAGGAAGCCGCCGACGATGTTGATCGTGCCGAAGGCGATTGCGATCACGCCGATCACCTTCTCCAGCGTGTCGTCGGCGGAGCCGATCACGATCAGGCCGCCGAGCATCACGATCCCGTGGATCGCGTTCGTCTGCGACATCAGCGGGGTGTGGAGGGTGGTCGGCACCTTCGAGATCACCTCGAAGCCGACGAACGCGGCGAGGACGAAGATCGTGATCTCGGTGATCAGGTCCATCGCTTACGACCCCTCCTTCGTTGTCCCGGCGGAGGCGGCGCCCGCTGCCTCCTTCGCTCGCTCGTTCACGATCTCGCTGTCCCTGGTCAGGCAGGCGCCCGCGACCACCTCGTCCTCGAAGTCGATCTTCAAAGCGCCCTCGTCGTCCACCATCAGCTCGACCAGGTTCTGAAGGTTCTTGGCGTAAAGGGCCGAGGCGTTGCCCGCCATCTGGCTCGGCAGGTTGGCCGGCCCGATGATCTTCACCCCGTTCTCCTCGACCGTCTCGCCGGCGATGGAGAGCTCGCAGTTGCCCCCGCTCTCGGCGGCGAGGTCGATGATCACCGAGCCGGGAGACATGCCCCGGACGGCGTCCGCGGTGATCAGCAGGGGCGCCGGGCGTCCGGGGATCTGAGCCGTGGTGATGATCACGTCCTGGCGCTTCGCGGCTTCGGCGAGCTCTCCCCGGAGCCGCTCGTTCTCCTCGTCGGTGAGCGGTCGGGCATAGCCGCCCTCACCCTCGGCGTCCTTCACCGCCTCCACCTCGAGGAAGCGGCCCCCGAGCGAGGCGACCTGCTCCTTGACCACGGAGCGGACGTCGAAGCCGGTCACCACTGCGCCCAGGCGCTTCGCGGTGGCGATCGCCTGGAGGCCCGCGACGCCGGCGCCGAGGACGAGCACCTTCGCCGGTGGAATCGTCCCCGCCGCGGTGGTCATCATCGGAAAGAGCTTCCCCGACTCCTGCGCCGCGATCAGCACCGACATGTAGCCCCCCAGGTTGGCCTGGGAGGAGAGGGCGTCCATCGACTGGGCCCGGGTGATCCGCGGGATCGACTCCATCGCGAAGCTCGTCACCCCCTTCTCCGCCAGCGACCTGGCGAGCGCGCCGTCCGTGAGCGGATTGAGGTGGCCGATCAGCACCTGGCCCTGCCGAAGGCGGGCGACCTGGTCGTCGGTGGGCTTGGTGACCTTGAGGACGACGTCCGCGCTCCAGGGGTCCTCGCCGACCTTCGCGCCCGCCTCGGCGTACTCCGAATCCGGATGGGAGGCTCCCTCTCCGGCGCCCGCCTCGACCGCGACCTCGACCCCCTTCGCGGTCAGGGCCTTGACCACGTCGGGGACGAGCGCCACGCGGCGCTCGTCCTCTGCGGTCTCCTTTGGGACTCCTAGCTTCATCCGGACGATTCACCCCGGGGCGGGGTTTCGGAGGCGGCAATCTAGTCGGTTTCGCCCCCCGACCACTCCGACAGCGAGGCGGCCTCAAGTGCCTCGTCGCGAGAGGCGAAGAACCCGACCCGGAAGACCTTGCCGTCGCGCACCCTGTAGAGGTAGGCGTTCTCGCCCTGAACCTCGGCGCCGCTCAGCCGGCCCCTGCCACCGTGCTCGGCGAGAAGATAGATCAGCCCATCGCGCAGCTCACGCGCCTCCTTGACCTCGAAGCGGTAGTCGCGGTCGAAGGTGCGAAACCAGTCCCCAAACCACTCGCCGACCGCCTGCTTTCCCTCGAAGGTCCCAGACTGGAGCCCCTCTCCCGGGACGACAAGCACGACATCGTCGGCGTAGTGGTTCATCGCGCGGGCGAAATCCCGCTCGTTCACGGCGCCGAACTGATCGCGGACCACGTCGATGTCGGACGATGCCACGGAGTCCGGTCAGCTGCGACGCCGGGCGCGCACGAGGAAGTCGATCTGGTCCTGCTTGCGCATGATCAGGTGCTCCAGCATGTGCTCGAGCGCCTCCGAGCGGCCCTCACGGCCGGTTGGCTCGATCGCCGCCTGGAGTGTCTCGACCGCCTCGGCCTCCGATTCGATCAGCCATTCGACCGCGTCACCGGGGTCACCGGTCCAGCGGAGCGGCGCGGGCTCGGTGACCGGCTCGCCGCCGAGGGCGACCACCTTCTCGATCAGCTTGCGGGCGTCTTCGAGCTCGGCCTGGGCATAGGCCCAGAGGCGGTCCCCGAGCGCCTGAAACTCGAATCCGAACAGGCTCCCGGAGCTCAGCATGTACTGGTTCGCCGAGCGGTACTGCAGCTTCAGCGCGTCGTTGAGGCGCGAGATCGCCTCGCCGACGTCGAGCTTTTCCTCCTCCTCACCCACTTCAGGCGGGGGAGCCGGCTCCGACCATGTCGGAGAGTTTCTCGAGCGTGCTCAGGTTCTGCGCGGAGTCACCGTGCATGGGCGAGACGATCATCCTGTCCACCCCCGCATCGGCGAAGCCCTTGATCCGCTGCGCGACCTCGTCTTCGGTGCCGACGATCGCGGTGGCGTCGACCAGCTCATCCGGGATCGCCGCGTAGGCCTCTTCCCGCTTTCCGTCGAGGTAGAGCGACTGAACTTCGTCGGCGACCTCGGCGAACCCGAATCGCCGGGTGAGATCGGCGTAGAAGTTGGTCTTCTTCGAGCCCATCCCACCGAGATAGAGCAGCAGCCCGGCCTTCACCATCCCCCGGGCGGCGTCGAGGTCGCCGTCGATCGCGACCTGGACGGAGGGCGAGACCTGGAAGTCCCCGCGCGAGCGGCCGCCGTTGGCGAGTCCGGACTCGATGTGCTCGCCCCACGCCTCCTGCCAGCGGTCGAGCGAGAAGAAGATCGGGATCCAGCCATCGGCGATCTCGGCCGCGAGCTCGACCGACTTTCGGCCGATCGCGCCGAGATAGACGGGGATCTCGCTTCGAACCGGGTGGATGTTGAGCTTCAACGCCTTGCCCTGCCCGGTCACTCCCTCGCCCTCCTTCAGCGGCAGGGTGAAGTGCTTGCCCTCGTATTCGAGCCGGCCCTCGCGGGCGACGATCTGCTTCACGATCTCGACGTACTCGCGGGTGCGGCCCCACGGCTTCTCGTACGGGACGCCGTACCAGCCCTCGGAGACCTGCGGCCCCGAGGGCCCGAAGCCGAAGATGAAGCGACCTCCCGAGAGCGCGTCGATCGTCACCCCGGCCATCGCCGCTGCGGCTGGCCGGCGGGCGGGCACCTGGAGGATCGCCGCGCCGAGCTGGATCCGCTCGGTCTTTGCCGCCAGGTAGGCGAGGACGCTGACGGCGTCCGAGCCATAGGACTCGGCCGACCAGACCGAGTCGAAGCCGAGGCGCTCGGCCGCCAGGACGATCTCCGTCGCCTCGTCGGCCTGGGGGCCGATCCCCCAGTAGCCGAGGTTGAGTCCGAGCTTCAGGGACATGCGGGGGAACCCTACGCGAATCCCGGCGGCGCGGGCCGCCCGGACATACGCCGCGCGCTCGCTTCGGTATCAATGGCGCAGTGAGCGACCAGAGGCATCCGGGTGGACTGTCGGGCAAGGAGGCCGCGAAGCGGCTGCGCGAGCTGGGGCCGGTCGAGGACCGGACCAGCCGGTCGGTCGCGAGCATCGTCGCCGGCAACGTCTTCACGTTCTTCAACCTGATCATCGGCGTCTTCTTCATCCTGATCCTGTCGCTGGGCCTGTTCGCCGACGCGCTCTTCGGCTTCATCGCCGTGCTCAACAGCTACATCGGGATCCGGCAGGAGCTGAGGGCGAAGGAGACCCTGGAGAGCCTCGCCCTGCTCGTCGCGCCGAAGGCGAAGGTGGTTCGCGACGGCGAGCTGGTCGAGCTGCACGCCGACGAGGTCGTGCGCGGGGACTGGATTCGGGTGGAGCCCGGCGATCAGCTGGTGGCCGATGGCGAGGTGACCGAGAGCCGCGGCCTGACACTGGACGAGTCGCTCCTCACCGGCGAGGCCGACGGCGTGCGCAAGCGGGTCGGCGAGCGCGCCCTCTCGGGCTCTTTCGGGATCACCGGGTCGGGCTACTACGAGGTCGACGCGGTGCGCGAGGACAGCTACGCCGAGAAGGTCGCCGGCGAGGCGCGGACCTTCCGCCATCCCCCATCGCCTCTGCAGGAGGAGGTCAACGTCGTCCTCAAGGCCTGCACGTGGCTGATGATCCCCCTGGCCGTCGTCCTCATCTTCGCCCTCCAGGCCCGCAACACCCCGCTCGACGAAGCCGCGCAGACCGCCACCGCAGGCCTGATCACCCTGATCCCCGAGGGGCTCGTGCTGCTGATGAGCGTCACCCTGGCGGTGGCGGCGATTCGCCTCGCCCGGCTCGACACCCTCGTCCAGCAGATGGCCGCCACCGAGTCCCTGGCGGCTGTGGACACGATCTGCGTCGACAAGACCGGCACCCTCACCACCGGCGAGCTCGAGCTGATCTCGGTCGACATCGCCGACCCGTCGAAGGCGAGCGCCGCCCAGCAGGCGCTGGCCCGGTTCGCGGCCAGCTCCGGGGAGCGGAATCGCACCCTCGAGGCGATCGCCGAGAGCTATCCGGCGACCGGGGAGCGGATCAGGGCCGAGGTCCCGTTCTCCTCGGAGTGGAAGTGGAGCGGGCTCACGATGGGGCGGGGAGAGACCTACGTGCTCGGGGCCCCGGACGTGCTGATCGCCCGCGGCTCGCTGGCCCTGCCGGTCCCCCTCCAGCACAGCCTCGAGGCGCACACCAAGGCGGGGCGGCGGGTGGTCGCCTTCGGCCGCGCCTCCGGCGGCCTCCCGGACAATCCCTACTCGGATCCCCCACCGGCGGTCACCCCGCTGGCCCTGATCGTGCTGGAGGAGACGCTGCGCCCCGACGCCCGCGAGACGATCCGCTTCATGCAGAGCCAGGAGATGGACCTGAAGCTGATCTCGGGCGACGCGCCCCAGACGGTCACCGCGGTGGCGTCGGCCGTGGGCGTGCCGGCCGACGTCGGGGTGGTGACGGGCGACAACCTCCCGGATGAGCGGGCGGCGCTCGCCCGGATCGCCGAGGAGAACACGATCTTCTGCCGGATCCGCCCGGAGCAGAAGAAAGCGCTGGTCTCCGCGCTCGCCGATCGGGGTCGCTTCGTCGCGATGATCGGGGACGGTGTGAATGACGTCCCCGCGCTGAAGCGGGCGAGGATGGCGGTCGCGATGGGATCGGGCAGCCAGATCACCAAGGGGATCGCCGACATCGTCCTGCTCAAGGACGAGTTCGCGAAGCTGCCGAGGGCGGTGGCGGAGGGCCGGCGGATCGCGCGCAACATCCACCGGCTCGGCCGCCTCTACGTCACCAAGACGATCTACGCCGCCGCGCTGATCGCCCTGGTCGCCGTCCCGGGGTGGGCGTTCCCCTTCCTACCGCGCCACCTGACGCTGGCGGCCTTCCTGACGATCGGGATCCCCTCATTCGTGCTCGCCCTCGCGCCCAGCGACGGGCCGCTCTACCGGGGGCGGCTGCTTCGGGCGCTCGCCTCCTTCGCGATCCCCGCGGGTCTCGCGATCGCCGTCGCCTCGCTGGCAAGCTTCTTCTTCGTCGACACCGTCTTCGGCGGCTCGCTGGAGGCGGGCCGCACAGCGGCAACCACCACGCTGATCGTGCTGGGTCTCTGCTTCATCCTGCTGCTGGAGCGCGGCCCAGGGCGCGAGCACATCGCGATCCAGAGCTACGTGCTGGCGATGGTGGCGGCGCTCGGGGCGCTTTACGCGCTCGCCCTGGCGGTCGAGCCCCTGCGCCACTTCTTCGAGCTGACCCAGCTGGGCGGCGGCCAGCTCTTCCTTGCCCTGCTCTCGGCGGCGGGGGGGCTGGTGCTCGCCAGCGTGGTCTGGCGGATTCCCTACATCGAGCAGCTCGAGGAGCGCCCGCCATCGCCGGACGAGGCGCCCACCGGCCCGGTGACGGCGCCGCTCGCAACCTGATGGCGACGGCCGGCCCCCCCACCTCCCGCCGCACGAAGATCGTCGCCACGGTCGGCCCGGCGAGCAGGTCGCCCGAGGTGCTTCGCGAGCTGATCGAGGCCGGGGTCGATGTCTTCCGGCTCAACTTCGCGCACGGAAGCCCCGAGGAGCATGCCGAGGCCGTCACCGAGATCCGCTCTATCAGCGAGCAGATCGGCCGGGAGGTGGGAGTGCTCGGCGACCTGCCCGGGCCGAAGCTGAGGCTCGGTGAGCTCGAGGGTGGCGTCGCCATCCTTCACTCCGGATCGACCCTGCTGATGCGCGGCGAGACGGACGGCCGCCCCGGCAACCCCGAGCTCCTCTCGGTGCAGTGGGACGGGTTCGCGAAGGCGGTGCACGAGGGAGATCCGGTCTTCCTCGCCGATGGTCGGGTCAGGCTCAAGGTCGCATCGGTCTCGGGCGCCGACGTCACCTGCGAGGTCGAGGCGGGAGGGGCGGTGAGTTCCCACCAGGGGGTGAACCTGCCCGGCGCCGACACGGAGCTGCCCGCCACCGGCGCCTCGGACGAGCCATGGATCGACTTCGCCTGCGAGAACGGCATCGACCTTCTCGCAGTCTCCTTCGTCCGCAGCCCATCCGACCTGGAGAAGGTGGAGAAACGGGTCCGGAAGCGCGATACGCACATCCCGCTGATCGCCAAGATCGAGAAGCCGCAGGCCGCGGAGCGAGCCGAGGAGATCATCCAGGCTGCGGAAAGCGGGATCATGATCGCACGCGGCGACCTCGGCATCGAGCTGCCGATCGAGGAGGTCCCGGGCGCGCAGAAGCGGCTGATCGCGCTCGCGGGCCGCGCGTCCAAGCCGGCGATCACCGCCACCCAGATGCTCGCGACGATGGTCCGGGCTTCGCGCCCGACCCGGGCCGAGGTCACCGACGTCGCCAACGCGATCTACGACGGGACCGATGCGGTGATGCTCTCGGAGGAGACCGCGATCGGCGACCACCCGGTCGAGACCGTCCGGGTGATGGACCGGATCGCCCGGGTCACCGAGCCGCGGCTTCGCTACGACGAGATGGTCTCCACCCGGGTCGAGGAGAAGGAGCACGACGTCGCCGAGACCGTTGCACAGGTGGCCGTGGCCGCCTGCTATCGGCTCGGGCTGAAGGCGATCGTCTGTCCCACCACCTCGGGGCGGACGGCCCGCCTGATCTCGGCGCATCGGCCGCGGGTCCCGGTGCTCGCGGTCTCGCAGCGCCTCGAAACCGTCCGGCGGATGAACCTGCTCTTCGGGATCAGTTCAACCCGGGCCGAGGACTGGACCAGCATCCGCAAGCTGCTCGACGACTGCGCGAAGCTCGCCAGAGAGCACGCGATCGCCGAGTCCGGCGACCTCGTCGCGATCACCGCCGGCCTCCCCGCTCAGGGGGTCGGCACGAACCTGTTCGAGATCCACCGGGTCCCGTAGAAGCGCGGGCGCTCCGCAGGCGAAGCTGCGGAGCAACCCGTTCGCCAGTCTCAAATCGACACTCGTGTGCCTGGCTCTCAGCTCACCGCGTCGCGTGCCCGGGCGGTGTCTCCGAAGAACTCGGCGTACATCAGCTTGCCGTCCTTCACCGTGTAGAGCCACACCGACCGTCCGCCGAGATCGTTGCCGGTCTTGGTCTTGCCCACGCCTTCGACCGTGACGACCACCGTCTCCCCGTCGTCGCCCTCGAGGAAGGAAGTCGGCTTCGGGTCGACGGACTCGAAGTTGGCCAGGAACTTCTGGATCATCTCCTTGAACCCGTCCGGCCCCTTGTAGGTGCCGCCCCACGGCAGGGTCTCGGGCATCACGATCTCGGCATTCTCATCGGTCGTGGATACGGCTCCGTCGAGGTCGCCCTTCCCGAAGTCGTCCCATCGGGCCTTGACGGCGTCTGCGTTCTCGCCCATTTGAATCTCCTCTCGCTGCGTTCCCCTCCCCTGAGTCGAGGCTACTCGCCTGGGAGTACGCCCGCAAGGCCGGTCAGTCGCCGGGCGGGTAGTCGCGCGGCGCCGGGCGCTCCGCGCGCGGGTCGCGGCCGGGGAGGACGAACTGGGTGACGATCATGTTCGCGACGATGCGAGGGCGCTCCGAGCGAAGCGAGGAGTGACCCGTTTCATGATGCTCCTTGCGGATCTTCGCCTCGATCACCGCCGTGCTTCGCCCGACGTGGAGCGGACGCGCCTCGCAGATCAGCTCGTCGCCGAGTACGGCGGCCCCGAAGACGTTCAGCTTCAGCTCGATCGTCGTGAAGTCGTGCATCCGCGGCATGTTCCGGAAGGTCGCCCAGGCCGCGACCGAGTCGCCGAGCGCCGTCCAGACGCCTCCGTGGACGACGCCGCCTGGATGCAGATGGCGCTTGTCGACCACCATCCGGCCGGTCGCGACCTCGTCGGTGATCTCCACCGGCTCGATCCCCATATCCCCGGGAAACGACCCGGGCAGCCACTGCTTGATGCTCTCCGCGGTGATCTCGGGGTTCACGGTGCTGCTTTCTATCGCCCGTAATCGCCGAACGGCTCGTCGCGCTTCCGCACTGCCTCCTTGAACCCGGCCTCCGCCGCCCGCCGCTGGAACGCGAAGCCCTCCGGCGTGTGCCGCGCGATCCCGTCGAAGAACACTCCGAGCGCCTGCGTCGCATGCAGACCCTGCGCGTAGAGCGCCTGGTTGACGAGGAGCTTGTGCATCACGAGCTGGTTGACGGGCAGGTTGGCGATTCGCTCGAGCAGGGACTCGAAGCGCTCGTCGAGCTCGCTCGCGGGAGCGGCCTCGGCCGCGAGCCCCCACTCGAGCGCGGTTCTACCGTCGATCGAGTCGCCGGTGAGGAGGAGCCGCTTCGCTCGTGCCGGTCCGATCCGGTAGGCCCAGAGCGCGCTGGTCGGAACCCCCCAGACGCGGGCCGGCGGGTAGCCGATCTTCGCCCCGTCTTCGACGACCAGCAGATCGGAGCAGAGCGCCATGTCGGTCCCGCCGGCGACGCAGTAGCCATGCACCTTGCAGACCGTCGGCTTCTCGGAGTGGAAGAGGCTCATGAACCCGCGCAGGTTCCGGCTCATCATCTGGAAGTCGACGACCGGGTCCCAGGTCCGATCCGGGTCGTGATTGCGGGCGACGACCATCGGGTCGATCGGCGCTCCCTCGGGAACGGACGCGCCGAGCCCTGTCGCGGCATCCGCCGGCCCGGATGCGCCGGCACCCGCGATGTCCTCCATCCGTCCCTCCGCGGACGAAACCAGGTCGTACCCGCCACAGAACCCGGAGCCGTTGCCGGCCAGGGCGATCACGTGGACCTCCGGGTCGAGATTCGCCCGCTCTACGCAGGCGGCGAGCTCGCGCGGCATCTCGAGCGTGATCCCGTTGCCGCGCTCGGGACGGTTGAGCGTGATCCGTGCGATCCGCCCGGTCACCTCGTAGGTGAGCGTCTCTAGCCGATCCACCGACTGGATTCAATCAGCGTCGATGATTCCGGTCGGGATTCGCGGTCGTAGGAGCGAAGATGTCGGCCGTGGCGAAGGGGAAGCAGATCACGATCGAGGTGGCGGGGCGGGAGGTCCGCCTGTCCAATCCGGGCAAGATCTTCTTCCCGAGGCCAGGGTTCACGAAGCTCGATCTGGCCGAGTACTACATCGCCGTCGAGGACGCGGCCGTCAACCAGCTGCGGGAGCGGCCGGGGACGATGAAGCGCTTCGTCGACGGGGTGAACGGGGAGTTCTTCTTCCAGAAGCGGGTCCCGAAGGGGGCGCCGGAGTGGCTTCAGACCGCGACGTTCACCTTCCCGAGCGGGCGCACCGCCACCGAGCTCGTGGTGAACGACGCGGCGCACCTGGTCTGGGCGGTCAACCTCGGCGTCGTCGACTTCAACCCCCATCCGGTCCGGCGCTCGGACCTCGACCACCCCGACGAGCTCCGGGTCGACCTCGACCCCACTCCAGGCGTGCGCTGGAGCACGGTTCGCAAGGTGGCGATGTGCGTGAAGGATGTGCTCGAGGACCACGGCCTCAGGGGCTTCCCGAAGACCTCCGGCTCGCGCGGGATCCACGTCAACGTCCGGATCGAGCCGCGCTGGGACTACACCGAGGTTCGCCGAGCCGCGCTTGCGCTGGCGCGCGAGGTGGAGCGCCGCGAGCCGAAGCGGGCGACGAGCAAGTGGTGGAAGGAGGAGCGCCACGGGGTGTTCGTGGACTACAACCAGAACGCGCGGGATCGGACGATCGCCTCCGGCTACTCGGTCCGGCCGGTGCCGGACGCGCGGGTCTGCTGCCCGATCGAGTGGGACGAGGTCCCCGACGTCGAGCCGGCCGAGCTCCGCCTCGACACGGTCCCGGACCGCATCCGCGAGAAGGGCGATCCCGCGGCAGAAATCGACCGGCACGCCGGGTCGCTCGACCGGCTGCTCGACCTCGCCCGGCGAGACGAGGAGGGGGGCCTGGGCGACGCCCCCTGGCCGCCCCACTTCGCGAAGCAGCGCGGCGAGCCGAAGCGGGTCGAGCCGAGTCGGGCGAGAAAGAGCTAGCCCGGCAGCACCGGCCGGTACGTGCCAAAGCTCCAGACGTTCCCCTCGGGATCCAGCGCCGAGTAGCCACGGGAGCCGTAGTCCTCGTCGCGAAGCGGGATCACGACCTCGGCGCCGGCGGCAACGGCCCGCTCGTGGTGGGCGTCGGGATCGGAGACGACCAGGTAGATCGAGGTCGGACTTCCGATCTCGACCTTGCCGGCCAGCTCGCCGACTCTCTTCGACCCGCCCATCACGACCCCGCCCTCGAAGGAGAGCTCCATGTGCTCGACCTGGCCGTCGTCACCCTTGTGGACGGCGATCTCCTCCGCGCCGAAGGCCCGCTTCAGCCAGTCGATCGCGGCGTCGGCGTTCTCGTAGCTGACGATCGGGTAGGCGAGCTGGTCGGTTCGCTCGGGCATCCGGTCCTCCTCTCGGCTGGGCGTCCTCACCGTATCCCAGTGGCGGATGAGTGGAGCGGCGCTAGACCAGCTGCTCGAAGCCGCAGTCCCTCGGGTCCTTGTCGTCCCGCCAGCGGACGATCTTCGAGCCGTGGCGAATCCGGCCGCCGCTGGTGTGGTCGTAGGTCACCTCCACGACCAGCTCGGGGCGAAGCTCGAACCACTCGAGCTCCCGGTTCGCGTCCCAGCGGCTCGGGTCGCCGCTCCCCTTCTCGCCGGTCTCGTAGGGCCGAAGCGTCTCCACCAGCTCCCGCTTCTCCTTCGCCTTCAGCCCCGACGTGTGGCCGATCGGCCGGAGCTTTCCCCGCTTGTCGTAGAGCCCGAGGATCAGCGAGCCGACCGTCCCCTCCTCCTTGCCGGGCCGCCAGCCGACGATCACGCAGTCGATCGTCCGCACCCTCTTCACCTTCACCATCCCCTTGCGCTCCCCCGGCCTGTAGACCGCGTCGAGCTCCTTCGCGATCACCCCCTCGCCGCTCTCGAGCCACGGCTGGGCCCTCTTCGCGGAGGTGGTCAGGGGCGTGACCTCGACCGAGCCCGAGACGGTCTTCCTGCGGCCGGGGGCGTCGGCGATCAGCTTCTTCAGCTCCTCGCGGCGCTCCGCGAACGGCTTCGAGATCAGCTTCCGGCGGTCGAGCGCGAGCAGGTCGAAGGCGCGGAAGAGCGCGGGCGTCTGCTCGGCGAGCATCCTCACCCGCGACTCGGCGGGGTGGAGCCGGTTCTGCAGCGAGTCGAACTCCTCCCGCCCGGCCCCGTCGAGGATCACGAGCTCGCCGTCGAGGACGTAGCGGCCCTCCGGGAACTCGACCTCGGGGAAATAGCGCCGCAGCGGCTTGCCTCCCCGCGACTGGATGTAGACGTCGTCGCCGTCGACGTAGACGATCGCGCGGAAGCCGTCGTACTTCGGCTCGTACGCCCAGCCCTTCCCCTCGGGAAGCGCCTTCCTGGAGAGCGCGAGCTGCGGCTTGATCGGCGGCTTCAGCGGAAGGGCCATCGGCCCGATCCTAGTCCGGTCATACGATCGGCCCGATGACCGATCCCCCGCGGAGCGCAGACATCGTCGTGATCGGCGGCGGCATCCTCGGGCTGGCGGTCGCGCGCGAGCTGCTCGCCCGACGCCCGGACGCGAGCCTCTGCGTGCTCGAGCGGGAGCCGCGGCTCGCCGCTCACCAGACGTCCCACTCGAGCGGCGTGATCCACGCCGGGATCTACTACCCGCCAGGGTCGCTCAAGGCCCGGCTCTGCGTCGACGGGGCGCGGCTGCTCTACGAGTACTGCGAGGAGTCCGGGGTCGAGGCGCGCCGCGACGGGAAGCTGATCGTTGCAACCGGCGAATCCGAGCTGCCGCGGCTGGACGAGCTCGAGCGTCGCGGCCATGCCAATCGGGTGCCGGGCCTGGGACGGGTGGGGCCTGACGAGATCGCCGAGATCGAGCCGCACGCCCGCGGGATCGCGGCGCTCCACTCCCCGGAAACCGGCGTGGTCGACTTCGCGGAGGTGGCCGGAGCCCTCGCCCGTGACGTCGAGCGCGGCGGCGGCGCGGTCGTCGCGGGATGCGGGGTGACCGCGCTGGCCCCCGGCGCCGGCGGGATCGGAGTCCTGCATCCCGTGGGGCGAACCGAGGCGGGATTCGTCGTCAGCTGCGCGGGCGCCTGGTCGGACAGGCTGGCGGTCGCCGCCGGGGCGCCGAGCGATCCGCGGATCGTCCCCTTCCGCGGCGCCTACCTGCGGCTTCGGCCCGAGCGCCGCGACCTGGTCCGGGCGAGCATCTATCCGGTGCCCGATCCGGATCTGCCCTTCCTCGGCGGACACCTGACCAGGGGGATCGACGGCGAGGTCCTGCTCGGCCCCTCCGCGCTGCTGGTCGGCGCCCGCGACGCCTACCGGATCGCCCGCGTGCGCGGCCGCGACCTCGCCGCATCGCTCGCATGGCCAGGCACGTGGAGGCTGATGCGCCGCTTCTGGCGAACCGGGATCACCGAGATCAGGCACGCGGCGAGCCGCCGCTCCTTCGTCGCGGATCTGCGCCGGTTCGTCCCGGAGATCTCCGCTGCGGACGTCCTCCCCGGCCCCTCCGGAATCCGGGCGCAGGCGCTGGGCCGTGACGGCCGGCTGGTCGACGACTTCGTCGTTCACCGGACGGAGCGGGCGCTGCACGTCCGCAACGCCCCGTCCCCCGCGGCGACCTCCTCGCTCGCGCTCGCAAAGCTGATCGTCGATGAGGCCGAGCGGGCGATCTAGCCGGCAGGGCCTAGCAGCCGACGATCAGCAGGAAGAGCAGCAGCAGGACGACGACCACCACCGCGCCGGCCACCAGCCGCCGGCGCAGGAACACGTCTCCGCCGCCGTGATGGCGGCTCATCCGCCCGCTCGCGCCCCCCGGCTCTCCGTGCAGCTCCTCGTCCCCGGTCTGCGGCGGCTCGCCCGCTCGAACTCGCGATCGCGCCTCGGCGGCGGCGCGGCGCTCCTCGGGGCTTCTGCCCTCTCGTTCCATGGGGTCAATCTATGAGAAGTTGGGGCCTAGTTGGCGTATGGACCGAATTCGCTGATCGTGCTCAGCATAGGGACCCTCCAGCTCGACGCTGACGGGCCCGGCGAGCCCGCGCATCGTTGGGCGACCCTACGGGGTAGCCTCCGCCAATGGCGGTCCGGGAAGCGATCCCGCGGAGGCAGGAGGCCGAGGAAGGGGTCTCGTCGTTCGCCAAGTCCCTGTTCCTCGGGGAGATCCGCGAGGAGCTGGTCTTTCCCTGGCCGAGCCCCGATCCGGACGAGCAGGACCGGATCCGCGCGTTGAACTCGCAGATCCGCGACTACTGCGCGGAGAACTACGACCCGAGGAAGGCGGAGGAGGAGCGCTGGATCCCCGATCAGGTCCTCCGCGACCTCGGCGAGATCGGCGCCCTCGGCCTCTACGTGGATGAGAAGTACGGCGGACAGGGCCTCTCGCAGACCGGCTACGCGCGAGTCTTCGAGACCGTCGGTCAGATTGACGGAACCCTCGCGATAGTCCTCGGGGTCCACCAGTCGATCGGGTTCAAGGGGATCTCGTTGTTCGGGACCGATGAGCAGAAGGCGCGGTTCCTCCCGGATCTCGCCGCCGGCCGCAAGCTGGCCGCGTTCGCGCTCACCGAGCCCGGTGCCGGATCCGACGCGTATGACGTCAAATCGCGCGCGGTCGAGCAGGCGGACGGGTCCTGGCTGCTGAACGGCGAGAAGCGCTACATCGGAAACGGCTCGCGGGCCGACGTGATCACGACCTTCGCCCGCGCCGAGGTTGGCGGAGAGGAAAGGCACATCGCGCTGCTGCTCGAGAAGGGGATGCCGGGCCTCGAGGTCGGCGAGCGCTACGACACGATGGGCCTCCGCGCGAACGACCTCCGCCACCTCCGCTTCAACGACATCAGGGTGCCGCCGGAGAACGTCCTGGGCGACCCCGGGCAGGGGTTCCGGGTCGCGATGCAGGTGCTCAACAATGGCCGGATCGGGCTCGGCACCGGCTCGGTCGGTGGGGCGAAGGGGCTGCTCGACCTGGCGATCGACCACGTAAAGGAGCGCCGGCAGTTCGGCCAGCCCCTCGCGGACTTCGAGCTCGTCCAGGACAAGATCGGCTGGATGGTCTCGCACCTGTTCGGCCTCGAGTCGATGTGCTACCTGACCTGCGGCCTTGTCGACGCCGACGTTCCCGACTACTCGCTCGAGTCCGCGATTTGCAAGGTCTCCGGCACCGAGTTCCTCTGGTACGCGGCAAACCGCGCCCTCCAGCTTGCCGGGGGCGAGGGCTACATGCGCGACCGCCCCTACGAGAAGGTCCTGCGGGACACCCGCATCTATCCGATCTTCGAGGGAGCGAACGACGTGCTGCGGGCGTTCATCGCGCTCGGGGGCTTCAAACCGGTGGGCGAAAAGCTCGAGGGGCTGGCGGAGATCGAGTTGAGCGACCCGATCGGATCGATCGGAGTGCTGATCGACTATGCGAGCGACCGGATCCAGCGGGAGGTCCGCCCCGACAAGATCACCAGGGCCCACGACGAGCTCTCGGGACATGCCGAAGCGGTCGCCGACCAGGTGAAGCGCCTAGCGAGCGTCACCGAGAGGCTGCTCCGGGACCATCGCAAGGAGATCATCCAGCGCCAGTTCCACCAGAAGCGACTTGCGGACAACCTCGCCGACATCTACGCGCAGGTCGCGGTGCTCTCCCGGGTCAGCAACATCTTCGACGACCAGGGCGTCGAGCCGAGCGGACAGGAGCGCTTCATCGCGGACACCTTCTGCTCCCGGGCCGCGGCCCGGGTGGAGCGGCGGTTCGACCGGATCGAGTCGAATGACGACGAGAGGATGACGGCAATCGCGAAGCTCGCCTACAAGCGCGGCTCCTACGGATACGCGCTGTTCGAGGACTGAGCCGGCGGGAGAGCCGGGGCGCGTTCGAGGACCGGGCTACGGCTTTCCGTACCCGCGCGAGGAGCCGCCCCTATTCCCGCGGGCGCCCCCCGCGTTCGCTGAGCCGCTGCCTTTTCCCGCGCTCGCCCCCGAGCTCGCCGAGTTTCCGGAGCCCGTCGAGTCCTCCTTCGCATACCCCAGCGCCCTTCCCTCGGGCGGGCTCGCGGGCCCGGGCACCGGGCCCTGCCCGTATCGCCGAACGCGCCGGCCCGGCTTGTCGCCGTCGTTGGCCTTCGCCTTCACGCGAGCCTTGGCCTTCGCGTTCGCCTTGGGCGGCAGCTCGCCGGTGGCGGGGGCGCCCGGGGAACCACTCGTCCCGGGTGCCTGATCGTCCGCCTTGCCCGAGCTCGTCTCGCTCTCGTCATCGGCGGGCTGGTTCGGCAGCTCCACGCCCACGGACTCGAAGGCGGTGCGGGCGGCGTCCGGGACTGTGACCCCGGCGATCGCGAGGCCGGCGAAGAGGAGGGGAATGGTCGCGGCCGCGATCCCCACCCTGGCTACCAACAGTCTGCGCGAACGCCGGGGAACCCGTGCCGCGGGAGAGGGCCGCGCCGGTTCCACGGCCGCAGTGCTCGCCTTCCGCGCGGTCTGGGCGAGGCGAGGCACGAGCTCGGCCCCGATCCGCGGATCGGGCTGCATCGGGACCGCCGCGCGCAGCGCGCTCTGGAACAGGGCGAGGTCGTTCATCTCACCCCCGTAAGCGCCGTTTCCGCACATAGGGTTACCCCCCTGCGGCCGAGCACCCGCTTGACGGCGG
>DASUYK010000030.1:0-11744 GCA_036377415.1 Solirubrobacterales bacterium
ATGGCGGCGTGGGTGATCCGCCAGGAGCGCGAGGGCGAGCCGACCGACGCCTTCCAGCTCGAGCAGATCGAGGTCCCGGAGCCGGGCGCGTTCGAGGTGATCGTGCGGGTGATGGCCGCCGGGGTCAACTTCAACAACGTCTGGGCCGCGCTCGGGCAGCCCGTGTCCGTGTTCAACTCCCACCCGGAGTTCGACCACCACATCGGCGGCTCGGACGCCTCGGGGATCGTCTGGAAGGTCGGCGAGGGCGTGACCAGGTGGAAGCCCGGCGACGAGGTCGTGATCCACTGCAACCAGGCCTCATACGAGGATGTCGAGGTCCACGGCCTCGACCCGCTGGCCGCGCCGAGCCAGATGATCTGGGGATACGAGACGACCTGGGGCTCGTTCGCCCAGTTCACCAAGGTCCAGGCCCAGCAGCTGCTTTTCAAGCCACGGAACCTCTCATGGGCCGAGTCCTCCGCCTACGGGCTCACCTACTTCACCGCCTACCGGATGCTGATCGACCAGTGCAAGCTCCAGGCCGGGCACAACGTCCTGATCTGGGGCGCGGCCGGGGGCCTCGGGGTGTTCGCCACCCAGCTGTGTGCGGCGGCCGGGGCGAACGCGGTCGGCGTCGTCTCCTCCGACGAGAAGGGCGAGCTCGTGAAGAGGCTCGGGGCTGTCGACTACATCAACCGCAGCGAGTTCGCGGGCATGATGCGCAAAGGCGGCGAGACCCCTGATCAGGAGAAGGCACGCTTCAAGGAGTCGCGCGGTTTCGCGAAGCGGGTCAAGGAGATCCTCGGTGACTCGCCCGACATCGTCTTCGAGCACGTCGGACAGGCGACCTTCCCCACCTCGGTCTTCGTCGTCAAGCCGTTCGGGAAGGTCGTGATCTGCGGGGCAACGTCGGGCTACACGCTCGACTTCGACGTCCGCTACCTGTGGATGCGCCAGAAGCAGATCATCGGCTCCCACTTCGCCAACGCCTATGAGTGCATGCGTGCGAACCAGCTGATGGCGGAGGGGAAGATCCAGCCTGTGCTCTGGCGGGTGATGGGGTTCGACGGCGTCGCCGAGGCCCACCAGCTCCTGCACGAGAACAAGCACCTCGGCAAGATCTCGATCCTGGTCGGCGCGAGCGACGAGGAGGAAGGGAAGACCGAGGACGGTCCCGGAGCGATCCGCGCCGAGGTGGGCGCGTGAGCGCCCACCTCGTAGATTCGGCGGCGATGTTCGTGGCCGCCGTGTGTGGCGGGGCGTGATGGCCGATGGCTCGCCGACAAACGGCAGGCTCGAGATGGTCTACATCGACTGGCACGTCCATCCCTTTCGGGCGGAGCGCTGGTACGAGATCTGGGAGCCCGCGGCGGCCCGGGCGATGGCGTTTGGGGCGAAGGGCTGGTCGCTGACCCGGAACGCCGAAGACCCGCTCCACTTCCGCCAGGCGTCGGTCTGGCAGAACCACGAGGACTTCGAGCGCTACTGGAACTCCGACGAGGTCTCGGCCTTCCGCGAGGAGGCCGTCAACTACTACAACAAGCCGGTCCACCCGGTCTGGCACGCGCTGATCGCCGGCGAGTAGCCGGCGCCCGGGCCCGGCGCCCGGATCAGCTACTTCCAGGAGCGCCCGGTGTTCCTTCTACGCCTTCGATGACGCTTCCACGCCGATCCGTCCGGTTCCTCGCGCCCACCCTTGCCTGCGCCCTCCTCGCCGTCGGCCACGTAGCCACGGCCGAGGCCAAGGTCACCGCGACCGTCGGGGGTAAGATCCTCACCGTGCGGGGCGGCAAGGGCGCCGATCTGGCCGCTGTCGCATGCAGCGGCCAGGGCCAGGTGAAGGTGAACGGGAGGGATCCGCGCACCGGGCCGATCGCTTGCGCGAGCATCTCGGAGGTGGACGCGTTCACGGGTGCGGGGAACGACCGCGTCAACCTCGCCGGGGTCGGGATCGCGACCGGCTTCGGGCAGCGGGACCTCCCCGGATTCGGGACCGGGACGGGGGCCGCGGCCCAGCTCGGGCGGGGGAACGACCGCTACATCGGCGGCGGCTCGGCCTTCAACCTCGTCCTGGGCGGCGCCGGCAGCGAGCGCCTGTCCGGCGGGAGCCTTCGGGACGACCTCCAGGGCGGAGCCGGCAACGACACGATCAACGGCGGTGACGGGCGCGACGTGATCCTGGGCAACGGGGGGGCGGACACCCTTCGGGGAGGCGCCGGCGACGACCTTGTGAGCGGGAACGCGGGGGACGACCTGCTGAACGGCGGGGAGGGTGCCGACCTGCTCGGCGGCGGCCTCGGCAAGGACACCCTGCTCGGCGGCGCCGGGGACGACACACTGATCGGTGGTCCCCAGAAGGACCGCCTGGACGGCGGCGCCGGCGACAACACCCTGGTCCAGAACTCGCCTAAGTAGCTAGTGCTGCTCGAGCGGGGCCATCGTCAGCCCCGCCGCCTGGAGCTGCTCCCAGTAGAGCTCCGCAGGCTCGCGCGCGCCGGTCCAGACCGCTGCCTTGCCGCGGTTGTGGATCGTGTCGGCGAACCGGTAGCCCCCATCGAGGTTGACGCCGGGAATGACGCGGGCGAGCGTCTGGGCGACGTGATCGAAAGTGTTGTGGTCGTCGTTCAGGACGATCACGAGCCAATTACCGCCCAGGCTCTCCTCGGGGCCGGCTGATCGCGGGCGCTCGACGGTCGTCGTGGCCACCCGGCCGAAGATAGAGGATTTCCGGCGCCGTGAGCGGCGGTTTTCGTCCGCGGCGGACGGGGCCTGGTGGCGGCTAGAAGGGGTTCGGGACCTGGACGTTGACGTTGTCGAACAGGCCGGTGATACCGGTGGCCGCGCCGGAGCCCTTGGCGCCCGCGAGCACGACCGTCCGGCGCCCGGTCGGCTGGTCGGCCGCCGCGTCGCTCGTGTTGACGACGGTCCTGCCACCCACGACGGCGACGATGCTCGTCGTGGTACCGCCAAAGGAGAAGGCGCGGATCGAGATCACGTTGGGCTTCGCGCCCATCTTCACGAACTTTCCGCTCCCGGACGCCTCGAGCTTCAGCCCTCCGGCGCCCTCGGGGTCGCGGAGGTACTGCCACTTGCGCTGGTTCGGCAGGACCCGCAGGAAGTACCCGGCGTTGTCGCTCTGGCGGACGCCCACTGCGGCGAACGCCTTCTTCTTCAGCTTCGGGGTCCCGCCGGTGACGCCGGTCGTGGCGATCATCCCCTGATCGGGCCTGGAATCGCTCGAGTCGGCGACCACCGAGCTGCGGAAGATGCACGAGTTGGTTTTCGCCCCGACGCCGATCGCGAGCATCTGATTGCCCTGCCACTTGCGCTTGCAGGCGGACCCGAAGACCTTGTGGAACGCGAAGACGTCGTCCTGGGTGGAGAACGCGTAGACCGCGACCGAGATCGGCGCCGCCTGGACCGATGCGACCGCACCCGCGCCGATGGCCGCGCAGGCGATCAGGAGGGCTGTGAGCTTCGTGCGCATCGAGGGCGTGAGCGTAGCCCGGTGGGATCCGGGAGTTTGCAAGAACACCGGCCAGGGCGCGTCGGAGCGGTGTCCATCCCCGCACAGCGCCGGCTGCCGACACTTACCATTAGGGCATGAGCGAGCACCGCCTGCCGGAGCGGGACCGTCCCTGGGTCATGCGCACCTACGCAGGCCATTCGGACGCCCGGCGCTCGAACGAGCTCTACCGAAGGAACCTCGCGAAGGGGCAGACGGGCCTCTCGGTCGCCTTCGATCTCCCGACGCAGACGGGGTACGACCCCGACGCCGAGCTCGCCCGCGGTGAGGTCGGCAAGGTCGGCGTCTCGATCGCGCACAAGGGCGACATGCACACGCTCCTCGACGGGATCCCGCTCGGCGAGATGAACACCTCGATGACGATCAACGCGACCGCCGCGTGGCTGCTCGCGCTCTACGCGACCGTCGCCGAGGAGAACGGCGTCGAGCGCGCGGCCCTCGCCGGGACGACCCAGAACGACATCATCAAGGAGTACCTCTCGCGCGGCACCTACGCGTTCCCGCCGGGGCCGTCGATGCGGCTGATCGCCGACACGGTCGCCTTCACCGTCAACGAGATCCCGAAGTGGAACCCGATCAACGTCTGCTCGTACCACCTCCAGGAGGCGGGCGCGACTTCCGTGCAGGAGATCGCCTACGCGCTCTCGACCGCAATCGCAGTGCTCGACGAGGTGAAGGCACGCGGGCAGGTCGCCGACGACGACTTCCCGAAGGTCTTCGGACGGATCTCCTTCTTCGTCAACGCAGGGGTCCGCTTCATCGAGGAGCACGCGAAGCTCCGCGCGATGGGCCGCCTCTGGGAGGAGATCGGGCGGAACCGCTACGGGGTCACGGAGCCCAAGTTCCTGCGCCTGCGCTATGGGGTCCAGGTCAACTCGCTCGGCCTCACCGAGTCCCAGCCCGAGAACAACGTCCCGCGGATCGTGCTCGAGGCGCTCGCCGTGACCCTCGGCCGCGACGCCCGCGCCCGCGCGATCCAGCTGCCGGCCTGGAACGAGGCGCTCGGCCTTCCCCGGCCGTGGGATCAGCAGTGGAGCCTTCGGATCCAGCAGATCCTGGCGGACGAGACCGACCTGCTCGACTACCCCGACATCTTCGAGGGATCCAAGGTGATGGACGGCCTGGTGGACGAGCTCGCCGCCGGCGCCGACGCCGAGATGAAGGCGGTCGCCGAGCATGGCGGCGCCGTCGAGGCGGTCCCCTACATGAAGGCGCAGCTGGTCGAGTCGAACCGCGAGCGGATCGCGCGCATCGAGCGCGGCGAGATCGTCGTCGTCGGCCAGAACAAGTTCACCGAGTCGGAGGACTCGCCGCTCACCACGGGCGAGGACGGTGGGATTCTGACGCCCGATCCCGAGGTCGAGCGGGAGCGGATCGCTGCGCTCGTGGAGTGGCGCGCGCAGCGCGAGGGGAACGCCGTCGACGCCGCGCTCGAGAAGCTCGCCGACGCCGCCCGCAACGAGGAGGCGAACATCATGCCCGCGACGATCGAGGCGGCGAAGGCCGGCGCGACGACCGGCGAGTGGGCCGGGGTCCTTCGCGACGTGTTCGGCGACTACCGGGCCCCCACGGGGGTCTCGGAGGCGGCCGCGGGAGGATCGGTGAACGGCGATCTGCTCGGGGAGGTTCGCGACCGGGTCTCGGCCGTCGCCGAGGAGATCGGCCACCCGATCCGGATCCTGGTCGGAAAGCCCGGGCTCGACGGCCACTCGAACGGAGCCGAGCAGATCGCCGTTCGCGCGCGCGACGTCGGGATGGAGGCGATCTATCAGGGGATCCGCCTCACGCCCGACCAGATCGCGAAGTCCGCGATCGAGGAGGACGTCGACGTCGTCGGGCTCTCGATCCTGTCCGGGTCCCACCGGGAACTGGTGCCCCGGGTGGTCGAGCTTCTCCGCGCGGACGGCGCGGACATACCGGTCGTCGTCGGGGGAATCATCCCCGCGGCCGACGCGGCGGCGATGCGCGAGGCGGGCGTCGACGGCGTCTACACCCCCAAGGACTTCGAGATCAACCGGATCATGGGGGAGATCGCGGAGCTGGTGGCGGAGCGCCACCGCGCCGCGCAGCCGGCCTGATGCGGAGGTCGTCTGCTCGTTATGAGAAGCGAATCACCTGGAAGACGCGATGAATGAGCTGAACGGGGATCGCTCCGCGTGGCTTCGCTGCTACCGCTGCTGGGCGCGCGACCTGGAGGTCCAGCTCCACTACGACGCGATTCTCCGGGTCGATCCCGAAAGCGGCGAGCCGGCGGAGCGCCTGGACGAGGTCCAGGAGGCCGTCGTCCAGTGCCTCCGCTGCCTCCACGACCAGCCCCACCTGACGATCCGGGAGGACCGGGTCGTCCCTGTCGAGGACCGCTGGGAGCGGATGGTGGCCGGAACCCCCTGGGTTGCCTCCTGCACGGTCACTGTCGACCAGGACCAGGTCGAGTCGTGCTCCGGGCCCGAGGCGGCCGAGTCGCTCACCTACGGCTCGTTCGGCGAGCAGGGGACGCGCGAGTTCTTCACCCACGTACGCTTCCACAAGCACGACGAGGAGCGGATCATCGTCCACCTGCTGGTCGAGCTCTACGCGCGCTCGGCCGAGGAGGCAACCGAGGTCCTCGAGGAGGCTTCTCGCGGCGTGCTGGAGATCACCTCGCTCGCCGAGGAGTCACGCCCGCCGGCGCACGCGCCGGACGAGGCGCACTAGCGGCCACCAGGCCGCTCTCCTTGGGAGCGGCGGCGAAGCCGCCGCAACTTGCGATGGGCGGCCGCTCGTGGCCGCGACCTGATGGCGAAGCCGGCCTATCCGGCCGGCTTCTTCTCCTCGTCAGCCGCCCCAGAATCCTTCAGCGCCCTGCCGGCTGCCTTCGCCTTCTCCTGGAGGCTCCCCTGGCCTTTCGCGATGTCCTTGAGCTCATCGGCATCTTCCTTCAGGGCGTCCGTTCCACCGCGCTTCTCGACCACCTTCTTGGCCCGATCGGTCAGTCGCCTCAGGTTGACCATCACTCCTCCTCTATCCAGGGTTCTTGCGCGGCACCAGAACCGCGCGCTTGAACTCGGCGACGAGCGTACCGTCCTGGTTGTAGGCACGGGTGTGGACGCGGACCACCCCGCGGTCCGGCTTCGACTCGGAGGGACGTACCTCCAGCACCTCGGACTCGACGAACAGTGTGTCGCCGTGGAAGACCGGGCTCGGGTGGCTGAGATCGTCCGTCGCCAGGTTGGCGATCGCTTTGCCGGAGACGTCGTTCACGGTCATCCCGAAGACGAGCGAGTACACATACGGGCCCGCCACCACGTTCCTGCCCTGCTGGGACTTCGCCGCGTAGACGTCGTTGACGTGCAGCGGGTGGTGATTCATCGTCAGCAGGCAGAAGAGGTGGTCCTCGGCCTCGGTGATCGTCTTCGCCGGCCAATGCTTGTAGACGGCGCCAACCTCGAACTCCTCGAGGTAGCGCCCGTACTCATGCCCTCCGGACGCCTCGCGCTCGGCCTGGTCGGTCGTCAGCTGGTGGTTCTCGTCGCTCATCGATTCAGTCGGCTCCTCGAGTCGTTTTGACTCCTCCCCGGGATCGGCGCGGGATGGTAGCCGGACGCCCCGAATCGTGAGGAAGCGGTTCAGCGCTTCGAGGCGGGCCTCACTGTTCCCCGGCTTCAGGACCAGGCTGCTCGCTCAGTCGAACGTCCATCCCCTCGAACCGGCCGATGTCGGCGACCTCCGCGTCGATCGCATCCGCCAGCTCCCGCCGCAGGGCCGGAGCGAGATTGAGCGAGGCCTCGATTCGCCCTCCCTTTCGCGACGAGCGCCATCCGCCGACCACGATCCCGTCGCGGACGATCACGGGGCGGATCCAGCCGCCGCCCCCCTCCTTGACGTGCTCCGAGTGCTCACCCCCGACCGCGAAGTCCCGGTCCTTCCAGCCGAGCAGGTAGGTGTCGAAGTTGCCGAGCATCCGGACCTGACCCTCGGCGGGGAGGCGCGAGGCTCGCTTCCGCGGCGCCAGCATCGTCTCCTTCCCCACCCGCACCTCCTCGATCTCGCGGGAGATCGACTCGAGCCCCGCCCGGACATCCCGCAGCGGCAGTCCGGCCCAGTAGGCGAAGTCGCGGTCGGTGGCAGGCCCGAAAGCCCGCACGTACCGACGGGCGAGCTCCGCGAGCGCCGCGTCTCGGTTGAAGGCCTTCGGCTTCCCGAGCCAGTCCTCGCGCCGGACCAGGCAGGTCGCCGACCCTCGGTCCGGGCCGAGGCAGGCGATTCCGGAGACCACGGCGGAGAGAACGATGTGCATCCCGGTCTGGGTGTCGAGATCGACGCCCACCGCGGCCACCCGCTCCCTCGCCTCGGTTCGGGTGAGCGGCCCGTCCTCGAGCGCTCGTCCGATCGTCGCGAGGGCCCTCTCCTGCCTTCCACGTGGGAGGCCGAGCTGCTCGAGCCGCCGCGCGGACCACCTCGCGATTGTGGGCTCGAACAGCGGCAGCCACCAGTCGGCGTCGTCGGCGGG
Organism: Solirubrobacterales bacterium; assembly: GCA_036377415.1. Classification (GTDB taxonomy): domain Bacteria; phylum Actinomycetota; class Thermoleophilia; order Solirubrobacterales; family 70-9; genus DASUPK01. Next base: position 7,998 of record DASUYK010000030.1, read on the forward strand.
GATCATGTGGATCGTCATCCTCATCAGCCATGTCCGAAGCAGCGAGCGCTGCTCCGTCCGGGCGCGCCCGATGTCCGCCGCGGTGGTGCGGCGGCTGCGGGAGCGGAAGGTGAGGGGCCCGGCGTAGACGTCCTGCGCCTGCGCCCCCGCGATCTGCCGGGCGATCTCGACCGGGTCCCGGGCGGCGGTTGGCCGGTGGAGAAGCTGGGCGGCCGCGCGGAGCCTCGGCAGCCGGGCGGGATCGATCCCCGACTTCGCCATCTAACGGGTTGCGCCTCGCTTCGCTGCGGCGCACCCTCGCATCTAGTGCACCTTCTTGGTCCGGGCGCGCTCCTCGTGGCGGCTGATCACCTGGGCGATCAGCTTCTGGATGTTGGGATCGCCGCTCACCTTGATCTGGCCGGAGTCGTAGGCCTCCCGGTAGTGCTTGACCGTGCCCTGAGTGGCGAGCTCGTTGAAGTGTGAGCGCGGCATTGCGACCGTGACCCGCGCGTCCTCGGTCGACGCGGCCTTGGAGATCCTCGGGCCCGGAACCTCAACGCGGAACATCTGGACGTCCCCCCGTCCGCGCAGCTCGAGCTCGAAGACGAGCTTCAGCGGCGCGAGGGCCGGAACCTCGGCCTGGAAGCGCTCGATCGCGGTCCTGATCAGGTCCTGGGTGGAGGCCATGTCACCAAGGTATTGGCTCGCGGTCCCTGAAGAAGCCGCCGGTGGGCCCGTCGTCCGGCAGGGTGGCGAGCCAGACAGCGGTGTCGGCCCCCTCCTCGACGGACCGCCGCGCCCCGGCACCCCCCATGTCGGTGCGCACCCACCCCGGGCATAGGGAGTTGGCGAGAATTCCCGCGCTCCCCTCGTCCTCGGAGAGAATGCGGGTGAGCGCGTTCAGGCCGCTCTTCGAGACTCGGTAGGCCGCAGCCCCACCGTTCATCTCGGAGAGCTGGCCCGCTCCGCTGGAGACGTTGACGATCCGGCCGTGCCCGCTCTCGCGCAACAGGGGCAGGAAGGCCTGGGCGAGCCGCCACGCGCCGAACAGGTTCGTCTCGATCACCTCGTGGGCGCGATCGAGGTCGTACTCGCCGACGCTCTCGTAGCCCCCGTAGATCCCGGCGTTGTTGACGAGGACATCCAATCGCCCGGGGTCGGCCTCGACCCGTTCGCGCGCCGTGTCGATGCTCGCCTGATCGGTGACGTCGAGCTCGATCGGCTCGATTCCCTCCGCCGCTTCGACGTCGGAGGGATTGCGGGCGCCCGCGAACACCCTGAAACCGTGATCCGCGGCGAGCCGGCGGGCAATCTCGGCGCCGATCCCCCGGCTCGCCCCGCTGACAAGCGCGACGGGCGTCAAATCTTGTTGCGCTCGAGCAGTTTCTTACCGATCACCATCCGCTGGATCTCGGAGGTTCCCTCCCCGATCAGCAGCAGCGGGGCGTCGCGGTAGAGCCGCTCGATCTCGTACTCCTTCGAGTAGCCGTAGCCGCCGTGGATTCGGAAGGACTCCTCGACGACCTCCTTGCCGGTCTCGGAGGCGAGCAGCTTCGCCATCCCGGCCTCGAGGTCCGAGCGCTCCCCGGCATCCTTCATCCGGGCGGCCTTGCGGGTGATCAGGCGAGCGGCCTCGACCTTGGTGGCCATGTCGGCGAGCTTGAACTGGATCGCCTGGTGCTGGGCGATCGGCTTGCCGAAGGTCTTGCGCTCCTGGCTGTAGCGGAGCGCCAGCTCCAGGGCCCGCTGGGCGATGCCCACCCCGCGAGCGGCCACGTTCACCCGGCCGACCTCGAGCGCGTCCATCATCTGCACGAAGCCCTTGCCGAGGCCGGCCTCCTCGCCCCCGAGAATCCGCTCCGGCGGGCACTTGTAGCCGCCGTAGACCAGCTCGGTGGACTCGACACCCTTGTAGCCCATCTTCTTGATCTTGGGCGGGATCTCCAGGCCCTCGAACTCGCCGGTGTTCTTCTCGGCCCAGGGCTCCTTCTCGGTGATGAAGCAGCTCATCCCCTTGTACGGCGGGTCCGCCTTGGTGTCGTTCTTCATCAGGACGAAGACGACGCTGGAACCGAGGCCGTTGGTGACCCACATCTTCTGGCCGTTCAGCTCCCAGTTCCCGTCGTCGCCCTTCGTCGCGGTCGCCTTGATCCCCTGGACGTCCGAGCCGACCTCGGGCTCCGACAGCGAGAAGGCGGCACGGATCTCGCCGGTCGCCATCTTCGGCAGGAAGTACTCCTTCTGCTCGTCGGTGCCGAACTTGATCAGCAGGTAGGAGCCGATGAAGTGCGTGTTGACGACGCCGGAGATCGAGATCCAGCCGCGGGAGAGCTCCTCGACGATCAGCGCGTAGGTCGTCAGATCGAGCCCCATCCCTCCGAACTCCTCGGGGATCGTCACCCCGAAGAGCCCGAGCTCCTTCATCTGCTCGACGATCGCCTCGGGGAACTTGTCCTCGTGGTCGAACTCCTCGGCGTTCGGGATGATCTCGTTGTCGACGAAGTTCCGGACCATCTCGACGATCGCCTTCTGCTCGTCGGTCATCTCCTGGTAGGTCGTCTGCTGCTGCTCGGTAGCTACGGCCATCGCTCCTCGGAAGTCGTTCGGTGCGCTCGGGTCCCCGCCCAGCGCGGGTAGCGAAGAATAGCCGCGGGGCGTAGATCGACCGAAGAAGTGGAAGAAGAAGCGCCTGGTCAGAGCTCCCAGGCGTAGGAGACCGAGCGCCAGCTCGGATCCTCCCGCTCGTAGAAGCGGTGGGCGTCGGCCCGGGTCTCGCCGCTGTCCAGCTCGAGATGGGTCGCCCCCCGCTCGCGCGCCCAGTCCTTCGCCGCGTCGAGCAGGACCTTCCCCACCCCCTGTGAGCGGTGGCTGGGGCTGACCGCGAGGTCCTCGACCCAGCAGCGGCGGCCGAAGCGCACCGAGTCCAGGTCCATGTAGGCCGTGCAGAGGCCGAGCAGCTCGCCGCGGTGCTCCGCGACGAGGACGGCGGCCTCGGGGTCGGCGATCGCGTCGGCGATCGCCTCGCGGGCGCGCCCGGGATCCCAGCGAGGCGGGACCGAGCCCGGGGGCGCGAACAGCCACTCGTACATCCCGAGCACCCGCTCGACCTCCCCGGGCATCGCCGCGCGGATCTTGGCCATCGTCGGAGGCTATCCATGCGACCCATCCCGAACCTGGGTATGTAGCGTTCCCTCCATGAGAAATCCAAGAGACTTCTTCAAGCCCCTCGCGATCGACGCTCCCGAGCCGCCCCGGGAGATCCCGTTCAAGCCCTCGCGGATGATCCATTTCTTCGACGCATCGAACGAGAAGATGCGGGCGAAGGTCCCCGACATGGCCAAGCAGGCCGACATCCTGCTCGGCAACCTCGAGGACGCGGTTCCGGTCGACAAGAAGGTCCCGGCCCGCGAGGGCCTGCTCGAGGTCGGCAAGGAGGTCGACTTCGGCGAGACCCAGCTCTGGACCCGGGTGAACGCGCTCGAGAGCCCCTGGGTGCTCGACGACATCACCGAGCTGGTCACGGAGATCGGCGAGGTGCTGGAGGTGATCATGGTCCCGAAGGTCGAGGGGCCGTGGGACATCCACTACGTCGACCGCCTGCTCGCCCAGCTCGAGGCGAAGGCAAAGCTCGAGCGCCCGCTCCTGATCCACGCAATCCTCGAGACGTCTCTGGGCGTCGTCAACCTCGAGGAGATCGCGACCGCGAGCCCGCGGATGCAGGGGATGAGCTTCGGACCGGCCGATCTCGCCGCCTTCCGGCGGATG
>DASUYK010000031.1:0-49003 GCA_036377415.1 Solirubrobacterales bacterium
ACGCGGCGTTGCTGCGTCACGCTTTCGCGCATTGCGCAAGATTCCCCACTGCTGCCTCCCGTAGGAGTCTGGGCCGTGTCTCAGTCCCAGTGTGGCTGATCGTCCTCTCAGACCAGCTACCCATCGTCGCCTTGGTGAGCCTTTACCTCTCCAACAAGCTACTGGGCCGCGGGCCCATCCCGATGCGGAGGCCGAAGCTTCCTTTGCTCACCGTACTGATGTGCGGAGAGCACATCCGGTATTAGCCCGAGTTTCCTCGGGTTGTCCCGGTCATCGGGGCAGGTTACCCACGTGATACTCACCCGTTCGCGGCTTTGCCCCAGGCCGAAGCCTGGTTCGTCGCACCACTTGCATGTGTTAAGCACGCCGCCAGCGTTCGTCCTGAGCCAGGATCAAACTCTCCGTAAAAAGTGTGACGTGACTGGCGTCAGTCACAAGAGAGTTGTCATGTCGCTGACTCGCCACCGCGTACACAATGCGGCGGCAGACATGACGGAGTTATCAACCCCCGCCCGGTGCATGATGGGCAGGGGTCGGGCTCGAGCAACGAAGGACTCGACGTCCCTCGTCGCGCGCTGCTCAGTTTTCAAAGACCACTTGGCGGGGGTCGACGGGTCTCGCCGCCTCACCGGCCTTGCCTCGGTCACGAAAAAGGCCCCTCGTCGAGGGGCCCGGTATCGCGCCGGCCGAGATCTCGGCCGAATTGGGCTCCTCTTACGAGGCTGCTCCTTTCGTCATCCGAAGCAAGAGCGACCGAGAAGTATAGCCCGCGACGTGCGGGAGGTCGAGTCGAGAAACCGAAATCGCCGCCTCGGGCGATTACCCAGCGCCCTTCAGGGTGCCAGCAGGCGCGCGAAGCGGCGCTTGCCCACCTGGAGGACGCTCCCGACGAGCTCCTCGAGAGGGACGTCGAGTCGCTCCGGAGCGAGGCTTTCGCCGTCGAGCTTCACCCCACCCTGCGCGATCAGGCGTCTCGCCTCGCTGGTGGACATCTCGAACGCGCCCGCGATCAGGGCGGGCATGTGCACCTCGCCGTCGTCTCCCTCGGGGACGCCCGCGGCACCTGCGAGCGAGACCTCCGGGACATCGGCGGGCACCCCGCGGGCAACATGGACCGTGTCGAAGCGCGCCTCCGCGGCCCCGGCCGCGTCGGCGTCGTGGAACCGCTCGACGATCCGCCGCGCTAGGGCCCGCTTCACCCCCATCGGATCGCCTTGGGGAACGTCCTCGCCGAGCAGGAGCTCGTAGTACGTGCCCATCACCTCGTCCGGGATCCGCATCAGCTTCCCGAACATCTCCTCGGGCGAGTCGGTCACACCCACGTAGTTGCCGAGGGACTTGCTCATCCGGCGTACGCCGTCGAGCCCGGGCAGGATCGGCGTCGTCATGATCGACTGCTCGGGCACGCCGTAGGCACGCTGGATGTCGCGCGCGAAGAGCAGGTTGAACTTCTGGTCGGTGCCCCCCAGCTCCACGTCCGAGCGCACGGCCACCGAGTCGTACCCCTGGAGGATCGGGTAGAGCAGCTCGAGCGACGAGATCGGCTGATCGGCCTTCATCCGCTTGGTGAAATCCTCCCTCTCGAGCAGCCTCGCGACCGTCACCTTCCCCATCAAATCGAACAGCTGCTGCGCCGGCATGTCGAGCCATTCGCTGTTGAACCTGACCTCGGTCGCGTCCCGGTCGAGCACCTTGAAGGCCTGGTCCTGGAACGTCTGGGCGTTCGCGCCGATCTCCTCCGGGGAGAGCACCGGCCGCCGCGAGTCGCGCCCGCTCGGATCCCCGACGCGGGCGGTGAAGTCGCCGATGATCAGGACGACCTGGTGCCCCTGCTGCTGGAACTGGGCGAGCTTGGTGAGCACGACGACGTGCCCAAGGTGGATGTCGGGCGCGGTGGGGTCGATCCCCAGCTTCACGCGCAGCGGAGCACCGGAGGCGAGCTGCTCCTCGAGCCTTCCCTTCGGCAGCAGCTCGTCCGTCCCGCGCTTGAGAATGTCGATGTCAGCCATGCCGGAGCACGGCAATGATCCAGGCGTCGGCGGTCGCGAACAGGCGCTTCTTTGCCCGGAATTCCGTCACGGGGCCAATGCTAGACTGCCCACTTCCGCCTGGCCGGGCGCCGGTTGGTGCGAGGGCGCGCGTAAGCGCGACCCGTTTGACGAGGCGCCTCCAGATCGACTTTCAGGCGCTAGCAGGATCCGGGCGCGGGCCGGGCATCTGCGTCGCCCATTCGCGACATGACAGACGATTTCGATTTCGACTTCGACCTAAACCGGGGCCGATCGGGCTCGCGGACGCAGGACCGCAAGCCCGAGGACGCCGCCGGGCACGGCAACGGCCGGGATCTCCCCGACCCCGAAACGGGGAACGGGCAGGAGGCGCGGGAGCGCCCCGACCCCGACTTCGGGTTCGGCGACTTCGAGCAGCCCGCACCCCGAACGCCGCCGAATGCACCCGAGCCGGAGAGCGACCCAGATGCGAAGCGGAAGCGAAGGCGCCCCGGCGCCAACCCCCAGGACGAGCGCGGCGAAAGCGGGAACGGCTCGCGCGGCTATGCGTCGCGGGCCCGGGAGCTCCTCAACCGCAGCCAGGACCTGCTCTACAAGGAGGAGAAGGGGAGCTCCCACCCCGCGGGGGACGAATGGCTCACCTTCGAGGAGGACCTGGACCGCGATCTCACCGCGCTCCGCGAGCAGGACGACGGCCCAGCCGGTCCCCCCACCCCCGGCGAGGCGCGGAACTTCGCCAAGGAGGCCCGCCGGCGCGCCTCCCGGCGACCCAGCCCGATCCTGGACCTGAACGAGGAACGCGAGCGACGCCGCGACCGGGACGAGGACGCCGACGTCGACTTCGAGTCGATCCTCGAGCATCAGCCCCAGAAGAGCGGGGTCGCCCGACGAGGCTCGGCGGTCCGGAACGCCCTCCGCGGAGGCGTCGAGAGCCTGCGCCGGGTGGGCGGCGAGCGGATCGCCGAGAGCCGCGGCCGGATCGTGGCGCTCCGGGAGCGCGTACCGTCGAGGATTCCGGCACCGCGGCCCGGCGGCGGCGACGGCGTCGGCAAACCCCCTCCCCCGCGCCTGCCGCGGAGGATCGGCTCCCGCCGGCCAAGAAAGCCTGAGCCCGGCCGGATCAAATGGCTGCGGATCGCAATCGTGCTCGTTGGCCTCGGCCTGCTCGGGATCGTCTCCCTCTTCTTCGGGATGATGATGGCGATCTCCCGGGATCTGCCTCAGCTGGAGAATCGCAAGGAGTTCGCGGAGGCGCAGAACTCGGAGGTCTTCGACGCCGCCGGCAACAAGATTGGGACGCTGCTCAACAACAACCGCCGGATCCTGGTCGAATCCGGGGACATCTCGCCGTACATGAAGTCAGCGACCGTGGCGATCGAGGACGAGCGCTTCTACGAGCACGGCGGCGTCGACATCCAGGGGATGGGCCGTGCCCTGTTCAATGACCTGATGCCGGGCGGCTCGACCCAGGGCGCCTCGACGATCACGCAGCAGTTCATCAAGAATGCCCTGGAGGCGCAGGGCAACCGGACCGTCCTTCAGAAGTTCCGCGAGTCGGCACTCGCCTACCACCTGGAGGACGAGTGGGACAAGGACAAGATCCTGACCGAGTACCTGAACACCGTTTACTTCGGTGAGGGCGCCTACGGACTCGAGGCGGCCGCCCGCACGTACTTCGGCAAGAAGCACCCGGGCTGCGGAGAGGGCGGCGGCGAGGCCTGCGCGAAGGTGCTGACGCCGCCCGAGGCGGCGATGCTGGCGGGGATCATCACCTCGCCATCCGCTTTCTCGCCGCGCGTCAATCCTCAGTTCGCGCTGGAGCGGCGGAACGTCGTCCTCCAGAAGATGAACGAGCAGGGCTACATCGGTGACGAGGAGTACGAGGACGCGATCGCCGAGGCGCCCCCGGCGGCTTCGGACATCGAGCATCCGCAGGGCGATTCCATCGCCCCCTACTTCACCGACTGGCTTCGTCAGCAGGTCGTCGACCTCTACGGTCCGGGGCGCGCGTTCAGCGGCGGCCTCGACGTCCACACCACGCTCGACCTCGAGATGCAGGAGGCGGCCGAGGGGATCGCGGGCGGCATGCTCAGCGGCATCGCCCCGACCGCTTCCCTCGTCGTCCTTGACACGCAGACCGCCGAGATCAAGGCGATGGTCGGGGGTTACGACTTCGAGAAGTACCCCTTCAACCTCGCCACCGAGGGCCACCGCCAGCCCGGGTCGGCCTTCAAGCCGTTCACGCTCACAACCGCGCTGATGAACGGCCACTCGGCCGGCGAGTGCTACCCGTCGCAGCCCAAGGAGCTCCCGATTCCCGGTGTGAGCCCCAAGAATGAGGTCTTCGAGGTGCACAACTACGAGGACCGCTACTTCGGCTCGTGTGTCTCGCTGTCGAGCGCGACGACCTACTCGGACAACTCCGTCTATGCGGAGCTCGGCATGAACGTCGTCAGGAATCCGCAGCGGAGCCTCAACCTGATCGCCCAGACCGCCGACCGGATGGGCATCCAGACGGACGTCAACGCCGGCCAGAAGGCCAACCCCGCGATGATCCTCGGCGGACTGCGCGAGGGCGTCACGCCGCTCGAGATGGCCCACGCCTTCACCACGATCGGGAACGACGGCGCGCGCGTGAGCGGAAGCCTCGATACCGAAGCCGGGGACGACAAGAGCGATCCGGATCAGCTCGGCCCGGTCGCGATCAGCGAGATCGCCAACCCGAACGGAAAGGTCGACCGGAAGAACCACACCATCAAGGAGCAGGTTGTCCCCGAAAGCGTCGGTGGGACGGTCAAGTCGCTGCTCGCGGGCCCGGTGAGCAGCGCCGGTACCGGCCAGGTCGCAACGCTCGCCGACTTCGGAAAGACGGGAACGACCGAGAACAACGGCGACGCCTGGTTCTGCGGCGGGAACGACGACTTCACCGCCTGCGTCTGGGTCGGCCACCGGGACACCACCACGCCGATGGAGACCGAGTACAACGGCGGCCCGGTCGACGGCGGCACCTGGCCGGCGGTGATCTGGAACGCGGTGATCGGCGCGCTCGAGGACATCCGCGCCGAGCGGGAGGCCGAGAAGGAGGCCGCCTCCGACGACGATGACGATGATGACGAGGAGTCGAGCAGCTCCACCCCGAGCTATAGCGGTTCGGACAGCTCCTCCTCGGCCACCGGCGGCGGTGGCGGCACCGGCGGCGGTGGCGGCACCGGCGGCGGTGGCGGCGCAGGGCGCGCGCCAGCGCCGGCTCCCGCACCCTCCGGCGGCGGGGGTGGAGGTGCGGCCACCGGCGGCACCGGCGGCACCGGCGGCACCGGCCTCTAGCTCCGCGCCGCTCTAGGCGGCCCGCTCCGCCGCGAGCTCGAGCGGCCAGGGCCGCGACACATACCGGCTTCCCGCGGCGCAGTATCGCCACGGCAGCTCGGCCGCCTTCGTGATCCCGATCCGCGGCGCCGCGACGATCTCTCCTCCGTTCCACGCCGACACCCGCCCGGAGATCTCGAACGGCGCCTCGAGCAGATCCGCACCGTTCAGCGACAGCCCGACGCCGAGCGCCTCGGTGAGCTTGCCGGGGCCCGAGCAGAGCTCCTCGACGCGGTCGCGGCCCCTTCTGTGCCGCATCAGGTCGATCCCCTCGCTCGGCTCGAGCGCCCGGATCAGCACCGCGGCGGCGTCCCCCTCGGGCTCCGCGACCGCATTGAGGAGGCTGTGGATCCCGTAGGAGAGGTAGACGTAGGCGCGTCCGGGCGGGCCGAACAGCACCTCGTTGCGGGCCGTCTTGCCGATGTAGGCGTGGCAGGCGGGATCGGACGCCTCATAGGCCTCGGTCTCGACGATCAGCCCTCCGGTCTCCCCGACCGCGAGCGTGCAGCCGATCAGCTCCCGCGCGACCTCGTGCACGGAACGCTCGTAGAAGCTGCGGTCGAGCGAGCCCACGCTCGGATCAGGACCCCGGGCTCGGGAGGGCGCCCGCGAGCTCCGCCAGGGAAGCCCTCGCCCGCTCGAGCTGCTCCTCCACCCGCGCCCCCGCGGTCCCGCCCGCGGAGACCTTCGACTCGATCGTTCGCCCGGCCTCGAGCGCCCGCCTGACGGCGGCCCGCGCGCCCTCCGGCACCCCGTCGAGCTCCGTGTCGGCGAGCTCGGCGAGGCCCTTCCCCGACTCCAGCGCCGTTCTGACCAGGCCGCCGACGAGTCCGTGCGCCTCGCGGAAGGGGACGCCCTCCTGGACCAGCGCATCCGCCAGGTCGGTCGCCGCGAGCATCTCGTCCGCCGCGGCGGCGGCGAGCCGGTCCCGGTCGAAGCGGATTCCGTCGAGCATCCCGGCCGCGGCCGCGAGGCAGAGTTCGAGGTTGTCGACCGCGTCGAAGAGCGGCTCCTTGTCCTCCTGAAGATCCTTGCTGTAGGCAAGGGGCAGCGCGTGCATCGTCCCGAGCAGGCTGGAGAGCGAGGCGGCGACGCGCGGTGCCTTGCCCCGGAGGAGCTCGGCCGCGTCCGGGTTCTTCTTCTGGGGCATGATGCTCGAGCCCGACGCGAACGAGTCCGGCAGCTCGCAGAACCCGAACTCCTCGCTCGACCAGAGGACGATCTCTCCCCCGAGGCGGGAGAGGTGCATCGCGCAGATCGCCGCGGCGGAGAGGTAGTCGAGCGCGAAGTCCCGGTTGGAGACCGCGTCGAGCGAATTCGGTGCGGGTCGCTCGAATCCGAGGTCCGCCGCGATCGCGTCGCGGTCCAGATCCCAGTTGAGCCCGGCCAGCGCCCCCGACCCGGCGGGCATCTCGGTGGTCGCCTCCGCCGCCCGGAAGAACCGGCGGGCATCCCGCTCGAACATCCAGAAGTAGGCGAGCAGATGGTGCCCCAGATAGACGGGCTGGGCGCGCTGGAGATGCGTGTAGGCGGGAGCTGGCCAGTCGCGGTGCGCCTCGGCGAGCCCGGCCAGGGACTCCATCAGCGTCTCGAGCAGGGCAACCGCCCGCGCGGAATGGGATCGAACGAGCAGGGCGAGGTCGGTCGCGACCTGATCGTTCCGCGAGCGGGCGGTGTGGAGCTTGCCGCCGAGCGGCCCGATCAGCTCGGTGAGGCGCCGCTCGATCGCCATGTGGATGTCCTCGTCGTCCTCCCGGAACTCGAAGCGGCCCCCCTCGAGCTCGCCGCCGACCCGATCGAGGCCTTCGGTGATCTGCGCCAGCTCCCCCTGGTCGAGCACACCGAGCCCGGCGAGCGCCCGGGCGTGCGCCTTCGACTGCTCGATGTCGAATGGCGCAAGCCGCCAGTCGAACGAGATCGAGGAATTGATCCGCCTGAACAGGGGGTCCTGCTCTTCGCCGAAGCGGGACATGCCGTGAGTCTAGGGGCGCAGTTTCAGGGCTTCGGCGAGCGCCGTGCAGGCCCGGTCCACATCGCCCTCGCTCATCGAGGGGAAGAACGGGAGCGCCAGCGAGCGCTCCGCGACCCGCTCTGCGACCGGGAACTCGCCGCCCGCGAAACCGAACCGCTCGCGGTAAGGAGGCAGAAGGTGGATGCACGGCAGATAGGCCTTCGACGCGATTCCCCTCTCGGCGAGCGACGAGATCACCGCGTCGCGATCGGTCCCGGGTGGAAGCTGGACGCAGAAAACGAACCAGCTCCGGCGCTCGTCGCCGCGGTTCTCGCAGGGCAGGACGAGGTCGTCCTGGTCCTCCTCGCCGGCGGGCTCGGCCCCGAGCTGCGTCAGGCGCTCCCGGTAATGGGCGGCGACGTTCTCGCGGGCGTTGAGCATCTCGTCCAGCCGCTCGACCTGGGCGATCCCGATCGCCGCCTGCAGGTCGGTGAGGCGATAGTTGAACCCGAGGCGGTCGTGCTCGACCTGGTCCGTTTCCGGAGCCCGGCCCTGGTTTCGCTCACTGCGGACCCGCTCGGCCAGGTTCGGGTCGAGCGCGAACAGGATCCCCCCCTCCCCGGTCGTCATCTGCTTGTTGGCGTAGAACGCAAAGGTGGCGACGTTTCCGGCCGTGCCGACCCGCCGGCCCGTCCTGTCCACGGCGCCGAGCGCCTGACACGCGTCCTCGAGGATCCGGAGGCCGCGATTGGCCGCGACCTCGGCGAGGGCCGGCAGGTCGGCCGGGTAGCCGAAGATGTGGACCGGCAGGATTCCCGTGGTCCTGGGGCCAACGGCGGCCGCGGCCGCCTCCGGGTCGAGCGTCAGGGTGACCGGATCGATGTCGCAGAAGACGGGCTTTGCGCCCTCGTAGAGCAGGCAGTTGGTCGAGGCGACGAAGCTCAGCGGGCTGGTGATCACCTCGTCGCCCTCGCCCCACTCCAGGGCCCTCACACCGAGATGAAGCGCCGCGGTGCCGCTCGAGACCGCGACGGCGTATCCATCGCCCAGCCAGCGGCCGAAGTCCCGCTCGAACTGCTCCAGCTTCGGTCCGAGCGAGAGCGTGCCGGAGCGCACCACCTCCAGCAGCAGCTCCTCCTCGCGTTTGCCCAGGTCAGGTCGTGCGAGCGGTATCGGCTCGTTCACTCGGCGCGGCTCTCTTTTCACGTGGCTGGAAGGCGTACTCGAGCGAGTCGACCAGGGCCTCCCACGAGGCCTCGATGATGTTCTCCGAGACCCCGATCGAGCCCCACTCGCGCTCCCCGTCGGAGGAGTCGAGCAACACCCTGGTGACCGCCCCGGTGCCGTGGTGCTCGTCGAGGATCCGGACCTTGTAGTTGGTGAGCTCGATGTCGGCCAGGTGCGGGTGACGATCGGTGATCGCGCCCCGGAGCGCCGTGTCGAGAGCGTTGACCGGGCCGTTCCCCTCGGCCGTCCGCAGGTAGCGCTCGCCGTCGACCCAGATCTTGATCGTCGCCTCGGTGACCACCTTCCCGTCCTCGCGCTTCTCGACCAGAACCCGGAACCCCTCGAGCCGGAACAGCGGCTCGTAGCGTCCGGTCTCCCTGCGCAGCAGGAGCTCGAACGAGGCGTCCGCGGCCTCGTAGTGGTAGCCACGGTGCTCGCGCTCCTTCACCGTGCGCAGCGCGCGGGCGGCCTGCTCCTCGTCCAGCGGGATCCCTGCCCGCTCCGCCCGCCCCAGCACCGTCCCCTTCCCGGAGAGCTCCGAGACCACGAGCTCGCGCTCGTTGCCCACCAGCGCCGGGTCCATGTGCTCGAAGGTGCGCGCGTCTGCATTCACCCCGGCGACGTGCATGCCGCCCTTGTGGGCGAAGGCGTTGCGGCCGACGAACGCCTGGTCGGGATCGGGCGTCAGATTGAGGATCTCGTCGACGAAGTGTGCGATCCCGGTGAGCCGCGAGAGCCGCTCATCACCGACGCAGCGGCAGCCCATCTTCAGCTGGAGCGCGGGCAGGATCGAGGTGAGGTTGGCGTTGCCCGTCCGCTCGCCGATCCCGTTGATCGTTCCCTGCACGAGCGAGGCGCCCTGCTCGACGGCGGCGAGCGAATTCGCGACCGCGCACTCCAGGTCGTTGTGAGTGTGGATGCCGACGGCGGCATCCATTTCCCCGACGATCGCCCTCACCGCCTCGGCGATCTGGCCGGGCAGGCTCGCGCCGTTCGTGTCGCAGAGCGTCACGTTCTCGGCGCCCGCGTCGGCCGCGGCCCGGAGGCACTCGATCGCGTATCCGGCGTCGTCGCGGAAGCCGTCGAAGAAGTGCTCGGCGTCATAGATCACCCGCTTCCCGGCGTCCCGCAGGAAGGCGACCGAGTCCCCAATCATCGCCAGGTTCTCGTCCCTGCTCACCTTGGTCACCTTCTCGAGGTGAAGGCCCCAGGTCTTCCCGACGAGAGTGACCACCGGAGCGAATCCGGAGGCGAGTGCCGCGAGGGCCTCGTCGTCGACCGCATCGGTGTCACGCCGGCGCGTCATCCCGAACGCCGCGATCTCGGCCTGCGCGAGCTCGACCTCGGCGAGCATGGCGAAAAGCTCGAGCTCCTTCGGGTTCGAGCCGGGGAAACCCGCCTCGATCAGGTGGATCCCGAGCTCGTCGAGCTTCCGGACCACGCGGACCTTCTCCTGCGCTGACAGGCTCATGCCCAGGCCCTGCATGCCGTCGCGCAAAGTCGTGTCGTAGAGGAGTACCTGTCTCATCGCTGCCTTTCTGCTTCGTGGTGGGCGGGAAGGACCCCGGGCGGGGTCGTGCGGAGACCGCCGGTCGCTAGGCGACGGCGGCCTGCGTAATTCGCCCTGTGAAGCCGTGCAGCATCAGCAACCCAATCTACTGCACGCGCGCCTTCGCTCCCGCAGAAGCGCCATCACCGGCGCTGGCGCCGGAGTCGAGCTTGGCGGGCTCCTCGATGAAGTCGAGCCACTCCAAATACTCCTCGGCGCGGCCGTGCAGCGCATCCTCGAACTTCGCCTGGATCACCCGGGTGATCTCGCCGGGCTCGCCGAGCACCGCATGGTCGATCTCGCGGACAGGGACCAGCTCGGCGGCGGTCCCGGTCAAGAACACCTCCTCCGCCAGATAGAGCTCGGAGCGACCGATGTCGCGCTCGATCACCTTGTAGCCGAGGTCCTCGGCGATCTGGATGATCGACTTGCGGGTCACCCCGTCGAGGATCGAGGCGGTGTGCGGGGGTGTGACGATCGCGCCGTCCAGGACCACGAAGATGTTCTCCCCGGTTCCCTCGCAGACCATCCCGCGGTAGTCGAGCAGGATCGCCTCGTCGTAGCCCGCCTCGACGGAGGCGTTCTTGGCGAGGATCGAGTTCAGGTACTGACCCGACGCCTTCGAGGCGGGGATCAGGCTGTCCGGAGAGATCCGCCGCCACGGCGAGACCGTCGCCCGGATCCCGTGCCGCTTGCCCTCCTCGCCGAGGTAGGCCCCCCAGGGCCAGGCGGCGATGATCAGCTCGACCGGGGCGCTGGCCGCGTACAGGCCCATCTCACCGTAGCCGCGGAACGCAAGCGGCCGGATGTAGCAGCTGCTCAGCCCGTTGCGGCGGACGAGCTCCTTCGTCGCCTCGCGGATCTCCTCCGCCGAGTACCCGAGCGGGATGTTGTACAGCCCAGCCGAGCGGACGAGGCGCGCCAGGTGCTCGTCGTGCCGGAAGATCGCTGAGCCTCGCTCGGTGTCGTAGCAACGAATTCCCTCGAAGACCCCGGTCCCGTAGTGGAGCCCGTGGCTCAGCACGTGAACCTTGGCGTCGTCCCAGGCGACGAACTCGCCGCTCATCCAGATGTAGTCGGCCTTCTCCACGGTGCGGGGATTATGAAGGTTTCAGGTTCTCCCGGCCAGGGCCGGGGACTCGACTAGACCATCGCTCCTCCTCCCCTTCCCCGCTTGCTCGCCGATTCTCCGCCCGGCGGATCGGGCGGTCAACCAGACTGGCCCCCGGCCAGGCCGGAGAGGACGCCCTCCGTCATCTCGTTGGTCCCGACCTCCCTGGTGCCGTCCCCGCCGCCCAGGTCGGGGGTGCGCAGGCCCTCGGTGAGCGCAGCGTCGACGGCCGTGTCGAGCAGATCGGCCTCCTCCTGCATGCCGAGCCCGTAGCGGAGCATCATCGCGACGGAGAGGAACGTGGCGAGCGGGTTGGCGATTCCTTGGCCGGCGATGTCGGGGGCCGATCCGTGGACCGGCTCGAACAGGCCGGGGCCGCCCTCCCCGAGGCTCGCCGACGGGAGCATGCCGAGCGATCCGGTCAGCATCGCGGCCTCGTCGCTGAGGATGTCGCCGAAGAGATTCTCGGTGACGATCACGTCGAACTCCGCCGGGCGGGCGACGAGCTGCATCGCGGCGTTGTCGACCAGGAGGTGGTCGAGCTCGATTCCCTCGAACTCGGGCGCCAGCCTGGTGACGGTCTCCCGCCACAGACGCGACGTCTCGAGCACGTTCGCCTTGTCGACCGAGGTCAGGTGACCGCGCCGCTCGCCGGCGGCCTCGAACGCAACTCGGGCGATCCGCTCGATCTCGCCGGCCGTGTAGGCGCAGTCGTCGTGGGCGCGGTGGCCGTCCCGTCCCGAATCCCCGAAGTAGATCCCGCCGGTGAGCTCACGCACGACGAGCAGATCCGTGCCCTCGATCCGCTCCCGGCGCAGCGGGCTCGCGTCGAGCAGTGAGGCGCTCGGGCGCACCGGCCGCAGGTTGGCGAACAGCCCGAGCCCCTTGCGGAGACCAAGCAGGCCCTGCTCGGGCCTTGGCGCGTCGGGGTCAGTCGTGTCCCAATTCGGCCCGCCGACCGCGCAGAGCAGGACCGCGTCGGCTCCCCGGCAGGCATCGAGGACCTCGTCGGTGAGCGGCGCCCCGTGCCGGTCGATCGATGCGCCGCCGATCGGGTGCTCGGTGATCTCGAAGCCTCCGAGGGCGTCCAGGACCCTCGCCGCCGCGGCGCCGATCTCCGGACCAATCCCGTCGCCGGGCAGCAGGACGATCTTCATCGGGCGTCGATGTTCAGCCGTACGTAGCGAAGCTCGAACGGCCCCTCGAACGATTCGAGTGCCGCCGCGACGAACGGCTCGCGGAGGTCCTCAGGAAGCCGGTCCTGGTGCGCGGCGAGGCCCATCACCGCGACGAAGTCCCGTGGGTCGTCAGGGACGACGACCGGCATCTCCTCGAGCCAGCAGCGGACCTGGTCGAAGCCGGCGGCGCGTAGGCTCGCCTCGGTCTCCTCCGGGCCGTAGAAGTTCCAGGGGGCGAACCCCTTCACGTATTCGGCGAACGGTTCGCGCGCCGAAGTCGCCTCGATCGCCCGTCGCCAGTTCTCGACGTTGCCGCGGCCCCCGCACTGTGCGACGAGGCGAGCGCCGGGGCGGAGGACGGAGTGGAGCCGCTCGAACAGCCGGCCGTGGTCCTCGATCCAGTGGAAGGTGGCGTTCGAGAACACGGAGTCGACCGCGTCACGGCCCGCCTCCCTCTCGAGCAGCTCCGGGGTGAGCTCGAGCAGGTCCGAGGTGATCAGCACGACTCGCCCGTCGCCCCGGAAGGTCTCCGAGGCCACCTCGATCATCGAAGGCGACCCGTCGACGCCGATCACGCGTCCGTTCGGCAGATTCTCGAGCAGCAGCCTGGTCGCGCGCCCCGAGCCGCATCCGGCGTCGAGCACCGTTTCTGTGCCCTCGAGCGGAAGCCGCTCGAGGAGGCGCCGCGCCCACTCCTCCTGAGGCGACGCCAGCCTGTCGTAGTTCCTCGCATCCCAGTCGGTGGTGGTGCGTCGGCTCACAGCGCGGTCGTCACCGGCCCGTGCTCGGCGCCGCCGGATGCCTCGAACTGGTCGATCCTCTCGGCGCGCTGGAGCGTCATCGCGACGTCGTCGAGACCGCTCAGGAGCCGGTGCTTGATCTCCTTGTCGATCTCGAACTTGAAGACCCCGTCGGCGCAGTTGACCGTCTGGTCGTCGAGGTCGATCCGCGCCTCGCCCGCGCCGGCGACCGCACGGCAACGCTCCTCGTCGAGAATCACCGGGAGCAGTCCGTTCTTCGTGCAGTTGGAGAAGAAGATGTCCGAGAAGGAGGGCGCGACCACGGCATCGAACCCATAGTCCTTCAACGCCCAGACGGCGTGCTCGCGGGAAGAGCCGGAGCCGAAGTTCCGGCCGGTGACCAGGATCGGATGCGGCGCGAGTTCGATCTCGCCTGATCGGAACCAGTCGTAGAACAGGAACTCGCCGAAGCCGGTGCGCTCGATCCGCTTCAGGAACTGCTTCGGGATGATCTGGTCGGTATCCACGTCGGAGCGGTCGAGTACGGCGACGCGGCCCTCGATGATTTCAATCGGGTCGATGGGTATCGCCCCCTTCGGCATCAGACGGGTTGTCTTCGGTCTCGCCCAAAACGGGTCGCGCCTCGCCTTCGGCTGCGGCGCGCCCTTGCATCACCCTCGCATCCCACTCCCGGATGTCGACGAAGTGGCCTTCGACGGCGGCCGCCGCCGCCATCTTCGGGCTCACCAGGTGGGTCCGGCCGCCGGCGCCCTGGCGGCCCTCGAAGTTACGGTTGGATGTTGACGCGCAGCGCTCCCCGGGGTTGAGGATGTCGGGGTTCATCCCGAGGCAGGCAGAGCATCCCGATTCCCGCCACTCGAAGCCGGCCGCCTTGAAGACCCCGTCGAGACCCTCCCGCTCGGCTTGCTCCTTCACCTGCTGCGATCCGGGCACGACCATTCCCCGCAGGGAGCTCGCGATCGTCCGCCCCTCGACGATCCCGGCGGCCTCGCGGAGGTCGGAGATCCGCGAGTTGGTGCACGAGCCGATGAACACCCGGTCGAGTGCGATCTCACGCATCGGCGTCCCCGCCTTCAGGTCCATGTAGGCGAGGGCGCGCTCGGCCGCCTCACGGTCGGCGGGGGAGTCAATCGCGGCCGGATCGGGGACCCCGTCGGTGACCTCCACCACCATGCCCGGGGTGGTCCCCCAGGTGACCATCGGCGAGATCGCGGCGGCGTCCACCTCGACTTCGCGGTCGAAGGTCGCCCCCTCGTCGCTCGGCAGCTCGCGCCAGCGCTCGACCGCCGCATCGAAGCCCTCCGGCGCCCCCGGACGCCCGCGCACGTACTCGAAGGTCGTCTCGTCGGGCGCGACCATTCCCGCGCGGCCGCCGCCCTCGATCGTCATGTTGCAGATCGTCATCCGGTTCTCCATCGGCAGGGCCGAGATCGCGGATCCCGCGTACTCGACCGCGTAGCCCTGCATCCCGCCGGTCCCCAGGCGGCCGATCGTCGCCAGGATCAGGTCCTTGGAGGTGACGCCGAAGCCGAGCTTGCCCGAATAGTTGATCCGTAGCGTCTTCGGCTTGCGCTGAACCAGCGTCTGGGTCGCGAGCACGTGCTCGACCTCCGAGGTGCCAATCCCGAACGCCAGTGCGCCGAAGGCCCCGTGTGTGGAGGTGTGCGAGTCGCCGCAGACGATCGTCATCCCCGGCTGGGTGACGCCCAGCTCCGGCCCGATCACGTGGACGATCCCGCGCCTGTTCGAGCCCAGCGAATAGAGGGGGATCCCGAATTCTTCGCAGTTGGCCTCGAGCGCCTCGACCTGCTTGCGCGAGAGCTCGTCGGCGATCAGGCGGGCGGTCGGGGTCCCGTCGGTGGGGACGTTGTGGTCGGCAGTGGCCAGGGTCTTGTCCGGGCGGCGGACGCGGCGCCCAGCGATCCGGAGCCCGTCGAAGGCCTGGGGCGAGGTCACCTCGTGGACCAGGTGGAGGTCGATGTAGATCAGGTCGCGATCGACGTCGTGGGCGTCCCAGATCTTTTCGAACAGGTTCTTGGCCATTCGTGCCCGGCCCCCTAGCCTCGCCTCAGCCCGGCCGCCACGACCGCGATCAGCCGGGCGTCTGCCGCGCCGTTGTTCTCGAAATGATGGGACAGATCGGCATCGAAGGTGACGCTGTCGCCCTCCGCAAGCTCATGCCGGCTTCCGTCGATGAAGAGCTCGGCAGTCCCCTTCAGCACCACCGCGGTCTCGCGGCTGCCCGGCTCGTGCATCGGCGGATCGTCGGGGCCGCCGGTGGCGGCACCCGGTGCGAGCGTGTGGACGGAGACATCGGCGCGCTGTCCGGGGAGCGGCGGGGTCAGCTCCTCGACCGCGTGGGCGCGCCTTCGGCGGGTTCGCCCCTCGCCGGATCGAAGGACCACGACGTGCCGGTCCTCGTCGAGCCGCAGGAGCTGGGAGAGGCTCAGCTCCAGTCCCGCGGCGATCTTCTCCGCGACGGCGAGGGTCGGGCTGGTCTCCCCCCGCTCCACCTGGGAGAGCATCGGGGCGCTGACGCCGCTCCGCTCGGCGAGGTCGCGGAGCGACAGATCCATCGCTTCGCGCAGGCTCCTCACGCGCTCCCCGAGCGCGCCGCCGGAAGCGTGGAATGAGCTCGCTCTCTCTGAGGTGGCCGTCGCCATTGCTCGTACGTTATCACGTACGATTGTATGCGCGCTCCCGGTCTAAGCCGGCTCGAGGACGACGACCGGGATCTTCCGCTCGGTCCGTCGCTGGTAGCCCTCGTACGGGCGGTAGATCTCGACCATCATCGGCCAGAGTCGCTCGCGCTCGGCGTCGGTCGCGTCCCGGGCCCGGAACCGGCGCTTCCTCCCCTTCCACCATGCGGTCGTCTCCGGGTTCGCCTTCAGGTTCAGGTACCAGGCGGGATTACGGTCGATCCCCCCCTTTGAGGCGACCAGCACCAGGTTCTCGCCGTCCGCGCGGCAGATCAGCGGATGGGTGCGGCGCTTTCCGCTCTTCCGGCCCACCGACTCGACCAGCGCGATCGGCGCGCCGTAGGCGGTCCCGCCGATCCGGCCGCGGCTCGTCTTGTAGACGAGCGTGTGGAAGTCGGTGAACCGCTCCCAGAACCACCAGAAGCGGGATTGGGCCTGCGGCGCCGAAGGGAGCTTCACGCTCCCCAGGCTATTGCCAGACGGCTTCTAGGGTCCTGGGGTGCGCTCGACGATCGCGTCCGCGGTCGCCTCCTCGGCCTCGCGGACCGCGACGCCCTCGAGGGCATTCGAGATCGCCCGGACGAACGCACGGGCCGACGCCTCGAGGATGTCGGTCGCGACGCCCTGGCCGCTGGCGAGCTTGCCGTCGGCGCGAACCGAGACGCTCACCTGGCCGAGCGCGTCGGTACCGCCCGTGATCGCCTCGACCTCGAAGCGCTGAAGCTCGGCGTCGGTTCCCGTCGCTTCGCGGATCGCCCCGAAGATCGCATCGACGGGGCCGTCACCCGAGGCCGCCGCCACCGACTCCTCGCCACTCGGCAGGATCACGCCCACTCGCGCTTCGGGAGCGCGCTCGGAGCCGGCCTCGACCTCGAACCAGCCGAGGTTGTAGGCCTGAGCCGAATCGCGCATCTCGTCGGAGACGATCGCCTCGAGGTCGAGCGCGGTGACCTGCTTCTTCTTGTCAGCGATCTCCTTGAAGCGCTTGAACGCCTGGTTGAGCGCGCCACCCTCGACCTTGAAGCCGAGCTGCCGGAGCGCATCCTGGAGGGCGTGTCGCCCGGAGTGCTTGCCGAGCACGATCGAATTCGACTCGAGGCCGACCTCGGTCGCGTCCATGATCTCGTAGGTCGAGCGCTCCTTGAGCACGCCGTCCTGATGGATTCCGGACTCGTGTGCGAACGCGTTTCGGCCGACGACCGCCTTGTTGGGCGGCACCGAATACCCGGTCAGCCGCGAGACCATCCGGCTGGTCCGCGCGAGCTCGCGGGCGTCGACGCCGGTGTCCAGCCCGTGCACGTCGCGACGGGTCCGGAGCAGCATCACGATCTCCTCGAGCGAGCAGTTGCCGGCCCGCTCCCCGATCCCGTTGACGGCGCACTCGACCTGGCGGGCGCCGGCCAGCAGCCCCGCGTAGGAGTTGGAGACCGCGAGACCGAGGTCGTCGTGGCAGTGGACGGAGAGCTCGACTCGGTCGAGGCCGGGGATCAGCTCGTAGAGCCTCCGGAAGTAGGCGGCGTACTCCTCCGGTGTCGTGTACCCGACCGTGTCGGGAATGTTGATCACGTTCGCTCCCTCGGCGACTGCGATCGCGCAGACCTCTGCGGTGAACTCGATCTCCGCGCGGGTCGCGTCCATCGGCGAGAACTCGACGTCGTCGCAGTAGGACTTCGCGAGCGCAACCGCTGCCTTCGCCTGCCCCTTGACGTCCTCGTGAGTCGTCTGGAGCTGGTGGGTGATGTGGATGTCCGAGGTCGAGATGAAGGTGTGGATTCGCGGCCGCTCCGCGTCCTTGATCGCGTTCCAAGCCGCGTCGATGTCCGCCTTGTGGGTCCGGGCGAGCCCGCAGATCACCGGGCCCTCGACGTTCCGGGAGATCGCCTCGACCGCCTCGAAGTCGCCCGGGCTGGTGATCGGGAAGCCGGCCTCGATCACGTCGACGCCGAGGCGTGCGAGCTGCTGGGCGATCTCGATCTTCTCCTGGGTGTTCAGGGAGATCCCCGGCGACTGCTCGCCGTCGCGCAGCGTCGTATCGAAGATGTGGACCCGGTTCTCCTCTGGGACCGGACCGGTTACGCCGTCAACCTCGCTCATGACCTACCTCCTTCTCCGAAGACTTCCGAATGACCTGTTCTTCCGTCGCGGCTGTCGCGCCGCCCAGCGATTACTCCCCCCGGAGGGGGAGGAGAAGGAGAAGCGCCAGGCTGTCGAGCCGGTGCGTCATCGAAGTTCCAGCAGAGTAGCGCAGCCGGCGCATGCGGCCAAGCGACTTATTGGGTCCGGGGGGAGAAGTCCAATCAGCCGAAGGTCGTGAGCTTGCCGTGCTGATGAGTCCGGACCTACTCCCGCAGCCCGGCGGCTTCGAGGGCTTCCTTGGGATCCAGGTAGGTCCCCACCCAAATCGCTTTGCCGTTCTTGGCTTCGACCAGGAAGGCGAATGGCGACTCGGTCTCGGCGCCACTCTCCTTGCCGCGCGTGCGGATGCGCCCGATCCCGAGAACGCGATCGCCGAGGTCCCGAATCTCCGGGAACTCGACGTGGATTTCGACGAAAGCCGAGTACAGGTCTCGCCACAGCTTGCGGACGCCCTCGTGTCCCCGATACACCGTCGCTTCGCCTCCTATCTGTGCCGCCATCCCTGGATGCCATTCCACCTCGGGGTCGACTTCCTCGAGCAGCGCTTCTACGTCTCGGCGGTTGGCCGCCTGAACGGCGCGCCTAAAGACCTCGACGTTCTCCTCCGACATCGCCTACTCCCGCAGCCCGGCGGCTTCGAGGGCTTCGGCTCGCCCCGCGATGAACTCCAATCGGGTCACCATCGGTCCCCGGAACGTCCACACGTGAAAATGGTGGTCCTCAACGGGCGTTCCGCTCTTCTCTCCGGTGGCCTGCCGGTGTACCGCAACCCAGCACGCTGTCGCCCGCCTCGATGAATTCCTCCGCGCGAATGGTCAAGGTCTTGGGGTGTTCGAGCTGCAGGCGCATCCAAGCCGCGATTTCGGCCGACCCGACGTAACGCCCCGGCTCCGGGCTCTGGGTCCACAACGCAGACGGTGTATGCGTCGAACAGCTTGCCTCCAGCCCGGAAGTTCCCGCGCCTCCACTCGTCGTAGACGGCGCGGAGGGTATCCACGTTTCCTCCGACATCGCCCACGCAGTATCTCGCTCGGGCATGGCCGACCCTCGCTTAGGATGACCGGCATCGCTCGGCAGACCACACGGCGTCGGCACGTCCTGAACCGACTCGCGGCGGGTGCCTCCCTCGCGGCGCTGTCGCTGGCGGCGAGCGCTTCCTTCGCGGGGGCGGCGGTGACGCTCGGACAGCTAGCGCCGGGGAGCCCGCCCCCGACGGCGTGCTCTGCGCCCCAGGATTTGGTGCAGCCGCCGGTGACCTCCGGCAACCCCTACACCGTGCCGTTCTTCCCCGTCCCATTCCTCATCGTGACCTCCTGGAGCCACAACGCCGCCGCTGGATCGGCGCCGCTGACGTTCAAGGTCTACCGTGGCACCGGCCCGAACACCTACCGGGTCATCGGCCATGACGGCCCGCGGGCCCTCTCCTCGGGCGTCATCAACACGTTCTCCGGCCTCAGGATCCCCGTGCGGGCGGGCGACGTGATCGGGCTGCACACGACCGGGGCTAGTACCGCCTGTGAGTTCAACGCTCCCGGTGAGAGAAACTTCGTCCGGGACGGAGACCTGGCTGACGGTCAGGAGGGCACGTTCACGGAGAGCCCGGGGGAACGCGTGAACGTGACCGCCGTGGTCGAGCCCGACAACAGATTCACCTTCGGCAAGGTCAAGCTCAACAAGGAGAAGGGCACGGCGCGCCTCACGGTCAGCGTTCCGAACCCCGGCGAGCTGACCGGGTCGGGCAAGGGCGTCAAGGTTGCCAGCGCCGCGCTGATCAGCAAGAGCGTCCCCGCGGCGGGCCCGGTGAACCTGAAGATCGGGGCGAAGGGCAAGAAGAGGCGGAGGTTGAACGAGACCGGCAAGGTCAAGGTCAAGCCCAAGATCACCTACACGCCGACCGGCGGCGACCCCAGCACGCAGTCGATCAAGGTGAAGCTGAAGAAGGTCTAGGGACGCTTCCCTAGCCCGAAGACGCGGAGAACCCCGCGAGGGGCTCTCCGTGTTGCCCACGAGGGCGGCAACGAGCAGCTCCAGGAGCTGGAAGAGAAGTACGGCATCACCCAGGAGCGGACGGCGCAGGCGAGCGGCCTCCCCTCGCACCCGAGCAGCGGGGCGAGCATGCTCGGCTCCTCACCGTCAGCCTGCTCGACCCGTTCTCGCCGCGATCACGGTGATCACGCTGACCTTCTTTCTGCTGCTCGATGGCCGCGGGATGGTCCAGCGGGCACCGGCCGGCTTCCCTCGGAGCATCGCAACCGGGTCCGCCGCGTATGGCGTGCTGATCGACGAGCTCGTTCTCTCAGGCCCGCCCGGCTCCCCGAGCCCCGAGCCGGAGACGGCCGAATAGCTCGCCGCCCCGCTTCCAAAAGGGCTCGCCGCGAGAGCCGGCAAAGCGCAGCTCCGCACGCTTTCTGAGCCCGCGGCGATAGAAGAGCCTCGCCCAGACCGAGTGGGGCTTGGCCAGCCGAAAGGCGCTCGGCAGACCGGCCAGCGGGATCAGGATGCTGAGGATCGCCATTCCGAGCTTCTCCTTGGCGGCGTTCACGACCGCGAGGGCGACTGCGAGGATTCCGATCGCCCCGGTGACCGCGAAGACCGCGTCCTCCACCTCGGTGGCGGCGTCGATCCATCCGCGGAAGCTCACCAGGAGCATGCCGGAGAGCGCGGCCGCGACGACAACCGCATCGATCGAGCGGCGCCCCTCCTTCGACCAGTAGACGTCCTTGAGGTTCAGCCAGAGGGCGAATTCGTCGAGCGTCAGCCCGGTGCCGATTCCGAAGCCGACGGCGACGATCTCCCCCCACGGAGGGTCAGGGTGGATCGCGACGCCGACGTAGCCGCAGATCAGCAGCAGAATGATTCCCCAGACGAGGTGGTGGACGTGGGTGCCGCCCACCTTCACGTTCCCGGGCCACCAGCTCACCTGGGCTCGGATCATGTGGGCGCTCGTCCGGATGAATCCGAACGCGACGAGAAACGAGACGAAGAAGAGGAACTGGGTCTCGCGACCGGTATCGACGATCCCGTCGCGATAGAGATCTCCGATGCTTGCGACCAGCGGGCTCACCGAGGTTAATGCGAGGGTGCTCCGGGGAGAAGCCGAGGAGCAACCCGTCTGGTGGCGAAGCCGAGCCGCACGGCGGCTCAGGGTATAGATCGTGCGAGCTCGCAGCTCTTCCCGCGGTCGGTGCCGCCGGATCCGCGGCAGAGATCCCGGCCCGCTCCGCCACCGAGCTTGTCCGGCCCGCTCCCGCCCTGGAGGACGTCATTGGCGGCGCCGCCGCGGAGACTGTCCGCGCCGGGACCGCCGAACAGGAGGTCCTCCCCCCCGGCCCCGATCACCGAATCGCCGCTTCCGGCGCCGTCGAGCAGATCTGCCGCGAGGCCCCCGACCAGCCTGTCCCGCCCCGGCCCGCCCAAAAGGGGCCGCCGGATCCCGTCGATCACCGCCCCGACCATGACCGCGAGCCCGGGGTCGGCATCGAAGGTGTCACTGCCCGCGCCCAGGTCACCGACGATCGCCCCGATGTATCCGGGAGCGCAGCTCACCTGCTGGGCGCTGGACTCGCCGGGCTTCGCGTTGTCGAGCTGGCAGTTCGGTCCTGCACCATCCGGATCGCCGAGTCCCTCCGGCGCGCTCAGGACCAGCCTGCCGCCGGGATCGGTGACGGCGCCGATCCGGTTGTCGATCCGGCGCTGGTCGTTGATCGTGAGCACGTTGACCGTCGACGCCGCGGCGGCACCGCGGCCGTGTGCGGTCCATACGGAGGAGGTGAGGCCCGGCTCCGCCGTCGCGGCCGCCGGCGCGAGCGCCGCGCCGATCGCGAGCAGGGCGAGCGCACCCGCTCCCTTGGCAGTTCGCGGCTTCATTCTGATGATCGTAACCCCGCTTCGAGCCGATCAGAGCGGCCTTCCGGAGGCCGGAGGCGGGCTACGGAATCAGCACGACCTTGCCGATGTTGCGGCGATCGCCGATGTACGCGTGGGCGTCGCCGGCACGATCGAACGGGAACGCCTTCGCCACCACCGGGTCGTAGTGGCCGCCCTCGAGCCCCTCGGTCAGCGGCTCGACGATCCGGTCGAGATTCCCCTCTCTGTCCCACCAGCTCAGCATGTTCAGCCCGAGCACGCCCTTGTTCTCGTTCATGATCGAGAGGCTCTTCCACCATGGCATCGTCGCCGTCGGCATGCCGACGAGGCTCCGGACCAGCCTCGGGATGCTCCTCCCGGTGCCCCTATTCGCCTCCGAGAGCCCATACATCACCATTCGCCCTCCCTGACGAAGCAGGCGGTAGTCCTTGCGGAAGTTGGTGGGGCCGGTCGCGTCGATGATCACGTCCACCCCCTCGCCCCCCGTGATCCGCTCGACCTCGGCCTGGAAGTCCTGGGTCCGGTAGTCGATCGCGTGCGCGACCCCCTGGGCGCGGATCGCCTCGTGCTTGGAGGCCGACGCGGTGCCGAAGATCTCGGCGCCGCGAGCCCGTGCGATCTGGACGGCCGAGATCCCGACGCCGCCGGCGGCGGCATGGATCAACACCCGCTCGCCCGCCTTCAGCCCGGCCATCGTCAACAGGGCGGCGTAGGCAGTGCCGTAGTTCACCGGAAACGCCGCCGCCTGCTGGAAGCTCCACTCCGCGGGGAACGACAGGACCTGATCGGCGGGGACCGCGACCAGCTCCGCCTGGCCTCCGAACCGAGTCCCCGCCATCACGCGATCGCCGGGCCTGTGCAAGTCGACATTCTTCCCCACGGACTCGATCTCCCCCGCCACCTCGTAGCCCAGGACGCACGGCGGCTTGGGCGCGTCCGGATAGAGCCCGACCCGGGCCATCGTGTCAGCGAAGTTGATCCCCGCGGCCCTGACCGCTATCCGGACGTCTCCCGGTCCAAGCGGAGGATCGGGACGCTCCCGGACCTCGAGCACCTCGGGTCCGCCGTGACCGGTGAGCACGACCGCCTTCACAGCGGCGAGCCTATCTAGAGAGACACCGCGCGACCGACGAAGAACCCGTCCAGCTCCAGGATCCGCTCGATCGTTCCGGGATTGACCGGCGCGTCCGTGGTCAGCGCCATCACTGCAGTCTCCCCGTCGGGCTCGGCGCCCACCGCGGCGGAGATTATGTTGACGCCCTCCTCCCCGAAGCTAGTCCCGACACGCCCGATCATCCCGGGCTGGTCGGTGTAGCGGAAGATCGCGAGATGCTCCGCAAAGGGCAGGTAGAAGTCCTCGCCCCAGACGCGGGCCAGGTAGGGGATGTTGCGGGGCCCGACGCCGGTGCCCGCCACCTCGACCGCCTCGGCGCCGCTGTGCAGGCGGACGACGACCAGCTCGGTGAAGTCCTCCGAGACCGCGTCGCGGGTCTCGATCAGCTCGATCCCCCGCTCCTCGGCCATGTGGGGGCCGTTGACGAGGTTGACCGGCTCCTCGGTGTGGCCTTGAAGGATCCCGACCAGTGCCGCGATCCCGAGGATCCGGGTGTCCTGGTCCGCGAGCCGCCCGCGGAACTCCACCTCGACCCGGTCGGGAGCGCCCGCCCCCAGCGCCTGAGCCAGACGGCCGAGCTTCTCGCACAGCGGCAAGAACGGGGCGAGCTGCTCCATCACCTCGGGGCGGACGGCGGCGATGTTGACCGCGGTCGTGACGACCCCGCCGGTGAGCGCTGCGGTCACCTGCTCGGCGGTGACGACGCCCGCGCGATCCTGGGCCTCCGCCGTCGAGGCGCCGAGATGTGGCGTGACGACCACGTCCTCGCGCTGGGTGATCGGATGCCCCTCGAACGGCTCCTCCGGGAAGACGTCGAGCGCCGCGCCGGCGACCCTGCCCGACTCGAGCCCGGCGAGGAGCGCGTCGAGGTCGACGAGCTCGCCGCGGGCGCAGTTCACGATCCTCACCCCCTCCCGCATCCTCGGGATCGAGTCGGCGCCGATGATCCCGACGGTCTCCGGGGTCTTGGGCAGATGGAGGCTGATGAAGTCCGCGCGCGCGAACAGCTCCGCCGGCTCCTCGACCCCCTCGACCCCGAGCTCCCGGAACCGCTCAGCGGTGACGAACTTGTCGTAGGCGACGACCGGCATCTCGAACGCCTGCGCCCGGGCGGCGACGAGCTGGCCGATCCGGCCGAAGCCGAGGACCCCGAGGGTCTTGCCGTAGAGCTCGGTGCCCTTGAATCGCGCCCGATCCCAACTGCCGGCGGCGAGCGAGGCGTGCGCATCGGGCACGTTTCGGCAGAGCGCCAGCATCAGGGCGAGCGTGTGCTCCGCCGCCGCGATCGAGTTCGCCTCCGGCGCGTTCGCGACGACGATCCCCCGCTTCGTCGCCGTGTCGACGTCGACGTTGTCGACGCCCGTCCCGGCGCGCCCGATCACCTTCAGCCGGTCGGCGCGCTCGATCAGGTCGGGGGTGAGCCTCGTCGCCGACCGGATCAGGATTCCGTCGAACTCGCCGATCCTCCTCTCGAGCTCGTCTCCATCCCAATCCACTCCAACCTCAACGTCGAAGCGCTCGCGCAGGAGCTCGACGCCGGCGTCGGCGATCTTCTCCTTGACCAGGACCTTGGCCTTCTCGTTCACCGTTCGCTCTCTTTGATCCTCAGGCGACCGGTTCCGGGGCACGCCCCGCCTCGGCAAAGACGCGCTGGGCGGCACCCGCGGCGGCGCCCGGCTCGACCTCGGCGCCGAGGTCACGAAGGGCGGACTCGAGCGCGGTCAGGGCGATCACGATGTCGAAGGCGCCGTAGTAGCCGCAATGGGCGATTCGGACGATCTTGCCCTTCAGCCCCCCCTGCCCGCCGGCGGCGGTGACGCCGTAGCGGTTCCTCATCAGCTTCGGGACCTGCGCGCCATCGAGCGAGTCGGGAAGCCGGGCGGCGGTGAGGACGTTGGCGTCGGGGTTGTCGGGGCCGAACCGCTCGAGCCCGACGGCCTCGATCCCGGCGCGCGCCGCCCGCGCGAGAATCGCCTGGCGCTCGAGCGCGCGGTCGAGCCCCTCCTCCTCGATCAGCTGGAGGGCGACGTCGAGGGCGCGCCACAGGGTGACGGCCGGCGTGAACGGGCTGTTCGGCGGCTCCTCCGCCTGGCCCCTCGCAGTCCGCGCCCAGTCGAAGTAGTAGCGGCGCCCGGGGGTCTCGGCGGCGAGTGCCATTGCCCGCTCGTTGACCGAAGCGAAAGCCAGTCCGGGCGGGCACATCAGCGCCTTCTGCGAGCCCGCAATGACGACGTCGACCCCCCAGTCGTCCTGCTGGAGATCGACGGCGCCGAGGGCCGAGATCGCATCGACGCAGATCACGGCGCCGTGGTCGTGCGCGATCGCGGCGAGGACCCGGATGTCGTTCACGACACCGGTCGAGCTCTCCGAGAAGGTGGTGAACACCGCGCGCGGCGGCCGCTTCATCGCCTTGATCGCGGCGTCGAGCTCGTCGGGCGAGATCGCCTCTCCCCACTCGACCGCCAGATGCTCGACGTCGCCGCCGAAGGCGTCGCAGAGCTCGAGCCAGCGCTCACCGAACTTGCCGCACGACGCGACCAGGACCGGCTCGCCGGGCCCGACCAGGTTCGCGACCCCCGACTCCATCGCCCCGCTGCCGGACGCGGCGAAGCCGAGCACCTGGTTCTCGGTGCGGAACACCTTCTGCAGCCGCTCGAGGGCGCGGGCGTAGATCTCGATGAAGGCCGGGGTGCGGTGATAGAGGATCGGCTCCGCCATCACCTGGCTCACCGCCGGGGGCAGCGGCGTCGGGCCAGCGGCCATCAGGTACTGCTTGATGTACGGGTTGGCGGGCTCGCTCATTGGCCGATCGAGCCGCGGCCGAAGGCCACGGCGCGCTCCTCGCCACAGGGTATTAGGCGGCAGCGCTGGACTGCCGACCGTAGCGTCGGATAGGGTGGCGGCGCGTCAGGGGGCGGCCTTCGCTGCGGCGCCATCCGAGACCTGGAGGAGATATGTACCCGATCAGCTACGAGGCGGATGCGGTCCTCGATGGACGCAGCCGCCTGACGACCTTCTTCCGCGGGCTCGTCGTGATTCCGTGGCAAATCGTCCAGTACTTCTACGGAATCGCCGCGCAGATCGCGGCGGTGATCGCGTGGTTCGCGATCGTCTTCACGGGCCGCTATCCGGAGGGGCTCTACAACTTCAACGCCGGCTTTCTCAGGATGTCGACTCGGGTCAACTCCTTCTACTACCTGCTGAACGACGAATGGCCGCCGTTCGGCGGCGAGGAGGCGCCCGACTACCCGGTCCGGGTCGGGATCGCGCCACCCCTCGACAAGTACAGCCGGCTGAAGACGTTCTTCCGCCTGATCGTCGGCATCCCGGTGCTGCTGCTCGCGATCGTCCAGGGACTGATCCTGTTCGTCTGTGTGGTGATCGCCTGGTTCGCGATCCTGTTCACGGGAAGGCTGTCCGAGGGGTTGTTCAACCCGATGCGCTCGGCGATGACGTATCTGACCCGCGCCACGGCGTATTTTCTCCTGATGACCGAGGACTGGCCTCCGTTCTCCGCTGAGGAGAGCGGCAGCGCGGCGACCGGCGAGATCAGCCGCGAGGCGGCCAGCCGCAGGAGCTAGCGATGTCCGACGTGGTCCGTGGCGAAGGCTGGGCCGCCGCCCCGGACCTCGATTCCGTCGGCGAGGGATACGGCTTCCGAAAGCTCCGGAAGGAGCTCGGGGTCACCGAGTTCGGCGTCAACGTGATCACGATCCCGCCTGGGTACGAGTCCGGGCGCCACATGCACGAGCGCCAGCAGGAGCTCTACTTCGTCCACAAGGGGACGATCGAGCTCGCGTTCGGTGATGGCTCGAAGCAGATGCTGAAGGAGGGCGGCGCCGCCCGGATCGACGCACCGACCGTGCGGAGCATTCGCAACGCGAGCGATACCGAGGACGCGCAGTACCTCGCGATCGGGGCCGAAGGCGGCTACGTCGGCCGGGACGGGGTGGTCCCCGAGGGCGAGGACAATCCGCGGGGGCCGGGCTTCCCCGGCGGACCCGGCTCCTGACGCCTAGCTCTTCTTCCCCTCGATCCAGGGCATCATCGAGCGGAGCTCCTTGCCGACCCGCTCGATCTGCTTCCCGGCCGCCTCCTCGCGCATCCGCTTGAAGTTTTCCTGCCCCGCCTCGTTCTCCGCGATCCACTCCTTCGCGAACTCGCCGGACTGGATGTCGGCGAGGATCTTCCTCATCGCCTCCCGGGTCTCCTCGGTGATCACCTTGGGGCCGCGGGTCATGTCGCCGTACTCGGCGGTGTTCGAGATCGAGAAGCGCATGCCCTGGATCCCGCCCTCGTACATCAGGTCCACGATCAGCTTCAGCTCGTGGAGGCACTCGAAATAGGCAAGGCGCGGGTCGTAGCCGGCCTCGACCAGGGTCTCGAAGCCCGCCTGAACGAGCTCGGTGACGCCGCCGCAGAGGACGGACTGCTCGCCGAACAGGTCCGTCTCGGCCTCGTCCTTGAAGGTCGTCTCGATGATCCCCGCGCGTCCGCCGCCGATCCCGCTGGCGTAGGCGAGCACCTTCTCGCGGGCGGTACCGGTGGCGTCCTGGTGGATTGCCATCAGGCAGGGGACGCCCCGGCCCTCCGTGAACTGGCGGCGAACGAGATGGCCCGGGCCCTTCGGCGCAACCATCCCGACGTCGACCCCTGCGGGCGGTTCGATCTGGCCGTAGCGGATCGAGAAGCCGTGGGCGAACATCAGCAGGTCACCGTCGGCGATCCCGTCGGTGATCTCCTCGCGCCACACCTGCGCCTGCGTCTCGTCCGGAAGCAGGACCATCACCACGTCCCCCCGGCTCGCGGCATCGGCGATGTCGAGCACCTCGAGGCCCTCGGCCTCCGCGTCCTTTCGGCTCGATGAGTCCGGGCGAAGCCCGACGACTACGTTCACGCTCGAGTCCTTCAGGTTGAGCGCGTGGGCGTGTCCCTGGGAGCCGTACCCGAGGATCGCGACGGTCTTCCCCTCGAGCACCGAGATGTCGGCGTCCTTGTCGTAGAGAACCTGCTCCGGTGCCATGCGGCGGCGGATGCTACAGGCCGACGAGATCCCCGCGGATGAGCTTCCCCGACGGGCTCCGGGGCAGGCCGGAGACGAAGTCGACGCGCTTCGGCACCTTGAAGGGCGCGAGCGAAGCGGCGCAGTGGGAGCGAAGCTCGTCGTCACTCGCCTCCTTGCCGTCAGCGACGACGACGAGCGCGCATACAGCCTCCTGCCACTCGGGATCGGGGCGGCCGACGACGGCGGCGTCGGCGACCGACGGGTGGGCGAGCAGGACCGCCTCGACTTCAGCGGGCATCACGTTCTCACCGCCGGTGACGATCACCTCGCTCCGGCGGCCGTTCACGTATAGGAAACCCTCCTCGTCGATGTGGCCGAGGTCCCCGGTGTGGAGCCAACCATCGGCCTCGTAGCAACCAGGCGCCACCGTCGGCCCCTGCACGAGAATCTCTTTGGCCTCGATCCGAACGTGTGTCGTCAGTAGAGGTCGACCCGCGGAGCCGACCTTGCGTTCGGCGTCGTCCGGCGCGAGCGTCGTCACCTGGGAGCAGGTCTCGGTCATTCCGTACGTCTGGACCAGGGTCGCCCCTCGTCCGAGCGCCTCGTCGAGCGCATCGGGCGGAACCGGCCCGCCGCCGATCAGGATCGCCCGCGGCCGGGAGAGGTCGGCGCCCGCCTCGAGCAGCCGGATCAGCTGCGTCGGCACGAGCGAGAGCAGGCTGATTTCGCCCGACACCAGCGTGCTCGCGACCTGCTCCGTGTCGAATCCGTCGAGGAGGACCGCGGTGGTGCCATAGATGACCGAGCGAAGGATGATCGAGAGCCCGGCGACGTGGCTGAGGGGCAGGCAGCAGAGCCACCGGTCCCCGGGGTCGACGCCGATGTTGAATGCCGACCCGACCGCGCTGAAGAGGAAGTTCCCGTACGTGAGCCCGACCGGCCGGGGCTCGCCCGCGGTGCCGCTGGTCAGGATCCGGCAGCAGAGGTCGTCCATGTCGTGCTCGCCGAGCAGCGGCAGGTCCGCCTCGGTCTGGGTGAGCTCGGCGGCGTCGTTCAGGTCCACCGCCGGCCGCTCGGAGCCGAGGACGGCCGCCCGCTCCGCCTCGGTCAGCTGTGGGCTCAGAGGAAGGGCGGTCGCGCCGAGCTTCATCAACGCGTGGAGGAGCACCACCTCCTCGCGGCGGGGCTGCATGGTGAGCGCCGCGGTCCCCTCCCGGCGGACGCCGTATGCGGCCAGCCTCCGGGCAACCCATGTCCCCTCCGCCTCGAGCTCGGCGTAGGTGACGCTGGATCCCTGGGTGACCAGCGCGGTGCGCTCGGGACAGCTCTGGGCCCGCTGGGCGAGCCAGTTGTCGAGCTTCACGGTCCCCTAGCCTAAGCGCCCGCATGCCGAGACGTCACAAGGACGCCCCCGCCGAGGAGACCCTCTACGCGCCGATCGAGTGGCGAGCCGAGGGGGAGTACGAGGACATCCTCTATGAGCGCGGCGACGCGATCGCGAAGATCTCGATCAATCGCCCCGAGGTCCGGAACGCGTTCCGCCCCCCGACCCTCGCCGAGCTCCGCGACGCCTTCACCCGCGCCCGCGACGACACCGGCGTCGGGGCGATCATCTTCACCGGGGCGGGGGACGAGGCGTTCTGCTCCGGGGGCGACCAGCGAATCCGCGGCGACGACGGCTACATCGGCGACGACGAGGTCGCGGAGCAGGGCGTCGGGCGCCTCGACGTCGGCGACCTCCATGTTCAGATCCGCCGGCTGCCGAAGCCCGTCATCGCGATGGTCGCCGGCTACGCCGTCGGTGGCGGCCACATCCTCCACCTGGTCTGCGACCTGACGATCGCCGGCGACAACGCCGTCTTCGGCCAGACCGGTCCTCGCGTCGGCTCGTTCGACGGCGGCTTCGGGGCGTCGCTCCTCGCCCGCAACGTCGGCGTGAAGAAGGCGAAGGAGATCTGGTTCCTGAGCCGGTTGTACGACGCGGACGAGGCGCTCCAGATGGGCCTCGTGAACGCCGTGGTCCCCCTCGCCGACCTCGAGCGGGAGACGGTCGCCTGGTGCCGCGAGATGACCGACCTCTCCCCCCTCTCCCTGCGGCTGCTCAAGGCGAGCTTCAACGCGACGGAAGACGGGCTCTCCGGGATCCAGCAGCTCTCCCATGACGCGACGCTGCTCTTCTACATGACCGAGGAGGGCCAGGAGGGGCGAAACGCCTACCAGCAGGGCCGCAGCCCGGACTTCAGCAAGTACCCGAAGAGGCCTTGACCTTGAGGATCTGGTTGATGGCGGCGCGTCCGCGGACGTTGCCCGCGGCGATCGCGCCCGTCCTCGTCGGAACGGCCGCGGCGATCGAGCTGGTCGGCGAGCTGCCTCGCGTCGAGGGCATGATCGCCGCGCTCATCAGCAGCATCTTCATCCAGATCGGGACCAACCTCGCGAACGACTACTCCGACGCGCAGCGCGGAGCGGACACTGTCGAGCGGCTCGGACCGGTCCGCGTCACCGCCGCCGGGCTCGTCGCCCCGCAGCGCGTCCTCGTCGCGACCTGGCTCGCCTTCGGGATCGCTGTCGCGGCCGGCATCTACCTGGCGACGGTGGCCGGCTGGGTGATCATCGCGATCGGCGCCGCCTCGATCGCGGCTGGTGTGCTCTACACCGGCGGCCCGCGACCCTACGGTTACGCCGGGATGGGCGAACTGTTCGTCTTCCTCTTCTTCGGCCTTGTCGCCGTGAACGGCTCCTACTACGTGCAGCTGGAGGAGGTCGACTGGCTTCCGTTCGGGCTCTCGGTCGCGGTCGGCTTCCTCGCGACCGCGATCCTGGTCGTGAACAACGTCCGCGACATCGAGACCGACCGGCGCGCCGGGAAGAGGACGCTGGTGGTCCGGATCGGACGGGACGCCGCCCGCCGGCTCTATGTCGCCCTGGTGGCCGGCGCGTACGTGATCCTGCTGGTCACGATGGGCGGCGGCGACGGACCGTGGTGGGCGTTGCTCGGCCTCGCCTCCGCGCCGCTCGCGATCGCCCCGATCCGGGCGGTGAGAACCCGGACCGATGGGGCCGCCCTGAACGGGGCGCTGGCGGGAACTGGCATGCTGCTCGGCGCCTTCAGCATCGCCGTCTCCGCCGGGCTGCTGATCGCAGCCTAACGCACCCGCCGCCCCGGGAGTAGGGTCGGGCCGGGTGACAGAAGCCTTCCGGACACCGGACGAGCGTTTCGCCGATCTGCCGGGCTTCCCGTTTGAGCCCAGCTACCGCACGGTTCAGGATCTCCGCTTGGCCCACGTCACCACCGGCGACGGACCGCCGGTGGTGATGCTTCACGGCGAGCCCGCCTGGTCGTACATCTGGCGGGACGTGGTGCCGCCGGTCCGCGAGGCCGGCTACCGGTGCATCCTCCCCGACCACGTCGGATTCGGCCGCTCCGACAAGCCCCTCGATCCGGGCTGGCACTCGCCCGAGCGGCATGTGGAGGTCACCACGAGCCTGCTGGACGAGCTCGACCTTCATGACGTGACGATGGTCGTGCACGACTGGGGTGGTCCGATCGGGCTCGCCGTCACCCTCGCGACCGATCGCGTCGCCCGCGTCGTGATACTCGACACCGTGATCGATCCCCGCGAGGTCTGGGTGAGTGATCTCTGGGTGCGGTTCCGCGAGTTCGTCGAAAGCACGTCCGATTTTCCCGCAGGCGAAATCATGCGCGCGACTTGCTCCCGGGATCTCGACGACGAGATCGTCGCGGCCTATGACGCCCCCTTCCCGACGACCGAGTCGAAGGCCGCCCTGACCGGCCTGCCGATGAGCATCCCGCGGCCGGGGTCGATCGACGTGGCCGCCACCGAGGGGTTCTGCGAAGCCCTCCGTGCGGATCCGCGGCCGATGATGGCGATCTGGGGAGCGGACGACCTGATCCTCAGCCTCGCCAGCGGTGAGCGGCTCACCGCCTCGATCGGACGCCGGATCGACCACGTCATCCCCGGCGCCAGTCACGGCATCCAGGAGGACCAGGGCCCGACGGTCGGCAGGCTGATCGCCGACTGGATATCGAGCGGTCCGTAGGGCGACGCGGCCGCTCGCCTAGCATCGCCCCGATGCGCCTGGAGCACCTCGAGGTGATCCCCTACTCGCTCCCGTTTCGCGAGCCGTACGTGACCGCTCGCGGCGAGCTCCGCGAGCGCAGACTGATCCTCGTCCGGATCCGGGGCGAGGGCGTGCAGGGTCTCGGCGAGACCGCGGCCCTGTCTCTCCGCGGGGGGTCGCGGATCGAGACGATCGCCGCCGAGATTCGTGACCTCTGCTGGCCCGCGCTACTCGACGGGGGGCTCGACCCGGGTCGGATCTGGTCGGCGGTCGCCCGCTGTCGAAATCGAGGGGCTTCGGCACAGGCGCTCGCCGCCGTCGACATCGCCCTTCACGATCTCGCGGGGACCGCCTCGGGCGATCCGGTCTGGCGCTTGCTTGGCGCGGCTGAGGCGAAGCCGGTGGTCTGCAACGCCACCCTGCCCGCTGCGAACCCGGCGGCGACGAGGGCGATGGCCGAGGCGTGGGCGAATCAGGGATTTCGGACCGTCAAGCTCAAGGTCGGCCTCGCCGGCGACGTCACTCAGGTGGCGACGGTCCGGCAGACGCTTGGGCCGGACGCAGCGATCAGGGTCGACGCCAACGGCGCCTGGAGCGTCGGGGATGCGATCGAGCGGCTCCGCGCACTGGACCGTCACAGGATCGAGCTCGCCGAACAGCCGGTCGGCACCTTCGAGCAGATGGTGGAGGTACGCCACGAGGTGGGCATCCGGATGGCCGCCGATGAGAGCCTGGTCTCCCCGTTCGACGCTCGGCGCGCGCGAGAGCTCGACGCCTGCGATCTCGCCGCGGTCAAGGTCGCGAAGGTCGGCGGGCTCGGTGCCGCCCTGGAGATCGCCGACGTGATCCCCTCCTACCTCTCGAGCGCCCTGGAGGGGCCGGTCGGGATCACGGCCGCGGCCCATGCCGTCCAGGCCCTGCGGACGCGAGGAGGCGATGCGGGCGTCGCGCACGGGCTCGCCACCGAACGTCTCTACTCCGCATCGGTCGGAAGTGGAGCCGTCGCCGACGGCGACCTGCTCCGGGTCGGCGACGATCCGGGGCTCGGGATCGAGCTCGACGAAGACGCGCTTGCGGCCCGGCGGGTCGACTGATCTACCGTTCGCCGCGGTGGACCGGACCAATCGCAATACGGCGCTCGCCTCGGCGATGGTCGAGGAACTGGCGCGTTCCGGAGTCCACCGGGCGGTGGTCTCGCCCGGCTCGCGCTCCACCCCGCTCGCCGTCGCCCTCTGGCGCCAGCCCGAGATCGAGGTGACGGTGGTCCTCGACGAGCGGAGCGCCGGGTTCTTCGCGCTGGGAACCGCGCTCGCGACTCGAATTCCCGCGGTCGTCCTCTGCACCTCTGGCTCTGCCGCGGCGAACCTGCATCCGGCCGTGGTCGAGGCGGACGAGGCCAGCGTGCCGATGATCGTGCTCACCGCCGATCGGCCGGCGGAGCTCCGTGACATCGGCGCCGGGCAGACGATCGACCAGCTGAAGCTCTACGGGGGCGCGGTCCGGTGGTTCTGCGAGGTCGGAACCCACGAGGCCGACGACGACGGCCTCCTTCACTTCCGCTCCGTCGCCTGTCGTGCCCACGCCGCGGCGATCGGCGACCCGGCCCCGGGGCCGGTCCATCTGAACGTCCCGTGGCGGGAGCCGCTCGCGCCGCTCCCCGTCGAGGGCGACATCACCGCCGCCGATCCGCTCGCCCTCGGGGGCCGCGGTGACTCCCCGCTCAGCGCGGTCACCGCAAATCGCCCTCGCGCCGACGAGGCCCTTCTCGACGAGCTCGCGGATCGGATCGATGCCGAGCCGAGGGGCCTGATCGTCGCCGGCCGGCAACCCGATTCCCGACTCGCCGAGCCGCTTGCGTCACTGGCAGCGGCGGCCGGCTACCCGATCCTGGCGGAACCCACCTCCCAGCTCAGGCGCGGGCCCCACGATCGCTCTCTGCTGATCTCTACCTACGACGCGATCTCGCGCGGGCGCTTCACGAGCCTCGAGCCCCGTCTGGTCCTGCGGCTGGGCGACATGCCCACCAGCAAGCCCCTACGGCAGTGGCTCGCCGCGATCGAGCGTCTCGACCAGATCGTGATCGATCCGGTCGGCGGATGGCGCGAACCCACGCGCCGCGCCGGGACGATCGTCCGCGCGGAACTGATCGCGACGGCGCGCGCCCTCGGCGCGCGGCTCGCTCGGATGCGGGAGGGAGCGAGCGCCGTCGCCGGCGCCCCTTACGCGGCCGCCTGGCTCGAGGCCGAGCGAGCGGTCCGACGGGCGGTCGATGAGCGGGTCGCGGAGCTGGACGAGCTGACCGAGCCGGGAATCTGGCGGGCCCTGGGCTTGGCGCTGCGTGACGGCGATGCGGTGTTCGCCGCCTCGAGCATGCCCGTCCGCGACCTCGAGGCGTTCCTACGCCCGGGTCCCGAGGGCGTGCTCTTCGCGGCGAACCGCGGTGCTAACGGGATCGACGGACTCGTCTCGACCTCGACCGGCCTGGCGGCTGGCCGAGGCGCGCGGACCTGGGCGGTGCTGGGTGACCTCGCCCTGTTCCACGACCTGGGTGCGCTCGCGCTCGCACGCGAGCGTTCAGAGCTGCGGTTGATCGTGATCGACAACGCGGGAGGCGGGATCTTCCATTTCCTCCCGCAGGCCGAGGCCCTGGAGGTGGCGGAGTTCGAAGCCCTGCTCGGCACCCCGGGGCCAGTCGAGCCCGCCGAGGCGGGGCGGCTCTTCGGCCTCAGCGTCGCGATCCCCGAGACTCCAAGCGAACTCGACGAAGCGCTTGCGCGAGGGGACGGGATGATCGTCGTCCGCACGGACCGCCGCCGCAACCTCGAGCTTCACCGCGAGCTCAGCTCGCGAGCAGCGGCAGCAGCGCCTCGAACTTGAGTTCGGACTCCTGGAGCTCGCTCGCCGGGTCGGAGTCGGCGACGATCCCGCAGCCCGCGAACAGATGGGCCGCTCGATCCCGCAGCAGGGCGGCACGGAGCCCGACGCAGAACTCGCCGTCGTCGGTCGCATCCATCCAGCCGATCGGCCCGGTGTACCAGCCCCGGTCGATCCCCTCGAGCTCGGCGATCACGGACGCTGCCTGGTCGCGCGGCTCGCCTCCGATCGCCGGAGTCGGGTGAAGCGCGCCGGCGAGTTCGATCGCGCTGCGCGCCTCGGCGAGCTGGGCGCGGATCGGGGTCGCGAGGTGCTGGATGTTCCCGACCTTGACGACGGACGGCTCGGGCTCGGCGTGAGTCCAGACGGCGTGCGGCCGAAGTGAGCGCTCGATCCGCCTGACGACGATCCCGTGCTCCTCGCGGACCTTCGGGCTGTGCAGCATCGCCTCTCCCAGGTGGTCGTCGACGGCCGGGTCCGCGCTCCGGGACGTCGTTCCCGCCAGCGCGACGGTTCCGGCGACGGCGCCGGACCGCCGGACCAGTAGCTCGGGGCTGGCACCGACGAACGCGGCTTCCGGCGTTCCGAAGCAGAAGCAGAAGCACGACGGGAACAGATCGCGAAGCGCCCCTAGCAGGGCGGCCGGATCGTGCGCGGCCGGCGCCTCGAGGGTGAGCTCTCGGGCGAGCACCACCTTGGCGAGCTCCCCGGACTCGATTCGCTTCACCGCGGCAGAGACGATCCGCTCGTAGCGCTCCGGCGGGTGGCGCCCGGCAATCGCGCTGACCGCGCTCGGGTGCGGGTCTGCCGGGGTGAGCGGTGCGGCTCGCAGCGAGGCGAGCCGCCCCGCGAGACGCTCGAGCGGCGGGTCGACAGGCTGTCCGGGCTCGACGACGAGGGATGCCGTCAGCCAGACGGCTCCCCGGCTGCGAGCGATGGACACCTCCGGGAGGACGGCCAGGCCGGGGGGCAGTGACGCCCAGATCGGCTCGGATCCCCCGTCGGGGGCAAAGGCGAATCCGGCGGTCCAGATCGGGCCCGCTCCCGCCGCGAGCCCCTCCGGCTCGACCGCGATACGGTCGCGAAGCGCCCGCGAGCACCCCTCGGCCACCTCCCGGAACCGGTCTTCGCCGCGGCTCATCACCTCGGTCGCGGTGCCCACGCCGGCGAGGGCGAACCCTCTGTCGGGCTGCTCCCAGCAGAACCAGCGGTCAGCCGCGAGCCGCGATCCCGCGGCGATCGCGCTGGGATCGACCCCGCCATCCACCGCCACCGTCGCCGAGACGAGGCGCCTGCCATCCGCGCTGGCGGCGCGATCGAGCGCAGCGCGGAGGTCCGCGAGCAGCGGGTCGGCGGAGAGCGTGACGGTCAACGTCGGCCCCCGGTCAGGTGGCCTACGCGTCCGGCTTCGAGCGGGCGATCGCGACCTCTCCGGTGCGGACCATCTCGATCAGCCCGTGGGGACGGATCATCCGCTCGAAGGCCTCGACCTTGTCGGCGCTTCCCGTCACCTCGATCGTCAGCGAGCGGCGGGAGACGTCGACGATCTTCGCTCGGAAGATCTCGGCGAACTGCATGATCTCGGCGCGGCTCTCGATCGGGGCGGACACCTTGAACAGGGCCATCTCGCGAGCGATCGTCTCGCCCGGCTCCATGTCCCTGATCTTGATCACGTTGACCAGCTTGTGGAGCTGCTTGGTGACCTGGTCGATCGGGTGGACCGCACCGTCGAGGGTGAGCGTGATCCGCGAGATCTCCGGATCCTCGGTCGGCCCGACGGCGAGGGTGTCGATGTTGAACCCGCGGCGGCTGAACAATCCCGCGATCCGGGCGAGGACGCCGGGCCGGTTCTCGACGAGCAGGGACAGCAGGTGCTTTCGACCGGTGAGCGCGCCCGCGGCGGCGTCCAGGTCCTCGAGCTTGATCAGATCGGGAGTTCCGGCTTCCATCAGCCCACCATGTCCCGCGCGGCGGCTCCCGCCGGGATCATCGGGTAGCAGTTCTCGTCCTTGGTGACGTGGACGTCGAGCAGGACCGGTCCCTCGGTCTCGAGCGCTTCGCGCATCGCCGCCTCGACCTCGTTCTTGTCGTCGACCATCATCCCCTTGACGCCGAACGCCTCCGCCAGCTTCGGCCAGTCCGGACTCGGTCCCATCTCGACCGAGGAGTAACGGCCGTCCCAGAAGAGCTCCTGCCACTGGCGGACCATCCCGAAGTAGCCGTTGTTCATCAGGAAGACCTTCACCGGGATCTCGTGGCGCACGGCGGTCGCGAGCTCCTGGCAGGTCATCACCAGGCTGCCGTCGCCCGCGATGCAGACGACGGTCTCGTCGGGGCAGGCGACCTTGGCGCCGATCGCCGAGGGCAGACCGAAGCCCATCGTCCCGAGCCCGCCGGAGTTGATCCAGCGCCTCGGCTCCTTGAAGTCGTAGTACTGAGCGCACCACATCTGGTGCTGGCCGACGTCCGAGGTGATGATCGCGTCGCCCTCGGTGGCCGCGAACATCGCGTGGATCATCCGTTGCGGCTTGATCTCGGAGTCCTCGGAGTCCTCGTAGTTGAGCGGGTATTCCTTCTGCCAGTCGTGAAGACGGTCCCACCAGGCGTCGAGGCGCGAGCGGTCGGCCTGCGAGGCGCGGTACTCCTTGACGAATTTCGGGAGCACCTCCTTCGCGTCCCCGACGATCGGGATGTGCGCGGGGACGTTCTTCGAGATCTCGGCCGGATCGATGTCGATGTGGACGAACTTCGCGCGCGGGGCGAACTCGGAGAGCTTGCCGGTGATCCGGTCGTCGAAACGGGCGCCGATCGCGACGATCAGGTCGGCGTTGTCCATCGCGTAGTTGGCAGCCCGGGTGCCGTGCATGCCCAGCATCCCGAGCCACTGCTCGTGCGGGGCCGGGAAGGCGCCGAGGCCCATCACCGTGCAGGTGACGGGGAAGTTGTCCGCCAGGCAGAGCTCGCGGAGCTCCTCCGAGGCGTTCGCGTTGACCACCCCGCCCCCCGCGTAAATGACCGGCCGGGTGGCGTTGGCCAGCGCCTTCGCCGCGAGGCGGATCTGCTTGATGTTGCCCTCGGTCGAGGGCTTGTAGCCGGCCAGGGTCGGGGTCTCGGTGATCGGCTCGTACTCGATGTCGGCCCGCGAGAGATCCTGCGGGACGTCCACCAGCACCGGCCCGGGCCGCCCTGTGGAGGCGATGTGGAAGGCGGCGTGGACGTAGTCGGGGATGTGACGGGGATCCTGGACCATGAAGGAGTGCTTGACGACCGGCATCGTGATCCCGTTCACGTCCGCCTCCTGAAAGCCGTCGGTGCCGATCAGGTCGGTCCGGACCTGACCGGTGATGAAGACGGTCGGGACCGAGTCCATGATCGCGTCGGCGATCGGCGTCACCAGGTTGGTGGCGCCGGGGCCCGAGGTCGCGAACGCCACCCCGACCCGGCCGGACGCCTTCGCGTACCCCTCGGCCATGTGACCCGCGCCCTGCTCGTGTCGCGCCTGGATGTGGGTGATGTCGGCGTCGTGGACCGCATCGTAGATCGGCAGGTTGGCCCCGCCGGGGATCCCGAAGATGTGCTTCACGCCCTCGGCCTTGAGGGCCTCCATCAATGCGTCGGCCGCGCGCATGGGCCGATGGTAGCTAGTGCCCCGCGGCGACCCGCAACCCGGCTGGCTAGCTCTGACCGACGGCGGCGGCGGACGCCGGCCGCCAGCGGGTGCGGGGGTCGATCGCCGAGTCGATCACGCGCTCCTTGTGGCGCTCGATCGCGTGCAGCATCGACTCGACGAGCTCCTCGCCGAGATAGCTCGGCTGCAGTCCGAGGTCGAGCAGCTTGGTGTGCACCGGGTTGTAGTAGTGCTCCTCCGCCTCGACCCTGGGGTTCTCGAGATTCTCGACCTGGACCCCGTAGCCCAGGTGCCCGCCCGCCTCGCCGACGAGATCGGCGAGCTCGGTGACGGAGAACTGCTCGGTGAACGGGTTGAAGACCCGGTAGTCGCCCGCTTCCGGTGGGTTCGCGACCGCGAGCTCGACGCACTGGAGCGTGTCGCGGATGTTGAGGAAGCCCCGGGTCTGCCCGCCCTTGCCGTAGACCGTGAGCGGGTGGCCGACGACCGCCTGGACGCAGAAGCGGTTCAGGACCGTCCCGAACCACTCGTCGTAGTCGAAGCGAGTGCAGAGGCGCTCGTCCCGGGCAGTCTCATCGGTCTCGATCCCGTAGACGACCCCCTGGTTCAGATCGGTCGATCGCAGCCCCCAGACCCGGCAGGCGAAGTGGATGTTGTGAGAGTCGTGGACCTTGGACAGGTGGTAGAGCGAGCCGGGCATCTTCGGAAACGGAAGGGTGTCCTTTCGCCCCTTGTGCTCGA
Organism: Solirubrobacterales bacterium; assembly: GCA_036377415.1. Taxonomy (GTDB): domain Bacteria; phylum Actinomycetota; class Thermoleophilia; order Solirubrobacterales; family 70-9; genus DASUPK01. Next base: position 39,297 of record DASUYK010000031.1, read on the forward strand.
TCTCGATGAAGCCCTCCTCGATGTCGATGTTGGGGGTGCCGTACTCCCCCATCGTCCCGAGCTTCACCAGGTGGCACTCCGGGGCGTGGTCTCGGAGGAAGAAGAGCAGGTTGAGGGTCCCGATCACGTTCGTGTGCTGGGTCTCGGCCGCCTGCTCGCGGTTCGCCATCGAGAACGGCGCCGAGGGCTGCTCGCCGTAGTGGATGACCGCCTCGGGCCTGGTCTCGACGATCACCTCCTCGAGGAAGGCGGGGTCCTCGATCGCCCCGACGTGGGAGCGGATCTCGCTTCCGGACGCCTCGTGCCACGCCTGGATCCGCTCGTCGAGCCTGCGAATCGGGGTGAGCGAGTCCGTCCCGTGCCGCTCGTGCCACTTCCGGCGAGAGAAGTTGTCGACGACGGAGACCTCGTGGCCACGGGCCGAGAAGCGCATCACCGTCGGCCAGCCGAGGTAGCCGTCGCCCCCGAGGATGAGGACGCGCATGGTCGCGGCAGGGTAGCGAGCTATTCTGGCCGCCGCCTTGATCGTCCCCATCCTCGCCTCGGTCTTCCCGGAGGAGCTCACCGCGCTCCGCGCCTCGGGGCTCGTCTTCGCCGTGCTCCTGATCGCCTTTGCGATCTGGCGGCGCCGGTCGCTCTCGAACGGCGCCGTCCTGCTCGCCCTCATCGGGGGGCTCGCCCTGGCGATCGTGTCGGGGACGGAGCTCCTCGACGCGCTCCTCTCCGCCTTCGCCTTCGAGCGGGGAAACGGCGGGCGGATCCTCGGCCTCGCAGTCTTCGCAATCGCAATCTTGTTCCTGCTCGTGCTCCGGGCGCTGACCGAGTCAGCCCGGATGAACCAGCAGCTCTCGGCCCTGCTCGAGGGCCTCGCCTGGGAGGAGTTCCGGCAGGCGAAGCTGCCCGAGCGCTTCCGCGATCGGATCGCCGTGGTGATCCCTGCCTACAACGAGGCCGCAAGCGTCGGCGACGTGATCCGACAGATCCCGCCGGATGTCTGCGGCGAGCGGACCTCGGTGCTCGTCGTCGACGACGGCTCCCGCGACGACACTGGCGACGAGGCCGCCCGCGCCGGCGCGGTGGTCGCTAGGCACGTGATCAACCGGGGCGGTGGGGCCGCGCTGCGGACCGGCTACAGGCTGATGGCCGAGTCGGGCGCCCTCGTCGTGGTGACGCTCGACGCCGACGGCCAGCACCTGCCAAGCGAGATGGAGCGCCTGGTCAAGCCTGTGCTCGACGACGAGGTCGACGTCGCCCACGGCTCCCGGATATTGGGCTCCGCAGACCCGAATTCCGGCCCGCGGGAATTCGGCATCGTCTTCTTCAACAAGGTCGTCTCCTTCATCACCAGGACGAAGGTCTCCGACTGCTCGAACGGCTACCGGGCGGTGCGGACCACCGTCCTCCCCCAGCTCGTCCTCCGCCAGGAGCAGTTCCACACCTCGGAGTTCATGATCGAGGCGATCAAGCGCGGGATCCCGGCCAAGGAGGTCCCGGTGACGGTCGCAAAGCGCGCCCACGGGCACTCGAAGAAGCCGGCGGTGGTGAGATACGGGCTCGGCTTCGCCAACGCGATCGTGAGAACCTGGTTGAGATGAACGCGCGACGAGGCACAAGAGGAAAGGAGCCCGGAGATGCCACCACACTGCGACACGATGGACGGGCCCGTGGTCAAGGCCGCCGCCCGCGCTCTCGAGGCGCGGGAGGCAACCATGGTCCTCCCCTACGTCCCGAAGGAGGGCGAGGATGAGGTCAGGGACGCGTTCGCGAAGACGATCGAACTGCGCGACGAGGGAGAGCCGGCGCGGGAGCTCGCCGACCGCTACTTCTTCGAGACCGTGGTCCGGATCCACCGGGCTGGCGAGGGCGAGCCGTATACGGGGCTGAAGCCCGCCGGCCTCGACCCCGGCCCGGTGATCCCGGTGGCAGAGCGGGCGATCGAGACCGGATCGCCCGGAGAGCTCAAGACGCTCCTCTGTGAGGTGGTCGAGAGGCGGGTGACCAGCCAGCTCGAGGAGGTGACGAGGCTGAAGGAGGCCGCCGACGGCGACGTCGAGGCGAACCGCAGATACGTCTCGGCGATGCTCGGCCTTCAGGTCTGGGCGCACAAGCTGCACGAGTGCGCGGAGTCGGCGCCGCACGAGGCGGCCCACCACTCCCACGCTCACTGAAGGGTCGGGCGCTCAGCGCGGCTGGCGGACCTCCGAGGGGTCCGGCAGGTAGAGATCGGTGCCGCAGCGCGTGCAGACCTGCACGTGGAGCTTCAGGACCTTGCCGCAGGTCGGGCAGCGCCGCTCCGGCTCCTCCCTCTCGGATCGATAGAGGATCACGGCGATCAGGCCCAGGATCGGGATCACCGTTCCGACCGCGAGCCAGATCCAGAACGAGCTCCCCTTCGCCCGCCCGATGATCCCGGTCGCGATCCCGAAGGAGAGCGCGATGATCACGTAGGGGGCGCCGGCCATCTCAGGCCCCAGGGTACGCGCCCGCCGCTAGGCCACCGGACGGTGGCTGCCGCCTCTCTCGTACTCCTCGCTTCGGAGCGGACGCGGGTGACCGATCGAGCCGACCTCGGAGAGATCACGCTTGAACGGGAGGCTGACTGTCCAGTCGATCACGGCGCGGAGCTTCCGGAACGCGCCCGGGATCTGGCTGAGGTGATAGGTCCGGGCCATCCACCAGGCGAGGAATCCTGAGAACGTCCGCCCCCCGAGCCGGCCGACCGCCTTGTAGCGGCCGAGATTGACGAACGCGGTCTTGCTCGAGTACGAGTAGCGTCGGGGCTCGCCGACGCCGAGCTCCGAGGCCACGTTCGCTGCGACGACCCTTGCCTGGCGAATCGCGTGTTGGGCGGTCGGCGGCGCAAGCCCACGGCCGCGATCGGGCGCGGCCGCGCAATCGCCGATCGCCCAAACGCCCTGCATCCCCTTCACGGCGAGGCGGTCGTCGACCTCGACCCGACCCCGCTCGTCGAGCGGAAGCGAGAGGTGACCGAGGCTCGGGTGGGGCTGGACTCCCGCGGTCCAGACCACCGTCCGCGTGGGAACGGTCTCGCCGGTCGAGAGGGTGACGCTGTCGACGTCGACCTCCTCGAGCGTCGTCCCCAGCCGGATCTCGATTCCCCTGCCCCTGAGCTCGCGAACCGCGTAGTCGGCGAGCTTCTCGTCGATCTCCGGAAGCACGCGGTCGGTCGCCTCGACGAGGATCCAGCGCATCCCGCGCAGCCGGGCACGCGGGTACGCGTCCATCGCGTCCGCGGCGAAGTCCTGGAGCTCGGCGAGTGCCTCGAGCCCGGCGTAGCCCCCGCCGACGAACACGTAGGTGAGCAGGCGCTCCTGGCGAGCGGCATCCTCGGTCGCGTTCGCCTGCTCGAGGGTCTCGACGACGTGGTTGCGGAGCCAGATCGCGTCGGCGAGGCTCTTGAAACCGATCGCGTGCTCGGCCAGTCCCGGAACGGGCACCGTGCGCGAGACCGAGCCGAGAGACAGGACCAGTTGGTCGTAGCGGATCGTCTCGGCCTCCCCCTCGTGTGTCCGCAGCTCGACCGTTCGCGCGGCGGGATCGTGTGAGGTGACGGCGCCGAGCCGCAGGAAGGTCCGCTCCAGTATCTCCCGCAGCGGGGTGACGACGTGCCGCGGCTCGAGCAGCCCCGCGGCGGCCTCGGGGAGGAACGGCGTGTAGAGCAGGAAGTTGACGTCGTTGACGAGCACCAGGCGGGCCGACTGCTTCGCCAGCTTCCGCTCCAGGCACCTGGCGACCGTCGCTCCTCCGAATCCACCACCGGCGATCACGACGTTCCAGGCCATGACTCAAGTATGACCAGCGGCGGGGAGTTTGTAACCGCTTGTTACAGCTTTCCCCGCATTACAGAGCCATTTGCGGGCCTACCGGACACGAAACGGACACGAACGAGCCGCTAGCGGGGAAGGGGCAGTTCCCAGCTATGACCGTGACCGCAATCACCGCACCACCAGATCCTCATATAGAGGTCGACCTCGCCAGAGTCGTGGCTGCAGTTGGGGCAGCGAGGTCCGGCGATTACCCCCAATCCCTCCTCGGGTCCGGTGAGGATGATTCTCTCGTGCTCCCTGCTCACTAGCCCTCTTCTCTGTCTTCGCCTGCGAGAGCCGCCGCCACCCGCTCGGCCGCGAGGTGACTGACGACGACAAGCAGATCATGACCCGCGACGAAGTCCTCGCGCTGCTCTCGGAGAAGGCCCGAGATGGTTCCACCTCCGCGATGATCGCTCTGGAGCGGGCATTGCGCTTGCACCGTGCCCGAGGACGACGAGCTGGATGCTGAGCTCGACCGGCTTCTCGAACAGGGCGACTGAGGGCGTGGTGAGCGGGGGGCGCCGACCGTCTGCTCGGTCGAGGGCTGTGGCGAGCCGATCTACCGGCGCCGGCTCTGCCGGGGGCACAACATGCCGCTACTCCCGCAGCCCGGCGGCATTGAGGGCGTTATCCCAATGATCGAAGTAGCGCACGCGGAGGACCATGCCGTCCTGAAGCGTCCAGACCTGACCGAAGGGCTGTTCGACCTCGATGCCACTGCCCTTACCGCGTCCCCACTGGCGGCCCAGCATCACTACGTCGGGTTCGACGTCGATGAAACGGTCGACGACAAAGCGCCAGTCGTCCCAGATGCTCCACCACTCAGCAAACCACTTCTCGACACCGGCGCGGCCGTAATACTCGGTGGCGTCCACCCGCGTTGGGTCGATGAGCACGAAGCTCGGGGCCAGGCTCTCCAGGGCTACTTCCAGATCGCCCCGCTGAACGGCTTGAACCGAGCGCCGGACGATCTCCACGCTCTCCTGAGACACGCCTACTCCCGCAGCCCGGCGGCTTCAAGGGCGGTGTCCCGGTCAGTGAATCCCTCCCAGCGAACCACCCTGCCGTTCCCGCACGACCCATACGGCCCAGAGGGGTCCCCAGCTCATCTCCGCGCCGCTGTGCTTTCCACGCCCCCGGAAGGTGGCCGAGATGACCACTTGGTCCCCCGCGTCGATGAGCTCGTTGAGTTCGATGTGGGGATCGTCGAACTCATCCCAGAAAACCCTTCCACGGCCCGCCTGAACCCCTCAGGCCCCCGCTGCGCGCCCACAAGGTTGGGGCCGAGGGCCGTGGAGGACACGAACTTGAACTCCGGTGGAGGGTCCGCAAGGGCGTACATGAGCTCGAAGTCGCCTCCGTTGAAGGCCTCGTTGATCCGTCGCACCACGTCGACGTTCTCCTCCGACATCGCCCACGCAGTATCCCCCGATCCGGTGCTGCGACGTTCTTGTGAGACGCGCTACCCGGCGAAGCAATGACTTGAGCTACTCCCGCAGCCCGGCGGCTTTGAGGGCTTCGTTGGGGTCCTCGAGGAAGGTCTCCAAGCGGAAAACCTGGCCGTCTCGGATCTCAAACAGCCAGCCAACCGGTTGATCGAACGTAATCCCGCTCTCCCTGCCGTGCATATGGGCTTGGCCCAGGGCCACGACGCAATCTCCCGCGTCGCGCCACTCCTCCATAGTGAGGGTCCACTCGTCGAACTGCTCGTCGACCTCGCGAAACCAGCGGCGGACGCCTTCGCGGCCGCGCAGGCGGCGACCCTCCATCAGCCCCCGACTGAGGATCTCCACATCGGGGTGGATCTCATCCGCAAACGTACGCTCCCCCGCGTTCCACCGACTGAACGCGTCCTTCACGAGTTCGACGTTCTCCTGCGACATCGCCAACGCAGTATCTCGCGCAGGGCGCACGGGGATGACTCTTGCCCTTGACGCCCTCGTTCGTCTGGGCGAAGATCACTCCAACCGACAGAAAGGGGGCGGCATGGCCCGAAAGTACGTCGACTGCCGCGAGACCCCGAGCGTCATGAACTGCACGGTTGGGATCGCCGCCGACTCGGAGGAGGAACTGATCGAGGCTGCGGTGCAGCACGCTGCGGCGGTCCACTCGACTGAGGACACGCCCGAGTTGAGGGCGGAGATTAAGCAGGCGATGAAGGACACCGAAGCGACAGCCGTCTAAGTGGACGGACATCTGAGCGGTATGGAGAAGCCGCCCTTTCGCCGGGGCGGTTTCTCGTTTCTGGTTCAGACAGGCGTCGGGGTCGCGTCGGCCGACGGCGTCCACTGCCTTGCGGACGACCTCGATGTTCTCCTCCGATATCGCCCACGCAGTATCTCGCGCCAGAGGGGGACGGTTGCCACGCTGGGGGCTGCTCGCGTAGGACCGCCCCGACGTTGCAGCCCGGCGGCTTCGAGGGCCTTTGCACGACAGGCGTAGCCGGGCCGCTGGATGCCAGCCGTGATTCGCGATGGCATGGCGTGATGGGTGGGCAGAGGGCGATTTTCGCCCCGTGCCTGCCTTCGCTACTTAGCGGAAACGGTGGCGTCGTCGCAATCGTTTGTCGTGTCGATGTCGCCAGCGAGGTTCACGCACGCGTGGAACACGACTGTGTCGCCCGCGACCAAACTCCCGGCGGGGTAGCTCCAAACGAGCTTGACCCGCGTCGAAGCACCTGGGCCTATCGTCTTCGTGCCCGGATTCGGCGAGACCGAGCCGGTCGTTGTCCCGTTCACATCAACGCTCCCGCTGACGTCGGTGGAGGGATCGACCGTGATCGGCACGAGGCCGATGTTGCTCATCTTGAAGACGAACGACTTGCTCGTCTTCGTCGTTGAGACCGGACCGTTGACGATCACGATGCCCGTGCCGTCGATCACCGGCACGGGGACGTTGAGGATCGTTCCCACGCCCATGCCGTCGAAGATCTCCCCACCTCCCGTGAGGTTCGAGAGGTTCACGAAGAACGTCTCGTCTAGCTCAACGACGGCGTCGTCGTTGGTCTGCACGGTCACCGTCTGCGAGGTGACGCCGGGGGCGAAGGTGAGCGTCCCCGAGGCCGCCGTGTAGTCGGCGGGGGCGGTCGCCGTGCCGTCGGCGGTGGCGAAGTCGACCGTGACCAGCGCGGAGCCGGCTCCGCAGCCGAAGAACGAGACCGTAAAGGTCGCCGCGCCGCCCTCGGTCACAGCCTGATCGTCGATCGAGATCCCCGGAACCGACAGACAGAACACGGTGGTCTCGAACGCCGGCGCCGGGTCGATGAACGTGACCGTCCCCGGGTCCGGTGGGGTAACCGTGCCCGGGCTGCAGGCGAACCGCACGCTCAGGAAGCCGCCGATCGTGGCCCTGATGATGATGCCGCCCACCTCGGCGCCCGCCGCGACGCTGAGCGGCGTGCGCGTGTCCTCGCGGAACTCGATCGTCCCGCTGGCGCCGGCGGTCCAGGTCTGGTTGTTGTAGGTCACGCTGAACGTGCCGTCTGTGGCCGTCTCATTGCCGGTGCTCGGAATCCCGTCGGGATCGGTGATCGTCGTCGAGATCGAGGTGGCGGCGAAGTTCGTCTGCTGGACGCCCTCGACCGTGTTGGTCCCCTCGATGAACGTCGACACCGTGGCGGGAATCGTGTTGTTCCCCACCGTCAGCAGGCCGAGGTTGTAGCCGGCGACGAAGATCGCGCCGGGAACGTTGGCCGTCTGGCTGAGGTTGCTCAGCGTGACGGTGGCACCCGGCGCCACCGGGTCCGGCGAGTCGGTCGCGGTCGTATCAACCCCGATCTGGCTGTTGTTCGCCGTGACGCTGTTTCGACAGGCGTTGCTGACCTCGAGGGCGCTGGCCGGGCTTGCGGGTAAGACGAAGACCGCGGCTGCGGCCAACCCAAGCACGGCGAGCGCGGCGCGGTTGCGAGGCTTCGATACGCGCATCGAGGCTCCTTCCCTCGCGACGCTCCCCCTCCTGCTCGGCGCTCGCTTCCGAGATCGCCCCTCACAGGGGTTCTCGCGATGGTGGACGGAACGGCTGCGATTCTACTCCGAGAATGAGGGTCAGCCTCCAACCGCCCGCCGCTGCCGCTGCGTGATCCCGGCGGTCTTCAGCGACTCCGATGGGGATGTCAGTTGCGTCAAGTGCGGGCACCCGCCCTCGATCAGGCTGCCCGCGGGCGGCACCGTCCTGTCCCTTGCGACGGGCGAGCGGACACAGAACGGACACAAGAACTTTCAGGAGCGTCCCGCCTGAGGCCCCCCGCGGAGGGCCCCCCGCACCACGTTTCCCCTGCACTGACGGACGGGAAGTTCTAGCCCCTACCGTTTGCTGCCAGGTGCGTCCTGTAACCGCTTGTTACAAACGCTCCTTGATCAGCTCGGTGACCGTCCCGCCGTCGGCGCGTCCCTTCGTCTCCTTCATCACCGCCCCGACGATCCGCCCGATCGCCTTCTCGTTCCCGCCCCGCACCTGGTCCGCCGCCTCCGCCTCGGCCTCGATCGCCCTCTCGACGATCGACTCGAGCTCGGATGAGTCCGAGATCTGCGCGAGCCCCTCTCTCTCGACGATCGCAGCCGGGTCCCCCCCGTCCGCAACCAGCTTTGCCAGTACCTGCTTGCCGGCCCCGTGCGAGATCGTCTTCGCCTCGACCAGGCCAGCGAGGGCGGCGAGCGCCTCGGGCGTCGCCTTCGACCCGAGCGGATCATCCTCGCCGGCCTGCCGGAGCGTCGCGACCAGCTCCCCGGTCACCCAGTTGGCGATCGACCTGGCCGACGCCCCATCGGTGGCGGCGATCGCCCGCTCGAAGTACTCCCCGTACTCGACCTGGAACGCGAGCGTGGTCGCCGCCTCCTCCGAGAGACCGACGTCCGAGAGGTAGCGCTCGCGCCTCGCCGCGGGCAGCTCCGGGAGCGCTGCGCGCGCCGCCTCGAGCATCTCCTCGGTGGGAGCGACCGGGACGAGGTCGGGCTCCGGGAAGTAGCGGTAGTCGTGCGCGTACTCCTTCGAGCGCAGCGGGGTGAGTGATCCATCCTCCGGATGGAAGTGGAGGGTCTGCTGCGCGACCTCCTCCCCAGCCTCCACCAGCTCCCGCTGGCGCGCGAGCTCCGCCTCGATGCCGCGCTCGAGGAAGCGGAAGCTGTTCATGTTCTTGAGCTCGGTCTTCGTGCCGAGCTGCTCCGAGCCCGCCGGACGGATCGAGACGTTCGCGTCGACTCTCAGGGACCCCTCCTCCATGTTCACGTTGGAGACCCCGAGCTGGCGGACCGTCGTGCGAAGGAGCTGTGCCCATTCGCGGGCCTGTGCCGCGGAGCGGAGGTCGGGCTCGGTGACGATCTCGACGAGCGGCGTCCCGCCGCGGTTGAAGTCGACCAGCGAGGCGCCGGAGCCGTGGATCCGCCCGGACTCCCCGATGTGGTTGAGCTTCGCGGCGTCCTCCTCCAGGTGCGCGCGGTGGATCCTGACGTCGCCGAGCCGCCCGCCGATCGCGAGGGGCTCGTCGTACTGGCTGATCTGGTAGCCCTTCGGCAGATCCGGATAGAAGTAGTTCTTCCGGTGGAAGATCGAGCGCGGCGCGACCTCGCACTCGAGCGCGGCGGCGATCATCAGCGCGTAGCGAATCGCCTGTTCGTTCACCGTCGGCAGGGTGCCGGGATGGCCGAGGCAGACGGGACAGGTGTGGACATTTGGCTCGTCGCCGAAGGAGAGGGCGCAGCCGCAGAACATCTTCGTCTGGGTCGACAGCTGGACGTGGATCTCCAGCCCGATCACCGGCTCGAATGCTTGGGCGTGCATCAGCCTCCGGGCCTCCCCTCGAAGGCGACCGCCCGCTCGAGCGCGTGCGCGGCGTCGAGCATCGCCGAGTCGCTGAACGCCGGGCCGGCGATCTGAAGGCCG
>DASUYK010000032.1:0-13106 GCA_036377415.1 Solirubrobacterales bacterium
GCTTCACCCTGGAGGACGAGCGGGTCTCGATCGGACGCACCCCCGACGCGGGGGTCTTCCTCGATGACGTGACGGTCTCCCGGAACCACGCGCTCCTGGTGCGCCGCAAGGACGGGCTCTACATCGATGATCTCGGATCGCTCAACGGCACTTACGTCAACCGCCGCAGGATCGAGTCCCACCAGCTCCAGGACGGCGACGAGATCCAGATCGGCAAGTACAAGCTCAGCTACCTGGAGAGGTGATGATGGACGCCTCTCCGACACAGTTCGACCGCGAGCGCACGTCCGGCGACGGCGCGCCCTCTGACCGCAAGGCGCTCACGATCGGTGCGGTCGCGAAGATCCTCGGCCGCGAGTTCGAGGACATCTCGATCTCCAAGATCCGCTATCTGGAGGACCAGAAGCTGCTCTCGCCGCGGCGGACGCAGGGCGGCTATCGCCTCTATAGCCAGGCCGACGTAGAGCGACTGCGGACGATCCTGCGGATGCAGCGAGACGAGTTCCTCCCTCTGCGGGTGATCCGCCAGGAGCTCGCCGCAGGGGCGCGTGAGGAGCGCGGGGGCGCGGCGTCGCTGCGTCGGGCGACGAGCGTCGAGTCCGGGAGGGGCTCGCGGATCAGCCTGGAGGAACTCGTCGGCCAGACGGGCGTGGGGGGTGAGTTGATCAAGGAGCTCGAGGACTGGCGGCTCGTGCAGCCAATCCAGATCGAGGGCCGGAAGTTCTACGACGACACCGACCGCGAGATCGTCAAGGCATGCGCGGAGTTGGCCCGATTCGGGGTCGGCGGCCGCAACCTGAAGGTGCTGCGGACGGCCGCCGACCGCGAGGCCGTGCTGCTGGAGGCCGTCGTCGGTCCGGGACTGCGCTCCTCCAACCACAACACGCGCCGCGAGGCGATCGAGAACCTCGAGAGCCTCGCCGCGAGCTGCAACAACCTCACGCACATGCTCCTCGTCCGGGACCTGCGGAAGCTGACCGGCGAGGAGTAAGCCGCGTTCCGTGGCACGGGTCGTGCGGAGGCGCCGGATCGCCGCGCCCGCGAGCGCTCTCTGGAGCGTGGTCTCGGATCCTCACCACCTGCCGCGCTGGTGGCCGCGCACCCGGCGGGTCGAGAACGTGACGGGGGAGACACCGGGCGAGAGGAGCTGGACCCAGGTGCTCGAGACCAAGGACGGCCGCGGCATACGCGCCGACTACCGGTGCGTCGCCGCGACCCCGAGCGAGGAGTACGTCTATGAGCAGACGGTGGTGGGGACTCCCTTCGAGCGTTTCCTGCGGGCTGCACGAACCGAGATCCGGATCGAGCCGGAGAACGGGGACTCGAGGGTGACCCTGGTGAGCGACCAGCGCCTGCGCGGGCTCTCGCGTCTCGGGTCGCCGATGATGCGCCGGGCGATCGGGCGGACGCTGGCCGAGGCGCTGAGCGGCCTCGAGAAGGCGACGGCCGGAGATTGACGGCGGAGATGAAGTGGTGGGGGTGGGGCGATCCCGACCGCCGGCTCGAGCTGCCGCCGACTGCGATCGCTGCGCTTCGGGAGGAGCTCGGGATCGAGCCGGGTGACGCGGTCGCTCCCTTCGACTTGGAACAGGTGTCGCTGCCCGACGTCCGGCCGGTGCCGGAGCGGGTCCGCTCCGCGGCGGGGGAGCTCCTGGAGGGGATGGAGGATCGCCTTCGCCGCTCTGCCGGTCGCAGCTACCCGGACCTGATCAGGCTCCGCTCGGGCAGGATCGACTCCGCGCCCGACGCCGTCCTGCGACCCGCGGACGCGGCCGCAGTCGAGGCCGTCCTGGCGGCCTGCACGAGCGAGGGCGTCGCGGTCGTGCCCTACGGCGGCGGGACGAGCGTGGTCGGCGGCCTCGATGCGATCGATGGCGGCCACCGATGCGTCGTCTCCCTCGACCTCGCCCGTCTGCGGCACGTCGAGCTCGATCGGACGTCGCTGACCGCGCGGCTCGGTCCCGGCCTCAACGGCCCGCAGGCGGAGGCCGCGCTCCGCGCCGAGGGTGTGACGCTCGGGCACTTCCCGCAGTCCTTCGAGCAGGCGACGATCGGTGGGTTCGCGGCCACACGCTCCGCGGGGCAGGCATCGAGCGGGTATGGGCGCTTCGACGACCTCGTCACGGCGACCGAGTTGTGCGCGCCGACGGGCCGGCTTCGCACGCTGCAGGTGCCTCACACCGCCGCCGGGCCGTCGCTGCGTGAGCTCGTGATCGGCTCGGAGGGGACGTTGGGGGTGATCACGGACGTGACCTGCAGGGTGAGGCCGGCGCCCCACCGGCGGGTCTACGAAGGCTGGATCGCCGCGGACTTCGCGCAGGGGCGCGAGATCGTCCGGGACCTTGCCCAGCGCCACGAGTCACCCGATGTCCTGCGGCTCTCCGACGAGGAGGAGACCAGGGTCTCACTCGACCTCGCCGGCACGGAGGGGATGCGGAAGCGGGCGCTGGCCGCGTACCTGTCGCTGCGCCGCCGGAGCGGCGGCTGCCTCGTGATCTGCGGGTGGGAGGGCGAGCCGGGCTCGGTGGGTCGCCGCCGCTCACTGGCACGCGGACGCCTGCGGCGCGGGGGCGCTGTCCCGCTCGGCGCCTCGGCAGGCCGCTCCTGGGAGCGCTCTCGCTACACGGGTCCCTACCTGCGCGACGAGCTGATGAACCTCGGCGCCCTGGTTGAGACGCTCGAGACGGCGCACACCTGGAGCCGCTTGGACGAGCTCTACCGCGCGGTGGGGATCGCCCTTCGGAGGGCGCTGGGCGACCGAGCGATCGTCATGTGCCACGTCTCGCATGCGTATGCGGACGGTGCCTCGCTCTACTTCACGTTCATCGCCCGCGCCCGGCGCGGTGGGGAGCTCGAGCAATGGCGTGAGGCGAAGACGGCCGCCTGCGAGGCGATCGTCGCGTCAGAGGGGACGATCACCCACCACCACGCGGTCGGCCGCGACCATGCCCCGTACATGGCTGCCGAGGTCGGCGAGCTCGGCCTCGGTGCCCTTCGCGCGGTCAAGGAGCGGCTCGACCCGGCCGGGATCATGAACCCCGGCAAGCTCCTCCCGCGGGCCTGAGAGAAGCGATCAGCGGGGCAGCGCCCCGCGAAGGACCACTCGGCCAACGCGCTCCGGCAGAGTGCCGCTTCGGGCGCCGACCCGGATGGCGGCGGCCGCGTCTTGCTTGGCGGTCAGGGTGAGCTCGGCGGTGTCGAAGCTCGGCAGCAGGCCGGCCGCCGCGTTCGGGATCGGCGTCCTGCCCGAGATCTCCCCGTCCCGCCCGACCGCCTGGAAGGCGACCGGCAGGCTGCGATTCCGGGCGCCGACGAACCAGAGCACGTAGGTCTCGTCCGGTCCGCTCGGGTCGAGGCCGCGGATCGCGAGGTCGAGCGCCGGCTGGTCGCCGAGCCGGATGATCGTGATCGCGCCGCTCGCGCCGCTGACACCGACGGAAGCGAGCTCGATCGTGACCGCCTCTTCCCGGTCGACTGCTGGGGCGCCCGCGTCCTCGTCCTCGTCGCCGAGCATCGTGAGGGCGAGGACGAGCGCGAGGACGGCGATCGCGCCTGCCCCCACCGCCCAGAGAAAGCGCCGCGGAACCCGGGCGCCGGAGGGGGCGTGGGGAGGGGGAGTGGGCCCTGCGGCCGCGCCGTGCTCGAGCTGATGCAGCCTCTCGGCCACCGCGGCCGCCGGCAGCTCCCGGTCCCCCTCCTGTTCGAGTGCCTGCGCGGCTCCGTGCGCCCTGTCGCGAATTTCCGCGGTGTTCGTGCCGAGAACCTCCGCGACCTGCTCGTAGCCGTCACCGGCGAGAAGCAGGCGAAGCAGCGCGCGTTGATCCTCGGTCAGCGCCATCGGGAACCGGGCGCTACCGGGAGCCGGACCCCTGGTCTCCCTGTGGGGCGGCGCCCTGTCCGCCGCCCGCGCCGGCCCCCTGCCGGGCCTGCTGGAGGAGCTGGTCGAGGCCCAGCTCCGCAACCGGCCCCTCAAGCGACGGAACCCCGGCGAACGGGACGACGCCGGTCGCATTCTTGGCCTGGCCGGCAGCCTGCACAGTCTGCTCGACCTGCTGGACCTCGGCCTGGCTCGCACGGGCAAGTCGGATCGACTCGAATGCCGTGAGCAGAAGGATCTGAGCGGAGTTCAGGGGAACCGCCCCCGTCAGGTTCCCGTCGTCGTCCACGGTCTGCCGCCCGAGCGGGAAGGCCTCCTGATCGGAGGTGTAGAGCCAGAGGAGGTAGGCGTCGCCGTCGCCGGTGGGCTCCAGGTTTGCGGCATTGATCTGAAGGGCGAACTGGGGCTGCTGGTTCTGCTGCTGGCTCTGCTGCGGCTGAACCGAGGAGAGCGTGATCTGGCCGGTCGGCTCGCAGTCCGCCTCGGCGGCGGCGCCGGTCGCAACCAGCTTGATCGTCGGGATCCCCGCCTGCTCGGCCTGTGATGTGTCGATCGGAGTGCAGTCGCCTCCGCCGTCGTCGCCGGACCCCGACAGGAGGACGATCGCGACGATCACCAGCGCGAGTCCGGCGGCCGCTGCGACCGTGATCTCGGTGCGCCGCTTCTTGTCGCCATTGCGCCCGAGGCCGCTGAGCGCGCCGGCGACCCTGGACGCGACTCCGGGGCCCTTGGCGGCGGGTGGCGCCGGGGGAGCCGCCGGAGTGGGCGACGGTGCCTCGGGGATGGGTGAGGGAGCCGCGGGAGCGGCGCGTCGGCCGCCGCGCGGCGAAGGGATCTCGGGAAGGTTCGCCTTCGGGGCGATCAGGCGAAGCTGCTGGACGAGGCGATCCGCGAGGGCGTTGGCCTCCGGGTCGCTCTGGAGGTGGCGGACGGCGTCGGCGCGCCCGATCGGATCGGCCTGACCGAGCAGGTAGTCGCTCATGCCGACATGCGCGTCCGGGTCGGTCCCGCCCATCTCGCGAAGCGCCGCGCGCGCTCGCGAGCGGACCTCGGCAGGCCCGATTCCGAGCAGGGATCCGATGTCGTCATAGCCCTGACCACCCTCGAGCAGGAGCTGGAGCATCGCGCGCTGTTCATCCGTGAGTGCCACGAGCGCAACAGCCTAGGGGAGCGCCAGGCGACGGGCGCAGCTCTTACTCGCGTTTAGTCCGCGCCTGCAGCCATTTCCCCGGCCTCAACGCGTCGCGCAAGCTGCGGATACAGGCGGACCAGCCCGTCCCGGTCGAGCGCGAGCTCCGCCGAGAAACCACTTTCGCCGTCGAGAAAGCGGACGACCCCTCCGGAGTCGGCGGTCCGGATGTGCTCGTAGCGCTGCGGCGAGGCAAGCACGCGGAGCGCCGGGACCGAGACCCAGGCCATCAGGAAGTCGTGCGAGCCGCTGCGGTTCAGGCGGTGGCGGAGGATCGGCATGCTGTTCGTGAGCGGAGAGAAACCGAGGTCGATGTCCCGCGCATCGGCCAGGTCCGGCAGCTCGCCGTCCCAGCTCCCGCCGGGCACGTCTCCATCGGAGTCGGACTCGGCTCGCCATCCGCCGGAGCCGTCGTGTCGAAGCAGCAGGCGACGCCTCCATTCCTCGCCGGCGGCGGTCACCTCCAGCTCGCGGGTTAGGAACCCGTCCGTCGCGTCGAGGCGGTAGGCGACCCGATAGGGGACGGGGTCGGCCCCCAGCTGCACGCCGGTCGCGCGCAGCCCGGTGTCGGCCAGGTTAACGGACGCGGCCTCGGCCAGCCACTCCTCGATCCCCATCCAGACCAGAAATCGCACCGGGCAAGTATCCACCCCCTCCGCGAGGCGACTAAGGTGCCGCGCCATGGGTGAGCCCGATACCGAGCCCTCCGGCTTCGCGGAGTGGATCGGAACCGAGTGGATCGACCTCGACCCGGACGATGCTCGGGGGCGGATCGAGGTGACGCCGAAGCATCTACAGCCGTACGGGATCGTGCACGGAGGCGTCTACGCATCTTTGGCCGAGAGCATCTGCTCCGCCGCCACCTACGAGGCGGTCCGGGAGCGGGGGATGGTCGCGATGGGCCAGGCGAACAGCGCCACCTTTCTTCGCCCGATCTTCGAAGGCCACATCAATGCCGTGGCGCGGGCTCGTCAGCGGGGAAGCACCACCTGGATCTGGGACGTCGAGCTGAGCGACGACGAAGGGGGGCTCTGCGCGCTGGTGCGGATGACGATCGCTGTGAGACCGGGTCGCGACTAACGGGGAAGCGCCCTCATCGAGCCGAACCGGTTCGTGATCGGCAGGCGCCGGTCTCGCCCGAACGCCTTCGTGGAGACCCGGATCGATGGCGGGGCCTGGCGGCGCTTGTACTCGGCCCGATCCACCAGCCGAATGATCTCGTCGACAACGTCCGCCGGCAGCCCCTCGGCGACCAGCTCCTCGGGACCCTGGTCGCGCTCGACGTATCCCTCGAGGATTCGGTCCAGGAGGTCGTAGGGCGGCAGAGAGTCCTCGTCCTTCTGGTCGGCCTTGAGCTCCGCCGACGGAGGCCGCTCGAGCACCGAGGCGGGCACGAGCTCGCGCCCCTCGCGCTCGTTCCTCCAGGCGACCAGGCGGTAGACGAGGGTCTTGAAGACGTCCTTGATCACCGCCAGGCCGCCCGCCATATCGCCGTAGAGGGTGGCGTAGCCGACCGACATCTCGCTTTTGTTACCGGTTGTCAGGACCAGCCAGCGGAACTTGTTGGAGAGCGCCATCACCAGGTTGCCGCGGATCCGAGCCTGGAGGTTCTCTTCCGCGATCCCCGGCTCGGTGCCCTCGAAGCGCGGCGCCAGCGCCTCCGCGTAGGCGCGCATCGGCCCGGAAATCGGCAGCTCGATCGATTCGATACCGAGGTTCGCGGCGATCGTGTGAGCATCGGCCTGCGACTCGGCCCGGGAGTACGGGGAGGGCATGACGACGGCGCTGACCTGCTCCGGGCTGAGGGCGTCGGCCGCAAGCAGGGCGACGAGGGCCGAGTCGATTCCTCCGGATAGCGCCAGCACGACGTGCCCGAACCCGTTCTTCCTGACGTAGTCGCGAAGGCCCAGAGTCAGGGCGGCGTAGACCTCGGCCTCCTCGCTCAGGGGAGCCGCGAGATCCGGCTCGACGTGGCCGCTCGGCCGGGCCCCGCTTCGAAGCTCGCCGAGCACGGGCACCTGCGCCCGCCGCGGGGGCGCGTCCGCCGCGCCGTCACGGGCCGCGTCGCCGAGCGCGGGCAAGAGGAGGTCACAGACCAGGAGCTCCTCCTCGAATTGCCGGGCGCGGGCCAGCGTCGTGCCGTCGGGAGCGATTACGACGCTGCTGCCGTCGAACACGAGCTCGTCCTGGCCCCCGACCGTATTACACAGGGCTACTGCCGCACCCACCTCGTGAGCTCGCGCGGCGAGCATGGTTTCGCGGGCCGCGATCTTGCCGCGGTGGTACGGCGACGCGGAGGAGTTCACGATCACATGCGCACCTGATGCGGCCTCATCCGCCTCGGGCGATCCCGCGACCCAGAGGTCCTCGCATACGGTCAGACCGACGACGGCGCCGTCCACGTCGACTGTCGACGCGGCCACTCCGGGCTCGAAATATCGGCGCTCGTCGAAGACCCCGTAGTTCGGGAGGTGCATCTTCCGGTAGATCCCCTGCACCTCGCCATCGGAGAGCACCGCCACCGAATTGTGTGCCGGGGGGAGGGGGGCGTCGATGACCGGATCATGGAATCGGGCGTACTCCCGAGCGGCCCGTTCCGGGAAGCCGACCACGGCGACTATCCCGTCCACCGAGGCTGCAACATCATCGACGCCCGCGCGTACGGCAGCCAGGAAGTCGCCACGGAGGAGGAGGTCCTCCGGCGGATACCCCGAGATGCAGAGCTCGGGCAGGACGACGAGCTGCGCACCCGCTTCGCTCGCTCGCTCGATCCACCGCCTGGCGAGCTCGACGTTCTCGTCCACTGCGCCCACGGTTGGATTGATCTGGGCGAGCGCCAGGCGGATGTGTGTCGCCTCAACCATCGTCAACCGTCATCAGTCGGGTGCTCCTCGGCGGAGCGCCCTCTGATCAGAGTATGGACTCATCCGCGGCGCGGGCTACATTCCGCCCGTGTTCAGGCAGGATCGGACCCCGCGGCGCCGGGGGGGCGTCGAGCTGATGGAGGCTCATGTCGAGGACCTCTGTCGCGAACACGGGATCGAGCTCGTCGGCTCCTCGGCTCGAGGGCGGGCGATCCGGTGGCGCGGAGGGAGGCTCGAGATCTCGATTCCTCCGGTACGGGGACAGGTCTCCTATTTCATCGCGCTTCACGAGATCGGCCACCTGGTCGGCCGCGGCCGCTCGGCGCCACGCCTGGAATCGGAGGCGAACGCGTGGATCTGGGCCCTGGACCACAGCGTCGTCGAGCCGACCCCGGCGACTCTGCGCTCGATCTCCCGCCGGCTCCGCGGCTACCTCGAGTGGGCCCGCAACCGCCAGCACCGCCGGGTGCCGCCGCGTGTCCCGCCGCGTGAGCATCCCTTCTGGCAGCTCCTCGCCCTGGCGCCGGACGAGCCCTAGTCGGCCCGTTGGGCGGCTCGCCGCCGCGTCGCTCCCAGGTTGCTGACGATCACCGCGACCACGGTGACCAGGTAGAGCTGGCCCAAGAGCGCCTCGGTTATCGCGAGCGAGCGGCCCAGGTCCGTTGCCGCGGTCAGATCCCCGTACCCGACGGTGCTCAGGGTCGAGTAACTGAAGTAGAGGAAGTCGTCCCGCTGAGACGTGCCCTGGGTGAAGAACCCAGTAACGGAGATCTCGTCGATCGTCGCATAGGCGACCCCGAACATCAGCCCGATCAGCAGGTATAGGCAGAGCACGCCGAACATCGTCTGAAGGGTCACCCCGCCCGCCTCGCGGAACTGCTTGACCAGTCCGCTGACGATCACCGGCGGCGTCAGCAGCACGTAGAAGAGCGCCATCACGGCCGCCGAGCCGTCGCCGAACTGATCCGTGCCGACGATCGCCGCCGCCGTGCCCGCGATTCCGACGAGGGCGACGAGCGTGCTCAGGATGATCTCCCACCGGTGCCTCTTGGCCGCGATCACCGCGGCCACGAGCACGGCGGCTTGGAGGCTTACGGCGACGAGCCGGGCGCCGTCGCCCTCGGGCGCCGCAAGCGAGAAGGCGATCGTGACCACGAGCAGCCCGAGGACGAGGCCGAAGCGGTAGTGGATCCGGTGCACGCGGCCATCATCGTCAGGCCGCAGGACGACACCTTTGGCTCAGCAGGAGCGTGCCCGTGGATCCAGCCTGCGGTCCCGCTTCGCGCCCTCGGCGCCGTTCGGCCCCGGGCCGCAGCTGATTCTGCTGTCGCGGATCCCATCCTTGGCGTTGATCCGATCGACCCCGCTCTTGCCGTTCATCACGTCCGAACCCTTCTTGCCCCTCAGGAAGTCGTCGTTCGGGCCACCGGCGAGTCGGTCGACGTCGGGGCCGCCGAGCAGCCGGTCGTTACCTGCCGCGCCGCGCAGGGTATCCCGTCCGTCGCCTCCCGAGATCAGGTCGTCGCCGTCCAGTCCGAGCAGGGTGTCGCCGCCGCGATTCCCGGCGATCAGGTCGTTGCCGGACCCGCCGATCAGGGTCTCGGAGCTCGAGTCGCCGATCAGCACGTCGTTCGAGACCGTTCCGGCGACGACCTCGACGTCCCCGCGGACGGTGTCGCGGCTGCCGCCGGTCTGGTCCTCCGGGCCGCCGTCGTTGTCGTTCCCCGATCCGACCGTCACGTTCACGGGATTGGCGCGGCCGGGATAGAGGACCGCATCGGTGCCGCTGCCGCCATCGAGGTCGTCGCTCCCGTCACCTCCGTCCAAATCCGTCCCCGCCGCCACCGCCGCGCAGGTTGTCGGCCTCAGGGGAGCCGATCAACGCGTCGTTCCCCGATTCGCCGCTCAGGGTGCCGCGGCCGGTGATCAGGTCGTTGCCGGACCCGCCCCGGAGCGTGCCCGCGGCGTTCGCTCCGTCGACGACGTCGTTCGCGGGGCCCCCGTCGAGTATCTGGGTGATCGTCAGCGGGATCGTCTGGTCGTCGAGCGCGATCGAGTCGTCGCGGTCGCCCGAGTCGACGCTGACCCTGGTGATCCCCGCGCCCGGGCAGGTCGCGGTATTGGCATCGACGGCGACGCACGTCCCGCTCGGAGTGAGGCTGGCGGCAGCGTCGGAGACCGTGTACAGATCCATCCCGCCCTCATAGCTCACGCTCACCCCGTTGGTCTCGTTGCCGCTCTCGAGCACCCGGATCGTGTTGCCGTTCGCAACCGTGACCGTCGAGGCGTGTGCGCCCGCGGGCGCAACCAGGCCGACCACGAGCGCGATCGTCCCGACCAGCATCGTCCTGTTCTTCGATCCCCACATCGTCTCCACCCGCAGAACCCTCAACACGCGGATACCGGTAAGGATCGGGGCGACCGAGGCCATTTCGGGCGGGTCGAGGTTCATCCATAGCATTGAGGGGTGCCGAGCGAACACAATCTGAGACTGGCGGCCGGGGCCCTGGCGATCGCCGGGATCGGCGTCGCCACCTACATCGCGATCGCGGAGGGGGGAGGCGGATCCCCGAAGTGCCTGGTCGGGGGCGGAGGCTGTGAGACCGTCGCAGAGAGCAGCTACTCCGAGCTCGCCGGCATCAACGTCGCGGTGATCGGGATCGTCGGTTACGCGATGCTGCTGGTCGCCGCGGTCGTCCCGGGCGACGTCGGCAGGTTCGGCGGCTTCCTGACCGCCCTGATCGGGGTCGGGTTCAGCCTCTATCTCACCTATCTCGAGCTGTTCGTGATCGACGCGATCTGCCAGTGGTGCGTGGCGAGCGCGGTGCTGATGACCCTCGCCCTGGTGGTCGCGGCGGCGCGGGCGTTCGCCTACACGGGCGCGGAGCTGACGCCGCCGCCGATACAGTCCCCGCATGGAAGGTAGGCAGGAGGAGAGGGAGCGTCTGCGGGCGGAGCGGCAGGCGACCGAGGGGTCCGAGGCGGCGCAGCTCGCGCGCAGGCGCCGCATCCAGTATCTGAGCCTCGCCGCGTTCGCGGCCGTCGCAGTGATCGTCGCGCTGATCGTGATCAGCCAGTCCGGCGGGGACGACGACTCGGACGCGCCCTCGAGCGTCCAGGGCGCCGCCGAGGTCGAAGCGCTGCTCGAGGGGGTTCCGCAGGAGGGGACGATCCTCGGTGAGGGATCGGCCGAGCTCTCCGTGGTCGAATTCGGGGACCTCCAGTGCCCGGTCTGCGCTTCGTTCGCCACCCAGGTGCTGCCCGACGTGATCTCCAGCCAGGTTCGGCCGGGGGCCGCGACCTACGAGTACCGCAACTGGGACATCATCGGGCCGGACTCCGAGATCGCGTCCAAGGCCGCGCTGGCGGCGGGCGAGCAGGATCGCTTCTTCAACTTCATCCAGCTCTTCTACGTGAACCAGGGCGAGGAGAACGCGGGCTACGTCACCGACGACTTCCTCGAGAGGATCGCGCGGGACGCAGGGGTTCCCGACATCGATCAGTGGAACGAGGACCGGGAGAACCCACAGTGGGACGAGATCCTCGCCAGCAACGACGCCGACGCCGAGTCGCTCGGCTTCACCGGTACACCGTCGATCCTGGTCACCGGCCCGAACGGGCAGCAGGCGCTGAACGGATTCGGCCTGGGGGAGATCGAGGCCGCGATCGATCAGGTCCGTTAGCCGGTTGGCGCGCCACCCGTTCGTCGGCAATCATGGTGCGGGAGGGATGGCGGCCACACCTGAAGAGAAGCGACGGTTGCTCGTAATCACGGGGGACGACTACGGGTACTGGCCGTCCTACAACCGCGGGATCCTCGAGGCGGTGGAGATGGGCGCGCTCGATTGCGTGAGCGTGATGGTCGAACGAGAGCACTGCGAGCCGGCGCCGCTGCTCGAGAGCGGGGTGGAGATCGGGCTTCATGTCGAGTTCGAGGGTCGATGGGGACCCCGCAGCGGGGCCCCGGCGCGAACCGCCCTGCGGGTGCAGCTCGACAGGTTCGTCGACCTCTTCGGCCGGTGGCCGAGCTTCCTCAACGGACACAATCACTGTCACGCCCGTCCCGAGCTCGCCACCCCGGTGTTCCAGATGGCGAAGCAGATCGGAGTCCCGGTCCGCTCGGTCAACCCCGACCACCGCCAATGGCTGCGCGAGCGCGGGATCGATACGCCCGACAGGCTGGTCGGCCGCACCCGAAGCAACGAGCCCGGCGAGCCGCCGGAAATCCGCAATCCTCCGCCCGGGGTCACGGAGTGGGCCACCCATCCCGGCCATCCCGATGCGGCATCGGGCTCGAGCTATGACATCGCCCGCCAGGAGGACCTTGCGCTGCTTCGGCGCTGCATGGTGCGCGCCCGCTACGACGAGCCGGTCTGGGACGGAGCGCAGCGCGCGAGCCTCACCGCGGCCTTCGCTTAGGAGCGGGGGGACTTCGTCTCGGATGAAAGACCGCCAGAAACCCCGCGGCCAACTGACCTAGCCGGCGGCTGACTCGGACCGCTCGGCTCCGTCGCCGTTCTGGCGCGCAAGTACGGCGGTCTCCGCCCGGGGAACGAAGCGCCGGAAGATCCCGCGCCGTCCGCCGGCGGCCTCGATCAGCTCGCCGATCGACGCTTCCAGATCGCGGGCCAGGTCGTCGAGGTCGGGCATCCCGTCGTAGTCCCCGATCAGGCCGAAGTTGACCTGTCCGTCGTAGCTCATCACGCCCACGCAGAGCCCCTGGTTCTTCGCCAGTGGCACCATCGGGAAGACGCGCTCCATCCGGCGACCCATCAGATAGAGGGGGAACTGAGGTCCGGGGACGTTGGTGACCACGAGGTTGAAGAACCGCTGGTGCGACTGGAGGCGCGCGGCCTGGCCGGCGAGCGTGGGGGGAGCGAAGTCGGCGAGCTGGGTGAGGAGGCTGGCACCGAGCGCCTGCTTCGACTCCTTCAGGTCCCCCATCGACTTCCTGACGATGTCGAGGCGCCGCCTGGGGTCCTCGCACCAGACCGGCAGCGGGGCCATCATCGTCGTCACGCGGTTGCCGAGAGCGCCGCGCTCCTCGGCAGACCGAACGCTGACGGGGACCATCGCTCGCAGCTCGAGATCCGCCGTGGGGTGCCCGCGGGTTCGCATGTAGCGCCCGAGCGCGCCTGCGACGGCCGCGAGGATCACGTCGTTGACGGTTCCGCCG
>DASUYK010000033.1:0-23643 GCA_036377415.1 Solirubrobacterales bacterium
CACCTTCCTCAGCCGGTGTAGAGGGCGCCTCTCCCTCGCCGAGCACTCGAGGCAGGTCCGCGAGCGAGATGAGCACCTGACGCGGCTTCGAACCCTCGTAGCCGGAGATGATCCCGCGGCGCTCGAGCATGTCGATCAGGCGCCCGGCGCGGGTGTAGCCCACCCGCAGGCGGCGCTGGATCATCGAGACGGAGGCAGTGCCGCTCTCCACCACCAGATGCGCCGCCTGGTCGAGCAGGTCGTCACTATCCGGATCGAAGTCGTCGTCGCCGGCGCCCTCGCCGGACCGGGGCTCCACGGCATCGAGCAGCTCGTGCGCGAAGTCGGGCTCGCCCTGGTCGGCCCAATGCTCGGTGATCCTCGCAATCTCCCCCTCCGTGACGAAGGCGCCCTGGATCCTCTGCATCTTCGAGGTCCCGGCCGGGCGGAAGAGCATGTCTCCCTGGCCGAGCAGGGTTTCGGCTCCGCCCTGATCGAGGATGACGCGGGAGTCGACCTGCGAGGAGACGGCGAACGCGATCCGGGCGGGGATGTTGACCTTGATCGTCCCGGTGATGATGTCGGTCGAGGGACGCTGCGTCGCCAGCAACAGGTGGATGCCGACAGCACGGGACTTCTGAGCGAGGCGGATGATCGCGTCCTCGACCTCGGCCGGGGCGATCATCATCAGGTCGGCGAGCTCGTCGATCACACAGAGGATGTGGGGTAGCGGGGCCTCCCCGTCCCGCTCGCGAACCCGGTTCAGCTCGGCGAGGTTGCGGGCCCGGGCCTTCTCCATCACCCCATAACGGCTTTCCATCTCGGCGATCAGGTTGTTGAGCACGTTCGCGGCGAGCCTCGGCGAGGTGACGACCGGGGTCAGCAGGTGCGGGATCCGCTCGTAATAGTTGAGCTCGACACGCTTCGGATCGACCAGCACCATCCGCACTTCGTTGGGCGATGCGTGGAGCAGAATCGAGCTGAGGATCGCGTTGATGCTGCCGGATTTGCCGGACCCGGTGGTGCCCGCGATCAGGGCGTGCGGCATCTTCTGCAGGTCGGTCCAGACGGCGCTGCCGCCGATGTCCTTGCCCAGCCATGCCACCAGGGGCGAGGATCCCTGCGGACGGCCACCGTAGATGTCTCCGAGCCGGACCAGGCGGCGGCGCTGGTTCGGCACCTCCACGCCCACCGCCTGCTTGCCCGGAATCGGGGCGAGGATGCGGATGTCGGTCGAGGCGAGTGCGTAGGCCAGATCGTCCTTGAGCTGGGTGATCTTGGAGACCTTGGTGCCAGGCGCCAGCTTGAGCTCGTAGCGGGTCACGTGTGGACCGCTCACCATGCCCACGATCCGCGCCTCGACGCCGAAGTCGCCGAGCGTCCCGAGCAGAGTGCGGCCGGTCTCCTCGTGATCCTTGATGTCGGGTGCCTTCTCGGGCTTGCCGCGCTCGAGGACGAGCTCCGGATTCGGCGGCTCGTAGTCGAGCTCCTCGGATTCGGTGACCCCCCCGCGCCTCTCCCCCATCGGGGTGATCTCGGGCTCCTTCGCCCCTTCGTCGGGCGAATCTTGATCGGGTCCGTCGCCCTCCCCCCCATCGCCCTCGTACACGGCGATGTCCTCGGTGTCCGACTCGTCGGCGAGCCGAACCGCCTCGTCGAAGTTGGACACGCTCGATCCCTCCTTCGCCGTCCCGTCGGCTCGATCGCCGGCCAGCACGTGGAGGTCGCTGTCGCCCTCGGCGAGAGGCTCCGGCGGACCGAAGACCGGCTCGGTGTCGGCAGGGGCGGTGTCGATCAGGTCGGGGTCGGTCTTGATCCTGCTCTCCTTGACCGCTGTCGCGAACCCGACGGTGCCGCGCTTCGCCCGGTCGAACCCCCGGTGCCCCGCCGAGATCAGGTCGGAGAGCGAGCGTCCCCAGATCAGGAGCAACCCGGACACCAGCAGCAGGATCGCGATGATGTGGGCGCCGATTCGCTGAAAAAGAGTGGTCGTCGCCCAGTAGAGGACCTCCCCGATAGCGCCGCCGTGCTCCGGGAAGAAGTTCGGGTCGAAGAGACCCGGTCGGGCCGTGTCGGGACCGAGGCCAGCGGTCTGCGCCGCGAACGCGAGCAGGACGGCGCAGGCGATTGCGACCACGCCGACCGCGATCGATCGAGGGGACGGCAGGAACGGCCGAAGGATCAGCGCCAAGCCCCCGAGGCCAAACGCCACCGGCGCGATGACCGACCCGGCTCCGACGGCGTAGGAGAGCGCGGATTCCGACCCATTGCCCACCGCGCCGCCGTTCCAGCCGAGGTAGATGACGTAGCCGAGATAGACGGCCAGCCCGATGCAGGCGATCCCCGCCAGATCCAGACGGCGCTGCAGCACCTCGGGAGACGTCCGCCCACGCCCGCGCGAACGGGCTCGATGGCGCGCGCCCCCTCGCCGCTTTGGCGAGCGGGCAGGCTGCCTCTTGCGCCTGGGCGGATCACGGCGGTCCGGCGCACCGAAAATGCGGTCTGCAAGCATCCGCCCAAGCTTCGACGTGGGTGGGAACACCCCTGCAACCCCCACGCATGCGCCAGGCGTGAAGGCCGCCCGACTCACGCCTGGCGGATCGGTGCGCCGGTCCTCGACACCGCGACTCTCGCCCTCACCGCAACCACGGCGACCGGCGGCGGTTCCCGATCGTGATCCCTTAAAGCGCACCTCAAGAAACCGATGCAGTTGAACGGGTCGCCTCTACCCTTGAGGCGATGCCTGAACAGGCGACAGCCACCGGACGCGTCCTCGTCGTCGAGGACGACGAGTCGATCGCCGACGTGCTGCGGCGCTCGCTGCGCGCCGAGGGCCACGACGTCCGCAGCGCCGGCGACGGCGCCGAGGCGCTCACCGCGGCGGAGCAGTTCGCCCCTGATCTGGTCGTCCTCGACTTGGGCCTCCCCCGGCTCGACGGCATCGAGGTCTGCCGGCGCCTCCGGGCCGAGAGCGACGTCCCGATCCTGATCCTGACCGCCCGCACCGAGACCGAGGAGCGGGTCAAGGGGCTCGATAGCGGTGCGGACGACTACCTGCCGAAGCCCTTCGAGCGCGCCGAGCTGCTCGCCAGGATCAGGGCCCTCCTTCGACGCCGCCCACCCCGGGGGAGCGCCTCGCTGGTCGTCGGTGATCTCCAGCTCAATCCGGATACCCGCGAGGTGAAGCGCGGCGACCGCGAGATCGAGCTCACCAACCGCGAGTTCGAGCTGCTCGAGTACCTCGCCCGCAACCAGAAACTCGTCGTCTCCCGCGAGCAGCTGCTCGAGGACGTTTGGGGATACGACCCGTTCGAGCAGACCAACACGATCGACGTCTTCATCTCGAATCTCCGCCGCAAGCTCGAATCCGGCGGCGAGTCGCGGATGCTTCACACCAAGCGCGGCGCCGGCTACGTGCTGAAGGCAGCGGCGTGAGGCGGATCAGCCGCCGCACCGTCCCCCTCTTCGAGCGCATCCCGGTCCGCTGGCGGATCGCCATCACAACCGCCGGTCTGACGCTGGTGATCCTGGTCTGCTTCGCGCTCGTCCTCGGCAATGTCGTCGGCGAGCGGATCCGAAGCGACTTCAGGCACGACCTTCACGGTGCGGCCCGGGCTCTCGCCGCCGAGACGAGCGTCCAGAGCGATCCGGTCCTCGGCCCCGTGGTCTCGAGCCCCCGCCTGCGGGACTTCGCGCTGCCGGACGACGCGGTGATCAAGGTACTCGACCAATTCGGCCGCCCGATCGCCGGTACCGATCCCGATGCCCAGCTCGGACCCCCCAGCAGCGGCACTCGGGACGTCGGGGATTTGATGGTTGCAACCGAGCCGATCACCAAGTCGGACTCGGACCCAGCGTTCGTTCAGTACGCGCGCCCCTCCGATGACGTCAACGACACCGTCGCGAGGCTTTGGTTCTTCCTCGGCGCCGGGGTCGTCGGCGGAACCCTGCTGGCACTTCTCGCCGGGCTCGCGGTCGCCGATCGGGCGATGCGCCCAATCAAGGCGCTGACCGCGCTCGCAAGGAAGATCACCAGCACCAGGGACCCGCGCGACCGGATCCCGGTGCCGGCCGCGGACGATGAGGTCGGCGAGCTCGCCCGGACCATGGACGGAATGCTCCAGGCGCTCGACGAGGCGCGCTCCGAGCGCGAGCAGTCCCTCGAGCGCCAGCGCGAGTTCGTCGCCGACGCCTCGCACGAGCTGAGGACCCCCCTCACGAGCATCCAGGCGAACCTCGAGCTGCTCCAGGCGACGGGAGCCGGGACGGCTGACGACCGTCAGGCGCTGGAGTCGGCGCTCTCCTCCACCAGGCGGATGTCGGGGCTCGTCTCCGACCTGCTCCTGCTCGCCCGGGCCGACGCCGGCAGGCGGATCGCCCGGACCGAGGTCGACCTGGCGCGGATCGCGGCGGAGGCGCTCGAGGAGATAGAGCCGCTCGCCGGCGAACGAGAGATCCGCAGCGAACTCGAGGGGCAGCTTCCCCTCCGCGCGAACCCCGACGAGCTTCACCGCCTCGTTCGCAACCTGCTGGAGAACGCCGTCCGGCACACTCCCGAGGGAGCAAGCGTCGAGCTGATCGCGCGCCGCGAGGGCGACCAGGCGGTGCTCCAGGTCCTCGACGACGGCCCCGGCATTCCCGGCGGGATGGAGGGTCAGGTCTTCGATCGGTTCGTCCGCGGCGAGGGACCGTCCGACACCGCGAGTGGCGGAGGCAGTGGACTCGGGTTGGCGATTGTTCGGGCCGTGGCCGAATCCCATGGCGGCTCCGTCGATGCCGGCCGGAGTCCAAGTGGCGGAGCTCGGTTCGCGGTCCGTCTGCCGCTTGAGAGGGTGCCCGAGCGCAAATTGCGCGGAACCTCGGCGAAGCTTTAAGGAACGTTCATACTCGCGGCGTAGATTTGCTCCAGGACGAGACACTCTCGCCGGGGCTGCAACCCCACACCCCCGGCGAACAACGCTGAGGCCCGATAACGGCCGACGCATCGCCCCCGGGGGTCGCCCTCCCTCGGCCCCCGGGGGCCTCCTCTTTCTAGACCTCGACCACCACCGGGAGGATGAGCGGGCGGCGCCGGAGCTTCTCGTAGACGAACTCCGCGATGTCGTCGTGCAGATCCTGCTGGAGGAGCGAGACCTCCCTGATCTGCTCCTCTGCCGCCTCGGCGAGCGTCTCGCCGACCACGTCGCGGAGCTCGTCGCGCAGCCCGTCCGCATCGTCCGCGAACGGGACGCCCCGGAAGATCACCTCCGGGTCGGCGACCTGGGAGCCGTCGTCGGACGAGATCGTCGCGACGACGATGAAGACGCCGTCGTCCGAGAGCTTGCGGCGGTCGCGCAGGGCGAACTCGTCGGGCTCTCCGACCGAGACCCCGTCGACGAAGATCATGCTCGCGTGGAAGTCCTCGCCGAAGCTGGCGCCCGACTCGTCGATCTCCAGGGCGAGCCCGTTCCGGCCCTTGAACACCCGGTCCGGGTCGACCCCGACCGACTCGGCCAGGTCGCCGTGGAGCTTCAGCCGCTTGTGGTCACCGTGGAAGGGGAAGACGTTTCGAGGCTTGGTCAGGTTGAGCATCAGCTTCAGCTCCTCCTGCCATCCATGGCCGGACGCGTGGATGGGCGCATCGGCCGCGGTCACCACCTGGGCGCCGATCTGGAAGATGCGGTCGATCGTCTCGTTCACCGACCGCTCGTTCCCGGGGATCGGGGTGGCCGAGAAGATCACCGTGTCGCCCGAGTGAAGCTCGACGTCGGGGTGGTCGCGATGGGCCATCCGCCTGAGCGCCGAGAGCGGCTCGCCCTGGCTGCCGGTCGAGATCACGACGACCTTCTCGTCGGGAAAGTCCTCGATCTCCTTCGGCGAGATGAACAGCCCCTCCGGGGCCGAGGCGATCCCGAGGTTGGAGGCGATGTTGAAGTTCTTCCGCATCGAGCGCCCGACCAGCGCGACGCGGCGGTCGAGCTCGGCGGCCGCGTCGATCACCTGCTGGACCCGGTGGACGTTGGAGGCGAAGGAGGTGACGACGATCCTCCCGGAGCAGCGGCCGAACACCTCGAGCAGGGCCGGTCCGACGCTCGATTCGGACGGGGCGACACCGGGACGATCCGCGTTTGTCGAGTCTCCGCAGAGGCAGATCACGCCCTCCCGTCCGAGCTCGGCGAGCCGGGAGACATCGGAGGGGATGCCGTCGACGGGCGTCTGATCGAACTTGTAGTCGCCGGTCACCAGGACGGTTCCGAGATCCGTATGCAGGGCCACGGCGCGCGCATCGGGGATCGAGTGCGCCAGGTGGACGAGCTCTATCTCGAACGGCCCCGCCGCCACCCGCTCGCCCGGGGGCAGCTCCTGGAGCGGGACC
This sequence comes from Solirubrobacterales bacterium, assembly GCA_036377415.1. GTDB lineage: Bacteria > Actinomycetota > Thermoleophilia > Solirubrobacterales > 70-9 > DASUPK01. The sequence continues at coordinate 6,335 of DASUYK010000033.1, forward strand.
TCGCGCAGCTTGTGCTCGTCGAGCTTGGATCGGACCATCCCGATCGTGAGCATGCCGCCATAGATCACCGGCGGGACGCCGATCTCGCGCAGCACATAAGGCAGCGCGCCGACGTGGTCTTCGTGCCCGTGGGTGAGGACGATCGCCTCGATGTCGTCGGCGCGGTCGCGCAGCGAGGAGAAGTCGGGCAGAACCAGATCGATCCCGAGCATGTCGGCCGTCGGAAACATCAGGCCCGTGTCGACGATCACGATTCGGCCGCCGCGCTCGACGGCGGTCATGTTCTTGCCGACCTCCCCGAGGCCGCCCAGGGGAAGAATCCGAACCTCGGAGCTCAAACCTACGCTGCGCTCCCGGCGAGCAGGCCCTGCGCCTCGAGGGCTTGCCGCACCTCGGCCGTCTGCTCGCCGTCCGCCTCGGTGATCGGAAGCCGCGCCCGCGCGGAGCAGATCCCCAGCATCTCGAGCCCGGCCTTCACCGGGATCGGGTTGGTCCGGCCGAGGACCGCGTAGAGCGGCCGCAGCTTCTGGTCGATCTCGCGGGCACGCTCGACCTCGCCCGCCGCCACCGCGTCGTAGATCTCCCTCATCTCTCGTCCGACGATGTGAGACGCGACCAGGATCCCGCCCGGCTCGCCCATCTCGAGCGTTCGCAGGAACGTCCCGTCGTTGCCGGCCAGCACCCTGAGACCTTCGATCGGCTGAAGGTCTTCGTCGTTCGCCTGCTTGACGGCGACCACGTTCTCGATCCGCGCCAGCTCCGCGAGCAGGTCCGGAGGAACGTTCACGACCACACGGGAGGGAATGTTGTAGAGGATCACCGGGATCCCGGCCGCGCGTGCCACCGCCTCGTAGTGGGCGAGGATTCCGGCCCGGTTCGGTTTGTTGTAGTACGGCGTGACCGCCAAGACGGCATCCGCGCCGGAGTCAGCGGCCGCGGCCGAGAGCCGCTCGGAGTGCCTCGTGTCGTTCGATCCGGTGCCGCAGATCAGGAGGACGTCCTGCCCGACCTCCTCCCGGACCGCGCGGAGCAGCGAGAGCTTCTCTTCGTCTTCAAGCGTCGGGGACTCGCCGGTCGTCCCGGCAATGACCAGGCCGTGAGAGCCGTGGTCGATCAGGTGGCGCGCCAGCTTTCGCGCCGTCCCCTCGTCCACCGAGCGGTCCTCGGCGAACGGCGTGACCATCGCTGTGATTACCCCTGCGATCGCGGGCATCGGCTGAGGGTACCGGTCAGAGCAGACTCTCCAGCCCGACGACGAACCGCTCCGGCAGTCCTGCCACCTTCCGGACCGCGAGCAGCACGCCCGGCATGAAGCTCACCCGGTCGATCGAGTCGTGGCGGATCGTCAGCGTCTGGCCCTCGCCGCCGAAGGTGACCTCCTGGTGGGCGACCAGGCCCGGCAGGCGGACCGAGTGGATCGGCTCATGGACGTTCCCGCCGGCCGCGCGGATCAGCTCCGCCGTCCGCTTCGCGGTCCCGGAGGGCGCGTCCTGCTTCCGGTCGTGGTGCAGCTCGACGATCTCGCATTCGGGCATGTGCGGCGCGACCTGCTTCGACAGCTCCATCATCAAGACCGCGCCGATCGCGAAGTTCGGGGCGATGAAGCAGTTCGCCTTGCTGTCCGCGCGCTCGACGGTTGCGCGCAGCTCGCCCAGGTCGAACCCGGTGCTCCCGACGACTGCATGGACCCCGGCTTCGATCGCGTCGGAGACGTTCGCCGGGGCGGCATCCGGCGTCGTGAAGTCGACCATCACGTCGGCGCCCTCCAGGACGTCGTTCACCGAGGTGCCGAGCGCGGGGTCCGCGCGTCCGAAGAGCTCCATGCCCTCGGCGCCCTCGACCGCCTCGCACGTGGTCTCCCCCATCCGCCCCGCGGCGCCTGAGACGACGACCTTGATCGGCTCCGCCATGAAGCGATCTTATTTGGACGGCTTCGCCACCAGCGGCCCGCGCAATCGGCGGCGACAGGGGACGCCGCCGAACCTACGCGGCCGCCAGGGCCTCGCTGACCGGCGCAAGCGCCGCCCGGAAGCGATCCTCACTCGGTGCGATCGCGGCGGCGGAGAGCGAGGCCGGGTCGTACAGCTCGCGGGCGAGCTCGGCGACGTCGTCACCGCTTACCGCGTCCACCTGCTCGAGGACTTCGTCGAGTGTGAGCAGCGGCGTGTCGAACAGCACCGCCTTTCCGATCCTCGCCATCCTCGCGGCGGTCGACTCGGACGAGAGGACCATCCTTCCCTTCACGTGCTCCTTCGCCCGAGCGAGCTCGTCGTCGTTGATCCCGTCGGCGCTCACCGAGGCTAGCTCACGGCCGATGATCCCGCACGCCTCCTCGACATTGTCCTCGCGCGTCCCGACGTAGAGGCCGATCAGGCCACTGTCGAGGTACTGCTGGGTGTAGGAGCCGACGGCGTAAGCGAGCCCGCGCTTCTCCCGGACCTCGCGGAACAGACGCGACGAGGTGGATCCTCCGAAGACGGCGTCGAGGACGCTCAGCGCGTAGCGGCGGTCGTCCGCCCGATCGATCCCGGGACCGCCGAAGCAGATGTGGAACTGCTCCGTGTCCTTCTCCTGGAAGCCGATCCGGGCGCCCTTGATCTTCGGGACCTCGACGGATGTTCCATTCCCGGCCGCGGCCGGTGGCTCCACGTGCCGGCGGGTGAGGTCAACGACCTTCTCGTGGTCGACGTTGCCCGCCGCGGCAACGACGATCGTGGCGCCCGTGTAGCGCGCCCGGTGATACGCGTCGATATCGGGGACCGGGATCGAGCTGATCACCTCGGCCTCCCCGAGCACCCTCCTGCCGAGGGGGTGCCCTCCGAATATCGCGTGGTCGAGCACGTCATGCACCTTGTCCTGAGGCTCGTCCTCGTACATCGCGATCTCCTCGAGGACGACCTCGCGCTCGGAGTCGATCTCCGGATACGTCGGTCCGAGCAGCATCTCCGAGAGCAGGTCGAAGGCCTCCTCGGTGTGGGTGTCGAGGAACCTGGCATAGAGGTTGGTCGACTCCTTCCCGGTGGCCGCGTTCACGGCGGCGCCGAGACCGTCGAAGATCTCGGCGATCTCAATCGCGGAGTGGCGCTTCGTGCCCTTGAAGAGAAGGTGCTCGAGGAAATGCGAGACGCCGGCCTGCGCCGGCGTCTCGTCCCTGGAGCCCGTCCTCACCCAGAGTCCGAGGGCGACCGAGCGCACCGACGGAACGGCCTCGGTGACGACCCGGATGCCCGAGTCGAGCTCGGTTACCTGAGCGGCTGGCGCGGTCACCTGGTCGGTTAGCCGCGCCCCCGGCCACCGCCGTCGCGCTCGCGGCGGCGTCCGCCCCCGTCGCGCTCACGCCGGCGGGCGCCGCCACCGCCGCCATCGCGGCGCCGCGGCGGGCCGGGATCGCCGGTCCCGACGCCGGCGAGCTCCGCGGCCGACTTGCCCTCGACGTCGGGATCATCGGAGAGGCGCAGGCCGATCCGGCCCCGCTCCTTGTCGACCTCGACCGCGGTGACCTCGATTTCGTCGCCCTGGTTGAGGACGTCCTCGACGGTTCCGACGCGCTCGCCGGGCTTCACGTTCGAGATGTGAAGCAGCCCGTCCGTGCCCTTCGTCAGCTCGACGAAGGCCCCGAAGTTGGTGGTCTTCACGACCTTGCCCTTGAACTTGTCGCCGACCTCGACGTCCTTGGTCATCGAGGTGATCCGCTCGACGCAGGCCTCGACCAGCTGGCCGGTCGGGGCGTAGACCCTCACGGTGCCGTCGTCGTCGACGTCGATCTCGGCCTCGAACTCCTCCGAGAGGGCGCGGATAGTCTCGCCACCCTTGCCGATCAGGGCGCCGATCTTGTCTGGGTCGATCTGGATCGAGGTAATCCGCGGGGCGAACACAGACAGCTGCTCGCGCGGGCCCTCGATCGCATCGGACATCTTGTCGAGGATGAACTGACGGCCCTTGTGGGCCTGATCGAGCGCGTCACGCAGGATGTCGAAGGTGACGCCGGTGATCTTGATGTCCATCTGGAGCGCCGTGATCCCCTCGGCGGTCCCGGCGACCTTGAAGTCCATGTCGCCCAGATGGTCCTCGACGCCGGCGATGTCGGTGAGGACGACGTAGTCGTCGCCCTCCTTGATCAGACCCATCGCGACGCCCGCGACCGGCGCGGTCACCGGGACGCCCGCGGCCTGCAGTGCCATCGACGACGCGCAGACCGAGCCCATCGAGGAGGAGCCGTTCGACTCGAGCGTGTCCGAGACCACTCGGACCACGTACGGGAACTCCTCCTCCCGCGGGATCGTCGCCTCCAGGGCGCGCTCGGCGAGCGCGCCGTGCCCGATGTCGCGGCGCTTCGGACCTCGCATGAACCCTGCCTCCCCCACCGAGAACGGCGGGAAGTTGTAGTGGTGCCAGAACCGCTTTGTCTCCTGGAGGCCGAGGTTGTCGACCTTCATGTCCATGCGGGTCGTCCCGAGCGCGACGCTCGAGAGGATCTGCGTCTCGCCGCGGGTGAACAGAGCCGAGCCGTGGACGCGGGGGGCGACGTCAACTTCGGTCTCGATCGGCCGGATCTCGTCCTGGGCGCGGCCGTCCGGGCGCTTCTTGTCGATCGCGATCCGGCGGCGGATGGTGTCCTTCTCGAGCTTCGCGAAGGCGGCCTTCACCTCGCCCATCCGCTCGCGGTCGGCCTCGACGTCCTCGCCGGACGGCGCGTACTGCTCGACCACCGCAGCCTCGACGGCGTCGATCGCCTCCTGGCGCTCGAGCTTCCCCTCGACCTGAGTGGCCTCGTCGAGCTTCGCGCCGTGCGAGCCCTGGATCGACGCGTACAGCTCCTCGTCGACCCTCGGCGCCTCGGTCTCGATCTTTTCCTTCCCGGCCTTCTGGCGGAGCTCCTCCATCGCGCCGCAGAGCTTCTTGATCTCCGAATGGGCGATGTCGAGGGCATCGAGGATCTCTGCCTCGGTGACGCCGTCGGCGCCGGCCTCGACCATCAGGATCGCCTCCTCGGTGCCCGAGACGATCAGGTCCATGTCGAGATCCTCGAGGGCCTCCTCGGCCGGGTTGACGACGAAGTCTCCGTCCAGCTTTCCGATCCGGACCGCGCCCACGTGATGGGCGACGGGGATCTCCGAGATCGCGAGCGCCGCGGATGCGCCGTTCATCGCGAGGATGTCGTAGGGGTGGAGGTGGTCCACCGAGATCGGCTGGGACACGAGCTGGGTCTCGCGGTGCCATCCCTTCGGGAACAGCGGGCGCAGGGGGCGGTCGATCATGCGCGCGGTCAGCGTCGCCTTCTCGCCCGCCCTCGCCTCGCGGCGGAAGAAGGACCCGGGGATCTTGCCCGCGGCGTAGTGCTTCTCCTCCACGTCCACCGTGAGGGGGAGGAAATCGACGTCGCGGTCATTTCCCGCGGTGGCCGTGCAGAGGACCATCGTGTCGCCGCAGCGAACGACGGTCGCGCCGCTCGCCTGCCGGGCGAGCTTTCCGGTCTCGAAGGAGATCTCCTCCCCGCCTACATCCACCGAGACGCGGGTCACGTCAAACATGCTCATATGTCGTACATCCCTTCCAGCCGCCCGGTTGGCGGCCGCTTTCGCTTTAAGAACTGTCGTTCTCTGTCGCGGCGATGTTAGCGGCCACCGGCTCGCGGCCCGCCGCTGGCGAAACCCGACCGGCGGGCGATCGCGGCCAGGGACTCGATCAGCTCGCCCTTCACGGGTTTCCCCTCGACGAATGCGGTCGGCGTCCCGGCGACTCCGGCCCGGACCCCGCTGACGAAGTCGCGCTCGATTCGGTCCCGGACACCGTCCGAGCGCCGGTCCTCCTGGAACCGCTCGAGATCGAGCCCGAAGCGCTCCGCCCGCTCCCATAGGTGGGGATCGTCGACGCGCCCCCGGTCCGCGTACAGAGAGTCGCACATCTCCCAGAACGCCCCTTGGCGGCCCGCCGCCTCCGCGGCGGCGTGGAGGGCGGGAGCGCGCGGGTGCTTGGACGCCATCGGGAAGTGCCTGAAGCAGAGCCGGAGCCCGAGCCTCCTGATCCTCGCCCATACCGAGGCGCAGTACGGGCAGCCGAGATCGGCGTAGACAATGGCCACCGGCCCCTCCCCGTCGACGTGGTCGTCGGGGCCGATCGGAGGGATCGCGGAGCTGGTCAGCTCGCCCATCGGGCGGAAGCTACCTGGACGCCGGTCGGGGAGCGAAGAGCGGACTACGCCCGAGCGCAGTATCCGTACGCGGTGAAGCTTGGAGCGGGCCCGAAGTAGCCGAAGCCGGTCGCGGAGGTAGTGCCATCCGGGTTGAGCGAGCTGCCCGCGAAGAATGCATTCGGGGAGCCGTCGGCGCTGAATCCGCCCGTGACCAGCCGCCGCCCCTCCGGGCAGGGCGGCGTCGTCGCCGTCGCCGACTGCCCGGCGGCGAGCGCGGTGGAGCCGGAGACCTCGGTCAGGATCCGGCCCTTGTGCCGAACGCAGTAGGCCATCGCGGTGAGCTCGCCGCCGAAGTCCCCGAACGCGCGGCCGCTCACCCGCCAGGCCTTCGAGCCGACGGCTCGGGACTCGGTGATGTAGTTGCCTCCCGGGGTCCGGAAGTTCGTCCGCTGAAAGCCGCCGGAGACCAGGAAGGTCTTCGCGGGGCACCGGACGGTGACGGACTTCGTCTGACCCGACTTGAGGAAGACGGTCTTGCGCGGGCCGATCGCCTCGCCCGTGATCCCGCGGGCGCAGAGGGCCTCGATCGACACGCGGTGGGTCGCGGTAGTCGCGTTGCTCGGATCGATCAGCACCGCGCTCACGTGCCAGCCGCGCTGCGCCCCGAGACGCTCGTAGGAGTGCGGGTAGATGCCCTCGCCGTCGGGTCCGAGGGGCGTCCCGATGATCATTCCGCCGCCGAGCGGGAAGCGCCCCCCCGGACAGAGGATCTCGAGCCGCTCGACCGCGTCGGGCGTGCTCATCCGGTACTCCTTGGTGACGAGGACGAAGCCGCTCAGCTTCCCGAGCCGGCCGACATCCACCACCTTCTTCTTCCCCCCTCTCACGTACACCGGCCCACGCACCGAGTCGAGCACGTAGGTCTTCCCCCTCGCCGGGGTAGCGAGCATCAGCCGATTGCAGTTGGTCCCCTTCTTCAGCACGTGGACGACGCCCGCGCGTCGCACTCCGCCGAAGCCCCTGACCACGGCCGTCTTCAGGTTCCCGTGCTCCTGGAAGAGCTTCGGAAGCGCGGCGGGAGCGGGGTAGCAACCGTCCTCCCTCCCGGACCGCTCGAACAGGGCGATCTTGAAGGCTCTCTCGAGCAGCCGGGTCGGCCGGTCATAGCCTCCGTGGATGGGGCCGACGGCGCTCGCCGGGCCGGCGAGCAGCACCGGCGTCGCGGCCATGGCGGCGATCAGAAGGGGCAGCAGGCGCCTCATGGATCGATTCAAACCGCGCAGCTAAGCAGAAGTTGCGGCGAGCGCGTCGAAGATCAGGTTCGCCCCAGGGATCGCGGCGGGCGTCGGGGAGGAGTGCGACCAGCGCACCACGCCGTCGGTGTCGATCAGGACGAGCGACCGACCGGCGTGTCCGACCTCCTCGATCCAGGCGCCGTAGGCACGCGAGACCTCGCCCTTCGGGTTGAAGTCGGAGAGCAAGGGGATGGTCAGATTGAGCTGCTTCCTGAACGCCCGGTGGCACCACGAGGAGTCGACGCTGATTCCGACGAGGGCCGCCCCCTGCGAGGTGATCTCGTCCAGCACCTCCTGGTAGAGGCTGAGCTGGTCCGTGCATGCGGGGCTGAAATCGAGCGGATAGAACACCAGCACGAGGCGAGTTCCGACGAAGTCCGAGAGCGAAACCTCGCTCCCGGCGTGATCCGGCAACGAGAACTCAGGGGCCTTCGTTCCTGCCTCGAGCACTCGGTGTGGCCCTGGGCTTAGCGCCGCAGCCCCAGCTCGGCGACCAGCGAGCGGTAGCGCTCCAGGTCGCTGCTCTCCAGGTAGCGGAGAATCCGCCGGCGCTTGCCGACCATCTTCAGAAGCCCACGGCGGGAGTGGTGGTCCTTGCTGTGGGTACGCAGGTGCTCGGTGAGCTCGTTGATCCGCTCGGTGAGCAGCGCCACCTGGACCTCGGCTGAGCCGGTGTCCTCGCCGGACCGGCCGTACTTGCCGATCAGCTCCTGCTTGCGGTCCTTCGTCAGCGGCATCGGACGAAACAGGGTAGCGTCGATAGGTGGCGGCGGACGCGAAGCGGAGCAGCCGCCGTCATCTGGCGAAGCCGGCTGCGATCACCCGCCGAGACTCTCGTACCGCGTGCAGATCTCGCGGGCCTCCGCGACGTCACACCTCATCTGGGCGATCAGCTCGTTCGTGCTCGGGAACCGGCGCTCCCCCCGCAGCCTGCTGACGAAGGCAACCCGCAGGTTCTGACCGTATAGATCGCCGTCGTAGTCGATCAGATAGGACTCGATCAGCAGCCCGCGCCCGGTCTCGAAGGTCGGTCGCACGCCGACGTTGACGGCGGCGGGGCGCCCGTTTGCGAATGCCGCGTACACGCCATGCCCCGGCACGACAAGCCGGCCGTCCGGGACCAGATTCGCCGTCGGAAAACCGAGCTCGCGCCCGCGCTGGTCGCCCTCCACGACCCTGCCCTCGAGCATGAACGGGGCGCCGAGGCACCGCATCGCGGCATCCACCTCACCCGCGGCGACGAGCGCGCGGACCCTGGTCGAGGACACGGTCTCGCCGTCCACCTCGATCAGGGGGACGACCCGGGTCTCGAACTCCTCGTGGAAGGCGAGCATCCCCGGATCGCCCTGCGCTCTGGCGCCGAAACGGAAGTTCTCCCCGACGGAGACCTTCCGCGCCCCGAGTCGCCCGATCAGGATGTCCGAGACGAACTCCTCGGCGGGGATCTTCATGAACTCCTCGTTGAATGGGATCACGACGAGCTCGTCGACCCCGAGCCCATCGATCACGTCCCGCTTCACGTCGAAGGCCATGATCAGCTTCGGAGCCGCCTCGGGATGGATCACGCTCAGCGGGTGGGGATCGAACGTGAGCACGGTGTCGGCGCCGTCGATCACGGCCTGATGGCCCTTGTGGACCCCGTCGAACACCCCGATCGCGACGTGGCGATCGCGGGGGCCGGCGTCGGGCAGCTGTGTGACCTTGATCGTCAGACCAACACCACCTCCGGGCGCAGATTCTCTCCATCCGGGCGGGCCACCGCCATCAGGCGCCCCCCGTAAGTGAGCCTGACACGCCCCGCCACCGTCTCGCCACCCGCGACGGAAGCGCCGTGACCGACCCGCTCCGCGGCCACCGAATCCAGCTCGACCTCCGGCAGGAACGACATCAGCTCCTCGACCGCAACCTCGCGGGGAGCGCTGTCCGGGACCCTGAGCTCGCCGATCGCGATCCGGCGAAGCGACTCGCAGTACGCGTCGCCGAGCGTCTCGACAAGGGTGCGGATGTACGTCCCCGACGAGCACTCGAGCTCGAACGTGGCGCGGCCCCGGTCGCTCTCGACCAGCTCGGCGCGGTGGACGGTGACCCGCCGGGTGGGCGTGTCCACGGTCTCCCCCCGATGGGCCTTGCGGTAGAGGCGCTCACCGTCGACCTTGACCGCGGAGGTCATCGGGACTGTCTGCTCGATCTTCCCCGTTGGGAGCTCGAGGCGATCGGGCACTCGACCCGTCTCGGTCAGCTCGCCGTCGGGGTCACCCGTGGAGGAGCGCCAGCCGAGGCGCGCCACGGCGAGGTAGGTCTTCGGGAGCTCCAGGAGGAACCGCTGCAGCCTGGTCGCGCGCCCGAGGAGGACGATCAGCAGTCCGGTCGCGAACGGATCCAGGGTCCCCGCGTGGCCGACCTTGCCTCCTTGCTCGCGTCTCACCTGGGCGACGACGTCGTGGGAGGTGACCCCGGCCGGCTTGTCGACCAGAAGGCCCCCGGCGGGGGTCGGAGCTCCCCCCCGCATCCGCCTAGGCGGAGAGCTGAGCGTCGATCTCCCCGATCAGGATGTCCACCACCTGCTCGTAGGTGAGATCGGTGCCGAATCCGGCGGCGCGCCGATGACCGCCGCCGCCGTACACCCGTGCGATCGCGGAGACGTCGACGCTTCCGTCCGTCGAGCGCATGCTGACCTTGCGTGCGGCGCGCCCGCTCTCGGTCTGGTCCCGGACTACGGCGGCCACGACGGTGCCGTCGATCGTCCGGAGGTGGTCGATCACGCCCTCCGTGAGCGCCTCGCTCGCCCCGGTGGAGCTGTAGTCGTCGGTCGAGATGTATGTGACCGAAAGACGCCCTTCGTCGCGCAGCTCGACCCTCTTCAGCGCCCGCGCGAGCAGCTTCAGCTTCTCGAGCGGAGCGTGCTCATACAGCCGCCGGTAGATCTCGTTCACCTGAACGCCGGCCTCGATCAGACCGGCGGCCATCCGGTGGGAGCGCTCGTCGGTGTTCTCGTACATGAACTTCCCCGTGTCGGTGACGAGGGCGACGTAGAGCGCGTTGGCGAGCTCCGGCGTCATCTCCACGCCGAGCAGCCCCGCCAGGTCGTACACGATCTCCGCCGTGCAGGATGCGTTCACGTCGATCAGGTTGACCGTGCCGAAGCGCGTGTTGTCGTGGTGGTGATCGATGTTGATCACCTTGTGCGAGCCGTCCCGGAGAAAGCCGAGCGGCATCCGGTCGATGTTCCCGCAGTCCAGGAACATCACGGTCCGGTCCGCGATGTCGGCGGGCGGCTCGTGGAAGACCTCCTCCAGCGGCAGGAACCGGTACTCGACGGGCAGCGGGAACTCCTTCGCGGCCAGGAACATCACCGAGTCCTTGCCCAGGGTGCCGAGGATGCGGTGCATGGCGAGCAGCGACCCGAGCGCGTCCCCGTCCGGGTTCTCGTGGGTGGTGAGCAGGAATCGGTCGCCCGCCTTGATCTCCTCCGCGACGAGGTCCAGTTCGCTTCCCACGAGCTTCGCCCCGTCGCTCATTCGTCGAGGAGGCGAGCGATGCGGGCTCCGCGATCAATGCTCTCGTCGTACTCGAAGGTCAGGGTCGGCGTCCGCTTCATGTGGGTCGCGGCCGCGATCCTGCCCTGAAGGAACCCGTGGGACGACCTGAGACCCTCCAGGGTCCGCTCGCGTTCGGACTGGTCGCCGAGGACGCTGACGTACACGCGCGCCGATCGCAAGTCAGGAGAGGTGTCCACTTCAGTGACAGTCACGAATCCGATTCTCGGGTCCTTGAGCTCGGCCGTGATCGCATCGCCGAGAATCTCTCTGATCGCCTCGTTGACGCGCCGCATCCGGGCTGTCGGCATCTCACCGGCGACGATAACAGCCAATCAACGGGCGACCGGCTCTCCCCTCTATCGGGGGGATGTCCGTCAGCCGCGAATGTCGCGAAGGCTGAGCACGTCGCGTTCGAACGAGCAACCGTCGGGACAGCGACTCTCGACGTAGCGGACGAGCCCGTCCGCGCGGTCCGAGACCTCGCCGTCTCCGACCAGGGCGCAGAGCAGGGTCGAACGCTGCCACTTGTCATGGCCCTCCACCTCCGCGACCGAGGCGCCGAAGCGCTGGCGGATCCCGTCCTTCAGCGACTTGACGAGCTTGCGCTTGCCCTTCAGATCCTGGACTTCACCGAAGTGAAGCCGAACCTCGATCAGCTCCACGAACGCGCCCACGACCGGAACGGTAGCCCGATTCCGGCGCTACTCCAGGGTCTTCTCGATCTGCTTGGTCTCGAAGAACTCGAGCACGTCGCCCTCCTTGATGTCGGCGAAGCCCTCGAGCACGATTCCGCACTCCTGTCCCTCGTCCACCTCGGCGACGTCGTCCTTGAACCGGCGGAGCGAGCCGACCTTTCCGCTCCAGACGATCGTTCCGTCCCGGACGAGGCGGACGCCCGCGGTGCGGCTGACCTTCCCGTCGGTGACGAGACAGCCGGCGATCGTCCCGACGCGCGACGCCTTGAAGGTCTGCTTGACCTCGGCCTGGCCGAGGGCCTCCTCGACCTCCTCCGGTTCGAGCAAGCCCTCCATCGCGGCGCGAAGGTCCTCGGTGACCTTGTAGATCACCGTATAGGTGCGGATGTCGATGCCCTCGCGGTCGGCGGCGCGGCGGGCCTCCGCGAGCGGCCTCACGTTGAAGCCGATGATCACCGCTTCGGACGCCGACGCGAGCATCACGTCGGACTCGTTGATCCCCCCCGTCTGCGCGTGAATGATGTTGACCGCGACCTGCTCCTGCGGGACCTTGGCGATCTCGTCCTCGAGCGCCTCCAGGGAGCCGGAGACGTCGGCCTTGAGCACGATGTTGAGCTCCTTGAGCTGGCCCTCGCTGGCGCGCTGGAAGACCTCCTCCAGGGTGAACTTTCGAGCCTGGCGGCGGGCCAGCTGCTCGGTCTTCAGACGGGTCTCGCGCTCCTGCGCGAGGGCGCGGGCCTTTCGCTCGTTCTCGACCACCTGGACGTGCTCGCCGGCCTCGCAGACACCGTCGAAACCGAGCACCTCGACCGGCATTCCGGGGGTCGCGTCCTCGACGCGCTCGCCCTTGTCGTCCAGCATCGCGCGGACCTTGCCCCAGACCGGCCCCGCGACGACGGCGTCACCGACTCGCAGGGTGCCCCGCTGGACGAGCACGCCGGTGACGGGCCCGCGGCCCGGGTCGAGGCGCGACTCGACCACCGTTCCCGAGGCCGACGCGTTCGGATTCGCGCCTAGCTCCTCCAGGTCGGTGACCAGCAGGATCATCTCGAGCAGGTTGTCGAGGCCGTCCTTGGTCTTCGCGGAGACGTCCGCGTACACCGTATCGCCGCCCCAATCCTCCGGGTTCAGCTCGTGCTGGGCCAGCTCGGTGCGGACGCGATTCGGGTCGGCGCCCTCCTTGTCGATCTTGTTGACGGCGACCAGGATCGGGACGCCGGCCGCCCGGGCGTGATCGATCGCTTCCACGGTCTGTGGCATCACGCCGTCGTCCGCCGCGACGACGATCACCGCGACGTCGGTGACCTTGGCGCCCCGGGCCCGCATCGCCGTGAACGCCTCGTGGCCGGGAGTGTCGAGGAAGGTGAGTGTCTTGCCGTCGTGCTGAACCTGGTAGGCGCCGATGTGCTGAGTGATGCCGCCCGCCTCGCCGGCGGCGACCTGGGTCTGACGAATCGCGTCGAGCAGCGAGGTCTTTCCGTGGTCGACATGGCCCATCACGGTGACGACGGGCGGGCGCTCGACCAGGTCCTTCTCGTCGTCCTCCGCGACGACGGGAGACTCGACCTCCTCCTCGGCGGCGGTGACGATCTCGATCTTGCGATCGAACTCCTTCGCGATCGACGCGACCGACTCGTCGGTGAGAGTCTGGGTGAGCGTCGCCATCTCGCCCTCCTTCATCAGGGCCTTGATCACCTCCGCCGCAGACAGCCCGAGGCTCTCGGCGACCTCTCGGACGGTGGCGCCGGAGTTGACCTTGATCGCCGGCTGCTCCTCGGGCTGCTTCAGCTCCTTGTCGCTCGGCTCCTCGAGCAGGGGCCGTCGGCGACGGCCGCCACGCCGGCGCGGCGGCCTGGGCGGCGGCTGGGTCTTGGCGATGTGGTCCCGGCGCGAAGCCTGCGAGTCGATCACGACGCGGCGGCGGCGCTTGGGCCCCGCCTTCGCACCGGTCGGCTTGGAGGCTCCATCGGCTGCCTTCTCCGGGGCGGCCTGTGGCGCACCATCACCCTGGGGGGCCTTCTGCGGCGCCGTTTCGGCCTTTGGCGCGCTCTTCTGGGCCGGAGCGGCCTTGGTCTTCGTGGCGGCTCCGCCGCCTGAACCGTCGCCGGATCCCTTGAGCGCGGCAAGCGCGTCCGATTCCTCGACGCTCGACTGAGCCGCCTTCGCCTCGACGCCGGCGGCCTTGAGCGCAGCGAGGAGGTCCTTGCTGGTCATGCCCTGGGCCTTGGCGATTTCGTGTACGCGCTTCTTTGCCATTGGTCTACTCGGTGTCCTGCTCCTCGGATGATCCGGCGGCGCTCTTTGTGGCCGCCGAATCCTCTTCGGGTTCGCCGCCGTCCTCGGAGGCCTCAGCCTCCTTTGGCGCGGGCTCCTCTTCGGTCGACTCGGCCCCGGGCGATCCCTCGCCCTCCGCCTCGGGCGCCTCCTCGGCGGGCTCGGCCTCTTCCTCCTCGGCCGGCTCCTCGATCTCGGCGGACTCGTCGAACTGGCTCTCTGCCTTCTCGGCGATCGCCTTCACGGCGCCCTCGTCTGACCCGTCGGCCAGAGTCGCGACCTCCTCGTCGCTGAGCGGGCCGAGGACCGCTACCTGGTTGGTGCTGAAGCGCGCCAGAGCCTGGTGCTGCGGCAGGCCGCAGAACTGCGACCCCTGGACGACGGCGTTGGGGCACCGCCGCCCGGTCGTCATCACGGCCATGCAGCGCCCGTCGGCCGCCTCCTCGCCCTCGTACTCGATGTCCTCCTCCTGCTGGGCGAACTCCGTCTCGGAGGTGATGTCGACCTTCCAGCCGGTGAGACGCGCCGCGAGGCGGGCGTTCTGCCCGTCGCGCCCGATCGCCAGCGAGAGTTGGTCGTCGGGAACGATCACCGTCGCCTCCTTCGTCTCGTCGTCGACCAGCACCTCACGCACGCGAGCCGGCGAGAGCGCCTTGGCGACGAATCGGGCGGGCTCGTCGTTGTAGGGGATGATGTCGATCTTCTCGCCACGCAGCTCGGAGACGACCATCCGGACGCGCGAGCCGCGCGGGCCGACGCAGGCACCGACCGGGTCGACTCCGTCGGCATGGGAGACGACAGCGATCTTCGAGCGCCAGCCCGGCTCGCGGGCGACCCCGGTGATCTCGACCAGCTTGTCGGCGATCTCGGGAACCTCGAGCTCGAACAGCTTCTTGATCAGCTCCGGGTTACGGCGGGAGACCACGATGCTCGGTCCCTTGGTGTCGGCCGACACGTCCGTGATCACGGCCTTCACCCGCATTCCGTGGTCGTAGCGCTCGTTGTAGACCTGCTCCGAGCGAGGCAGCAGCGCCTCGACCCGCTCGCGGAGCTGGACCAGCGTGTAGCGGTTGTCGGACTGCTGGATGATCCCGGTGACGAGCTCGCCGACGCGGTCCTTGTACTCCTCGAACATCATCCCCCGCTCCGCCTCGCGGATCCGCTGGAGGATCACCTGCTTCGCGGTCTGGGCCGCGATCCGCCCGAAGTCCTCAGGGGTCACGTCGCGGGTCCTGATCTGGTCCATGTAGGGCCCGAGGCGATCGAGCTCGACCTCGGGCTCCTCCGCCTCGCGCCGCTCGCCGGTCTCCGGATCGACCGCCGGCCTGTTGATCTCGATCTCCGGGATCGGCTCGCCGGCGGCCTCGGCCGCCTCGGCCGCCTGGATCTGCTCCTCGAATTGCTCGTCGAGCAGGCGCTTCTCGAGGTCCTCGGGGACGATCAGCTCGAAGACCCGGAAGTCAGCGGTCGAGTGATCGAGTTCGACCTTCGCGTACTTCGCGGCGCCCGGTGTCTTCTTGTAGGCCGAGAGGAGCGCGTCCTGAAGGGCGTCCATCAGGGTGTCCGCCGCGATCCCCTTCTCCTGCTCGAGCATCCTCACGGCATCGACGATCTCCTGAGTCATGCGACCTCCTCGGGGACAAGATTTGAACGGCGGACGCTCTGCATTGGAATGGTCACCGCACCGTCGGGAGCCTCGACGCTGACGCGCTCCTCGTCGGCGGCGGTCAGGGTGCCGGTGAAGCTGCGACGTCCGGCGATCTCCTCGCTGGTCTTCACCCGAATCCTGTTTCCGAGGAAACGCCGGAAGTGCTCGGGCTTGGTCAATGGACGTTCCGGGCCCGGTGAGGACACCTCCAGCGACCAGGCCTCGAGCAGATCGCGAAGCGAGCCCGTGACCCGCTCGCAGAGCGCGATGTCGACTCCCTCGTCACTGTCGATCACGAGCCGCAGCCGCTCGGACGCCGGCCGCTCCAGCGCGAGCAGCTCGACGCCCGGCTCCGCGTCGCGAAGTCTCGACTCGATCGTCTCCTGAAGTTGCTGAAGCTCCTTGTCCATCTCGGTCCTCTGTGTCCTGTTCGTGGCCCAAAAAAAGGCGGGCGCTCGCCCACCTTTCGACACACGGGATTCGGGTGCGAAAAAAGTTCTTGCCGAGTATAGCCCTGGGCATCGCACGCGCCAAGGCTCACGCCCCTCACACCTCGAGCATCACCGTCACCGGCCCATCGTTGATGAGGGCGACTCCCATGCAGGCGCCGAAGATTCCCTTCCTCGCCTCGAGCCGCTCGCAGAAGCGGTCATACAGTGGCTCGGCCTGCTCGCCAGGAGCGGCCTGGACGTAGCTCGGCCTGCTGCCCTTGCGGGTGTCTCCGTACAGCGTGAACTGGCTGACGCAGAGGACCTCCCGGTCGCCGAGCGGCTCGTTCATCCGGCCATCGGCGTCGTCGAAGATCCGAAGCGCCCGGACCTTCTCCGCGAGCCGATCGGCTTCGGCCTCGGTGTCCTCGCGTGACACCCCAAGAAGCACCAGGAGGCCGGGCCCGATCTGGGCGACCCTCTCCCCCTCGACGTCGACAGCCGCCTGGCTGACGCGCTGGACCAGCGCCCTCAATGCCCGATCAGCCGCTGGCGGCCGCTAGACGCTCTCTGTAGATCCGGTAGTCGCGCCGGTCGGGACGCAGGTTGGAGGCGAGCGCCAGGTGATGGCGGGCGCGCCGGGTCTCCCCCGTCTTGGTCAGCGCCCGGCCGAGGCAGAAGTGCGCATAGTCGTTCACCGGATGGGTCTCGACGACCGCCTCGAACTCGGTAGCCGCCTCGGCGTAGTGGCGGCTGCGGAAGAGGGCACGGCCGAGGGCCTCGCGGACCGAGCTCTTCTCGGGGGCCTGCCTCGCAGCCTCCTTGAGCGGCACCGTCGCCTCCTCGAAGGACCCGTCCTCGAGAAGTTCCATACCGCGCCGGTAGAGCGTGTACAGGGATTCGTCCTGGTGCTGCTGGGCCATGGGGTCAGTGTACGAGGCGCCGCGAACGCCCCTCAGGTGTGACGGATACCCCGTCGTGCCCGCAGCGCCTCCACACGGTCGAGGATCGCATCCGCGATCTGCTCCTTCGAGGCGAGCGGGACGTGGTGCTCTCCGTCGCGCTCGACGACCATGACCTCGTTCTCGGAGCTCTCGAAGCCGATCTCGGCGCGCGAAACGTCGTTGAAGACGATCGCGTCGGCCCCTTTCCGGGCCAGCTTCTCTCTGGCGCGCTCCACGCCGGCGTCGGTCTCGGCGGCGAAGCCGATGATCGTCTGATCCTCGCGCCGGCGGGCGGACAGCCCCGCGAGAATGTCCTCGGTCGGCTCGAGGTCGAGCTCCAGGCCGTCGGGGCT
>DASUYK010000034.1:0-32648 GCA_036377415.1 Solirubrobacterales bacterium
GACACGGTGAAGCAGGCCGAGGTCTTCGCCGCGATCCGCGAGGCCTACGGGATCCCCTTCGACGACAAGCTCAAGCTGCGCGACTACCCGACGCTCAACCACGTGGTCGCCTTCGTCCGCGAGCGGGCGGGCGGCGCCGAGGGTGAGTCGGAGACCGCCGATCAGCGCGCGCCCGCTGATCAGGCCGCAGGGGAGGAGCCGAGGCGGTTCCCGCGCCGGGTCCCGGTGCCCGTGGTGCGTCCGGCGCTGGAGCACTGCGTCCGGGCGGGAATCTCACTGGAAGCCGGCAGCCGCGTGATCGTCATGCCCGACACCGGCGGGGTGGCCAGGGCGCTCGAGAAGAAGCTGCGAAAGCTCGGGGTCGACGTGCTGACGGTGGATTCCCAGGGCGGGGACATCGAACGTCAGATCGAGGGCTGGACGGCGGACGGGCCCGTGCAGGGCGTCTACTGGCTGCCCGCCCTCGACGCGGAGCCGCCCGTGGCAGAGCTCGATTTCGAGGCCTGGGCCGAGGGGCTGCGCGTCCGGGTGAAGCTGCTGGCCGTCGCGATGCGCGAGCTCGCCGAGCAGATCGACGGGGAGGGCACCTTCCTGGTCGCCGGCAGCCGCCTGGGCGGCCGGCACGGCTACGACGCCGCCGGCGCGACCTCGGCGATGGGCGGCGCGGTGACCGGATTCGTCAAGTCGCTCGCGCGCGAGCGCCCCGACGCGCTCGTCAAGGCCGTGGACTTCCCTCCGAGCCGGAAGACCGCGGCGCTCGCCGACGTCCTGATCGAGGAGACCCTGCACGACCCCGGAGTGGTCGAGGTCGGCCACGCCGCGGGGCTTCGCTGGTCCGTGGGCCTGGTGGAGCGCCCAGCGGAGCCCGACCCGGATCGAGCGCTGGGAGCCGAGACCGTCTTCTGCGTCACGGGCGCCGCCGGGAGCATCGTCTCGGCGATCACCGCCGACCTGGCGGCGGCGTCCGGCGGCAGCTTCCACCTCCTCGACCTCGTCGCGGAGCCGGATCCGGCCGACCCGGACCTGGCTCGCTTCGCCTCCGATCGCGATGGCCTGAAGCGCGAGCTCGCCGAGCGGATCAAGGAGCGGGGCGAGCGCCCGACCCCGAAACTCGTTGAGCGCGAGCTGTCCCGGATCGAGCGCGGCCGCGCGGCGCTGGACGCGCTCGAAGCGGTCCGCGAGGCCGGCGGCAAGGCCTACTGGCACCAGGCGGACCTCACCGATCCGGACCAGGTCTCCGCAGCGGTCAAGGACGTGCTCAGGGACAGCGGCCGCGTGGACGCGGTGATCCACTGCGCCGGCCTCGAGGTGAGCCACTTCCTGCCGGACAAGCCGCAGTCGGAGTTCGACCTCGTCTTCGACGTCAAGGTCAACGGGTGGTTCAACCTCCTGAACGCGCTCGGGGACGTCGGCGTCGGTGCCGCCGTCATCTTCAGTTCGATCGCTGGTCGATTCGGGAACGCCGGCCAGACCGACTACGCGGCCGCCAACGACCTGCTCTGCAAGAGCATCTCTCGGCTGCGCAGCGACGGGGTGCACGGTGTGGCGATCGACTGGACCGCCTGGGCCGAGATCGGCATGGCCACCCGCGGATCGATCCCGAAGGTGATGGAGATGGCCGGCATCGACATGCTTCCGCCGAAGGAGGGCGTGCCGGTGGTGCGCCGGGAACTCACCGCTGCGGGGCCGGGGACCGAGGTCCTTGTCGCCGGGGCGCTCGGGATGTTGGTCGAGGAGCGTCATCCCACCGGCGGGCTCGACCCTGAGGCCGCGACTGAGGCGATCCACGACCATCAGGGCCCGATGACCGGCAGGGTCGCCGGGTTCAGCTCGAGCGATGGGTTCAAGGTGCTGACCGAGCTCGACCCGACCGATCAGGCCTTCCTCGACGATCACCGGATCGAGGGCACGCCCGTGCTGCCGGGAGTGATGGGGATCGAGGCATTCGCGGAGGCGTCGGCCGCGCTGCTGCCCGGCTGGCAGGTGACCGCGCTCGAGGACGTCGAGCTCAGCGCCCCATTCAAGTTCTACCGCGACGAGCCTCGCGCCCTGGAGCTGCAGGTGCTGCACCGCGGCGGAAGCGGGAACACGCTGATCGCTGACTGCAGGCTCCTCGGCACCCGCTCGCTGCCGCAGGGCGAGCAGCGGACCGTCCACTTCACCGGTCGGGCGGTCCTCGCGCCGGAGTTGCCCCAGCCGCCGGAGGGGGAGGATGCCCCCGGCGAGGCCACCGAGGACGGCGGCGTCGGCCCCGAGTCGATCTACGAGATCTACTTCCACGGCCCCGCCTACCGGGTGCTCGAGCGGGCCTGGCGGCACGACGGCGAGGTGCTCGGACGGCTCGCCACCGACCTGCCGCCGGACCATGAGCCGGCGGGCGAGCCCATGGTGGCCGCGCCCCGGCTGATCGAGCTGTGCTTCCAGACGGCGGGGGTGTGGGAGCTCGGCACCCGCGGACGGATGGCACTGCCCACCCACGTGGACCGGCTCATCCGGTACGCGGATGCGGACGCGCCGGGCAAGCTCTTCGCGGTTGTCCGCCCGCGGGAGGACGGATCGGCGATCGACGCCCGAGTGGTCGACGAGAAGGGCCATGTCAGGGTCCTGCTCGAGGGCTATCGCACCATCGAGCTGCCCGGCGCACTGGATGCCGAGGCGCTCGAGCCGATCCGCTCGGCGATGAGCTAGGCGGCCCCAGTTGGAGCGCTCGTTCCACCGGCTCGCGATCGTCAACCGCGGCGAGGCAGCGATGCGCGCGATCCGCGCGGTGCGCGAGCTCAATCAGGGGTTGGAGCGTCCGATCACCGTGATCGCGCTCTACACCGAACCCGAGCGCCAGGCGATGTTCGTCCGGGAGGCCGACGAGGCCTACTGCCTCGACGACGGCGCCGGCGCAGGGGGTGATGGCGTTGAGCAGCAGAGCGGCTACCTGGACTTCGCCGCCCTCGAGAGGGCGCTCGCCTCGACGAAGGCCGATGCGGCCTGGGTCGGCTGGGGCTTCGTCGCGGAGCAACCGGAGTTCGCGGAGCTCTGTGCGCGGCTGGGGATCGTCTTCGTCGGCCCGAAATCGAGCGCGATGCGGCTGCTCGGGGACAAGGTCGAGGCCAAGCGGCTGGCGGAGAAGGTCGGCCTGCCCGTTGCGCCGTGGAGCGGCGGCGCCGTCGAGACCGTCGCCGAGGCGCGCGAGCATGCGGAGCGCATCGGCTATCCGCTGTTGATCAAGGCGGCCGCCGGCGGCGGCGGCCGCGGCATCCGCCGCGTGGACGGGCCGGAGCAGCTCCCCGCGGCGCTGGAGAGCGCCCGCAGCGAGGCTCGCAACGCCTTCGGGGATGACTCCGTGCTGCTCGAGAAGCTGATCGAGCCGGCGCGCCACGTCGAGGTGCAGCTGATCGCCGACGGGCAGGGGAGCGCCTGGGCGGTCGGCATCCGCGACTGCAGCCTCCAGCGTCGAAACCAGAAGGTGATCGAGGAGTCGCGAAGCCCGGTGCTCTCCGCCGATCGCGAGCGAGAGCTGGGTGATGCGGCGGTCCGGCTCGCCCTGGAGGCGGGCTATCGGGGCGCGGCGACAGTCGAGTTCCTCTACCAGACCGACCAGGACCTGCTCTCGTTCATGGAGGTGAACACCCGGTTGCAGGTCGAGCATCCGGTCACCGAGGCGACGACGGGGGTGGATCTGGTCAAGCTCCAGCTCGAGGTCGCGGCGGGCGGGCGCCTCGAGGGCGACCCACCGACCCCTGTGGGTCACGCGATCGAGGCCCGGATCAACGCCGAGGATCCGGCGCTCGGCTTCATCCCGGCGCCCGGACGGATCGCGTTGCTCCGCTTCCCCGGCGGACCGGGAATCAGGATCGATGCCGGAGTGTCCGAGGGCGATTCGATCCCGGCCCAGTTCGACTCGATGATCGCCTAGCTGATCGCCTGGGGGAGGGACCGCGACGAGGCGCTCGCCCGCCTGCGCCGCGCGCTCGCCGAGACCACGATCGTGCTCGAGGGCGGCACCACCAACGTGGCCTTTCTGCTCGACCTGCTCGCCCGCCCGGAGCTTCGCGCCGGGGAGATCGACACCGGCTGGCTCGACCGGCTGCAGCTCCGCGGGGAGACGACCGCGGTCCGTCACGCAGAGGTCGCTCTCGTCGCCGCGGCGGTGCACTTCGCCGACGAGCAGACCGCCGTGGATCGCGCCACCTTCTACGCACTCGCTCGCCGAGGGCGCCCAGAGAGCCAGGCCCCCGCCCGACGCGAGATAGAGCTGCGCTATTCCGGCCAGCGCTACCGGGTCGCGATCAGCGAGACCGGTCCAAGCCTCTACCGCGTGACCCTCGACGGTATCTCGGTCGAGGTGAATACCGAGCGCCTGAACCCTCACGAGCGGTGGCTGTGGCTGGGCGGGCACGGGTTCCGGGTCGTCACCTCGAGCCAGGGGACCGACCTGCTGATCGAGGTGGACGGGGTCGCTCATCGGATCTCGCGCGACGACGGCGGGCTGGTGCGCAACCCGGCGCCGGCGGTCGTGGTCTCTATCCCGGTCGAGCCGGGGGAGGAGGTGGCGGCGGGGGACGTGGTCGCCGTGATCGAGATCATGAAGATGGAGTCCTCGCTGACCGCCCCCGTCTCGGGCCGCGTCCGCGAGGTGATCGTCGGTCCCAACGTCCAGGTGGGCGCCGAGGAGCCGCTGCTCCGGATCGAGCCACTCGACACCGGCGAATCGGCGTCGGGCGGTACCCCGCGGGTCCAGCTCCCGATCGGCGACCAGGTCAGCGCCGACCGGGAGACCTTCTGCCGCGACAAGCTGCGGCGACTCGAATGGCTGGTCCTGGGCTACGACGGCCAGCCCGGCGAGGTCGACCGGATCTTGGCGGATCTGCAGTGGGCCTCCGGCGATCCCCCAGCCTACGACCTCGGCCTCGTCCCGGAGGAGCACCGGCTGCTCTCCGTGTACGCGGACGTCCAGGCCCTGAGCAGGCCTGCGCACGACGAGTCCGGCCTGGACGCCGAGCCGCTGCTCAGCCCCCGCGAGCACCTGAACGCCTATCTGCGCTCGTTGGACCCCGAGGCGGAGGGGTTGCCCGATCAGTTCGTCGGCCTGTTGGGGCGAGGTCTCTCCCACTACGGGATCGAGGGACAGGACAGGTCGCCGGAGCTCGAGGAGGCTTGCTATCGGCTGTTCCTGGCGCAGCAGCGCGCCGAGCAGGTGCGGCTCGCCATTGTCGCCCTCCTGGATCGCCGGCTCGAGCAGGTCGAGGCGCTCTCCGGGCAGATCGGGGCGGACTTCCGCGAGCTGCTGGATCGCCTCACGGCCGCCGCCGAAGGGCGCGATCGCATCATTGCCGACCTGTCCCGCGAGATCCGCCTCCGGTACTTCGATCAGCCGGTGATCGAGGCTGCCACGGCGGCGGCTTACCGCGAAGCCGAAGCGCAGCTGGCGGAGCTGGCCGCGGACCCCGAGGCCGACGGCAGGGCCAAGCTGATCAAGGCGCTGGTCGATTGTCCGCGGCCGCTGGCCCCGATGCTGAGCGAGCGTCTGCGAGCCGCCGCGCCCTCGCTCCGCCGGGTGCTGCTCGAGGTGATGACCCGGCGCTACTACCGCAGGCACGCCCTGGAGGGTTTCGAGGAGCACGAGCGCGAGGGAGAGTCCTTGCTCACGGCAACCCACCCCCAGGACGGTGGCCGCCGTCGTCTGGCGACCGCCTACGTCACGCTGAAAGGCCTCCCGGCCGCGGTGACCGCCCTCGCGCGCCATGCCGCCTCCCTCCCCAAGGGCGAGCGGCTGGTGGCCGACTTCTACGCCGATTACGAGCGCGAGCCCCCCGATCAGACGGCGCTGGCTGAGCGACTCGCATCGATCCTCGCCGACGCCGATCCGCCCGCGAACGTCGACCGGGTCGTCTTCGCGATCGCCGAGCCCGGTCGCGGGCGCGGCATGTCCGCCGTGGACATCTTCACCTACCGGCGCGCCGAGTCCGGCATGACCGAGGACGAGCTGCTGCGCGGCGTGCACCCCGAAATGGCCGAACGCCTCCACCTCAAGCGGCTGGCCAACTTCACGCTCGAGCGATTGCCTTCGCCCGCGGAGGACGTCTACCTGGTCCTCGGCAAGGCTCGAGAGAACCCCGAGGAGGAGCGGCTTTTCGCCCTAGCCGAGGTTCGCGATCTCACTCCCGTTCGCGATCCGGGTGGACGGGTCACCTCGCTGCCTGAGTTCGAGCGTATGCTCTTCCACGCCCTCGGCGGGATTCGCCACTTCCAGGCGCACCGCAAGCCGAGCCGGCGACCGCAGTGGAACCGGGTGCTGCTCTACGCGTGGCCGGTGATCGAGCTGACCCCGGCCGAGATGGAGCCGATGGTGAGCCGCCTCGGCCCCTCGACTCGAGGGCTGGGGATCGAGATGCTGCTGGTTCGCGGCCGGATGCGCGAGTCGGATGGCTCCATTCGCGAGAGGGTGATCCGCTTCTTCCCCTCGGGCGCCGGGGTGGTGATCGAGGTCGATGACCCGCCGGACCGCCCGCTGATGCCGTACGACGAGGCGGGTGAGCGGATCGTCTCGGCCCGTCGCCGCGGAACCCTGCACCCGGCCGAGATCGTCAAGATGGTGGCGCCGGCCCACTCCGTCGACCGCGCGCCCGACGGCGGCGCACCGCCGCACCAACCCGCGGGTGACTTCACCGAGCACGACCTCGACGACGATGGACGCCTCGTTCCCGTCGATCGCCCGCTGGCGACCAACCCCGCGGGGATCGTGGTGGGCGTCATTCGCAACTACACCGAGCGCTATCCGGAGGGGATGGAGCGGGTGACACTGCTCGGCGATCCGACGAAGTCCCTGGGGTCGCTCGCCGAGCCCGAGTGCCGCCGGATCATCGCCGCCCTCGAGCTCGCCGAGGAGCGCGGCGTGCCGCTCGAGTGGTTCGCGCTCTCGGCCGGCGCGAAAATCGCCATGGACAGCGGCACCGAGAACATGGACTGGATCGCCGCAGTCCTGCGGAGGATCGTGGAGTACACGCAGCGCGGCGGCGAGCTGAATGTCATCGTCGCTGGGATCAACGTCGGTGCTCAGCCGTACTGGAACGCCGAGGCCACGATGCTGATGCACACGCGCGGCATCCTCGTGATGACGCCGGAGAGCGCCATGGTGCTCACCGGGAAGCAGGCCCTCGACTACTCGGGCGGGGTCTCGGCGGAGGACAACTTCGGGATCGGTGGCTTCGAGCGGATCATGGGGCCGAACGGCCAAGCCCAATACTGGGCCCCGGACCTCGCAGGCGCCTGCCGGGTGCTGCTCGACTACTACGCGCACGCCTACGTCGCGCCAGGCGAGCGATTCCCGCGCCGCGCCGCGACGGCGGATCCGCTCGACCGCGACGCCGGCGAGATGCCACACGCGTTCGGCTCCCACCTCGCCCGCGTGGGCGACATCTTCTCGGACGAGACGAATCCCGGCCGCAGGGCGGCTTTCGACATCCGCTCGGTGATGCGCGCGACGATCGACCTCGATCACCCCGCGCTGGAGCGCTGGGGGGCGATGCGTGACGCCGAGGCCGCGGTGGTGTGGGACGCTCACCTCGGCGGCTGGCCGGTGGCGTTGCTGGGGATCGAGTCGAGGCCGATCGTTCGTCGCGGCCAGGTACCCGCGGACGGCCCGGCTCAGTGGACGTCGGGCACCCTGTTCCCCCGCTCCTCGAAGAAGATCGCGCGGGCGATCAACTCCGTCGCGGGTCGGCGCCCGGTGGTGGTGCTTGCGAACCTCGCCGGCTTCGACGGCTCGCCCGAGTCGATGCGGGATTGGCAGCTCGAGTTCGGTGCCGACATCGGTCGCGCGGTGGTCAACTTCGACGGCCCGATCGTCTTCTGCGTGATCTCGCGCTACCACGGAGGCGCGTTCGTGGTCTTCTCGCAGCGCCTCAACGAGAACCTGGAGACGGTCGCCCTCGAGGGCGCTCAGGCATCGGTGATCGGCGGCGCTCCGGCTGCCGCGGTCGTCTTCGCGCGCGAGGTGAAGCAGTCCACCGATCGCGATCCGCGCATCATCGCCCTCGACGAGCGGATCGCTCGGGCGCAGGGCCCGGAGCGCACTCGACTTCGCTCCGAGCGGTCCGAGCTGTGGGACCGGGTGCACGCCGAGAAGCAGGGAGAGCTCGCAACCAGGTTCGACTCGGTGCACAGCGTCGAGCGGGCGGTCGAGATGGGCTCGGTCAGCTCGATCATTCCGCCGGCCAAGCTGCGCCCGTACCTGATCGAGGCGATCGAGCGCGGGATGCGGCGCACGCTCGAAGGAGAAAGGCTGGCCAATGGCCGAGCTGGGGTGGCTGACGCGCGAGCTCGGTGACGTGCCGCGGCACGATCGGTGGCTGAGCGACGAGGAGCGCAAGGGCCTCTCGGCGCTTCGGGTCGCCAAGCGCCGCGCGGACTGGAGGCTCGGGCGCTGGGCGGCGAAGGCCGCGGTCGCCGCCTGGCGCGGAGTGACGCCGGAGTCGGTGGTGATCGTCGCCGCCGATGACGGAGCGCCTGAACCGCTGATCGATGGTGTCGAGGCGGATCTGGCTCTTTCGCTCAGCCATCGTGCGGGACGGGCGCTCGCGACGGTAGCCGATGGGTCGACCGCACTCGGCTGCGATCTCGAGGCGCTCGAGCCCCGCAGCCCGGCGTTCCTGCGGGAGTGGCTTGGCCCGACCGAGCGCGAGCTGGTCGGGGCTCACGCCCGCGAGCGCCGGGAGCTCGCAGCGAACCTCGTCTGGACCGCGAAGGAGGCGGCGTCGAAAGCGCGGCGCGAGGGCCTGCGGCTGAACGTCCGGCAGGCGACGGTTGAGGCCGACGGCCTCGATCAGTCGCTCGGCTCCTGGTCCCCCGTGAGGATCACCTGGAGGGAGGGCCCGGTCGAATCCGGCTGGTGGCGCGGAGATCCGGGATGGGTGATGACGGTGGTGAGCGATCCCGCCGCCGACGCACCCCCGAGCGAGCTCACCTGACCGCCCCTCGAGTTCGAGGTCAGAAGAGGATGTGCCGGTGTCCTTCCTGGTCGGTGTACTCGAAGACAGGCTCTGACTCGGCCCCGCCCGTGGAGCTGGTAACCGCGGCGATCGCACGAACGGCGCCGGAGCGCACGTGGCTCGACTCGGAGTCGAGGAGCGGCAGGAGGCGGTCGAGTACATCGCGGTCGCCGGCCGCCGCAAGCGCAGCCGATGCCTCCTTCCAGAGCTCCGGGCGCGCGGCAAGGGCCTCGACGAGCGCTTCGACGGCGCGCGGATCGGGGATCCGCCCCAGGGAGAGGGTGGCCGCACGTCGTACGTCGGTGCTCGGGTCGTCGAGCGCGGCGACCAGCGGCTCAATCGACTCCGTTGATTCCCCGGTGACCCCGAGCGCTCGCGCCGCCTCGGA
Organism: Solirubrobacterales bacterium; assembly: GCA_036377415.1. GTDB lineage: Bacteria > Actinomycetota > Thermoleophilia > Solirubrobacterales > 70-9 > DASUPK01. The sequence goes on from DASUYK010000034.1 coordinate 9,373, forward strand.
TCGAACCTCGGGCACCGGGTCCTCCCGCAGCAGAGCACAAAGTCGCTCGTGGACCGGCTCGCTCACGCGGCCATGGTAGATCCAACTGCTGATGCACCGTGCCGTGGCGCGGCAGAGGGCGAGCCACTCGGGCGAGCTGATCGGGGACGTGCGAACCTGAACTGATCGCGATCGAAGGAGGTCGAGGCAATGGTCGTCCAACTCGTCAAGTACAAGACCGGACTCTCAGATGAGGAAGCCGTCCGGACGATCGCTGAGCGAGCGCCCCAGTACGAGGCGCTGCCGGGACTCCGGCAGAAGCTCTACATCCGCGAACAGGGGACCGGCGAGTACGGCGGGATCTACGTCTGGGAGGACGAGGATGCGATGCGCGAGTTCCGCGAGTCGGATCTGGCGGCGACGATCCGAGACGCCTACCGGGTCGAGGGCGAGCCGCGGGTCGAGGTCTTCGAGGTGGTCTCGGTGCTCCGCCCCGAGGAGGGCGCCGCGCCGACCGGCTGAGGGGGCGGTGATCCAAGCTTAGGTAGCCGAGGCGGCGAAGGACTACGTCGAGACGCGCCGACGTCCGGACCTGAACTGATGGACTTAGTCGAGACTTAGGAACCTGCGTCAAGGTGTTTCAAGCAGGCTCCGCGTAGCAAGGACCATCCACCGGAGCCTTCGCATCACTCGCTCGCAGGGTTTCCCCTCTTCCTTCCCTGCGACCCAATGCAAGAGAACGAATTCCACTTCGATAGGAAAGGAACAGGCTTATGCCTACGATCATCGTGCAGAGCAACACCCCGAGCACCGAGCAAGACTCCACCGCCAGCACCATTCTCTTGGAGGATGTTCAACCGGAGCACCTGGCCAGCGATCACCACGCGGCGCAACTGATCGAGCGCGTGGGATGGGCGGTTAGCGACGCAAAGGACGCCGAGGACGTCGGTCCCGAGTAAGGCCACGGACTCAGGAGTTCCTAACGGCGAGACGGGTAGGAGCAACACCGGCGAGACACCTGTCGCGACGACAGGCAGCGTCGATGACAGAACGAGCGGTCCCTCCGGGGACCGCTCGTTTAGCGATCACCTCTGGGGGGCGGTCGCCTCGAAGAGCTGGCGAGAGGGCCCGCTACGGCGGGTCCTCTCGCCGGCAGGAAGCCCCCGCGTCTGCTCTCGCTGCGCGGCGCCTTTCGTGGCGTTCGCGGCTCCTCTAACGATGGGCTCTGCGCGCCCGGGGGCGGCGCCTGCGGCGGCGACCGCTTCCCGGCTTGTCGCCTAGGCTTCGATCGCGGCGGTGTGTGTCGTTGTGGCGTCGGCCGCCGTCGCGTTCGGCCCCACGCTCCGCTTCGAACTCCCGATCCAGACCGAGGTCCGCAGCGATCCTGCGCATCTCGCGGCTTTGATCGGGGAGGACGAAGCTGGCAGCCGTCCCGGAGGCGCCTGCCCGACCCGTGCGGCCCGTGCGATGCACGTAGGTGTCCCGATCCTCGGGAGCGTCGAAGTTGATCACGTGCGTGATCTCCTCGACGTCGATGCCGCGCGAGGCGACATCGGTGGCGACGAGCGTGTCGCACTCCCCGCGCTCGAAGCTGGCGAGCGCTCGGCGGCGCTGGCTCTGGTTCTTGTTGCCATGCATCGTCAGCGCTCGGAGCTTCTGCCGACCGAGCTTCTGCACGAGCCGATCCGCGCCGCGCTTCGTGCGGACGAACACCAGGGTCCGCCCGCGCTCGGTGTCGCGGAGCTCTGCGACCAGCGCACCGACCTTCGCGGCATGGTCGAGGTGTACGAAGCGGTGCTTGACGTCGGCGCGCTTCTTGGCCCTGGGCGTGTGGACGTGCCGACGCGCGTCTCGCGTGTAGGAGCCGGCAAGCTCACCCGCCGCCCCTTGGAGGGTCGCCGAGAAGAAGAGGGTCTGGCGGTCGGCGGGCATCCTGGACACGATCCGGTCGACGGCCGGCTTGAAGCCCATGTCGAGCATCCGGTCGGCCTCGTCGAGGACCAGAATCGAGATCCTCTCCAGATTGAAGGCGCCACGATCCAGCAGGTCCTCGAGCCGTCCAGGCGTCGCGACGACGATATGGGCGTTGGCGGCCCTCTTCGCCTGCGCCGGGATCCCGACGCCGCCGTAGACGGCGGCGATCTTCAAGGCCCGGGAACGCGCGATCGAGCGGAGCTCGTCGACGATCTGCTCGGCGAGCTCGCGCGTCGGTGCGAGGACGAGCGCCGCCGGGCGGCGAGCCTCGGCCTTGACGCGATCCACCATCGGGATGCCGAAGGCGAGGGTCTTGCCTGAGCCGGTCGGCGATTGAACGAGAACGTCCTCACCGGCGAGGACATCTGCCGTGCAGAGCCTCTGAACCGCGAACGGCTCGGTGATGCCGCGGGCGGCGAGCGCGCCCAGGACTGGGCGAGACACGCCGAGATCGGCGAATGATTCGGAAGACATATGGGTGCTTTCTCCTTATGTGCGATGCGCTGGGGAGATCCTGTGACCCCAACGATGCGCATTCGGAGCGCAGGGAGGAAACGGAACCTCTCGGGGACCCGGTTGGTCGACCCGACGCGACCAAGGTAGCAGGGCCTGCGTTCGGCTCCCTCAGATCGCCTGGAACACCGGCGCTCAGGCCAGCCGCTGGGATTCGAGGCCGAGCCGGGCGCGAGCCTTGCGTACCGCGACCGTGGAGGTGCGGCAAGCCTTGGCGATCTGGTTGTCGGGACGCCCCGGGTCACGGTTGATCTCGAACGCGATCCGCGCTTGGGAACGGATCTGAAGACGCTTCTCGTTTGGGGTGTCCTCGTCGATGCCCTCGAGCCCCGCCTCGCCGGCCATATCCCGCCGGCATGAGAGGCAATACAGAAGGCCGTCCTGCTTCGCCCAGGTGGTCGGCAGCCGCGGGCGCCTCACCTCGGGGGCGAAGCTCACCGTCATCTCACAGCGGGCGCAGGTCCAAGCGATGGCCTCCTCCGCGTCCGCCAGCGCCGGTTTGGACTCGGTCATCGAAACCACCTTCCTGACCCTCAGGGATGGGTTTCGCGCGAGGGACGAGGGAGGAGTGCCGACGAGCGAATGCGTCCATCCCAGTGTACGGACCGGCCAGGAGGGTCCTGTGGTTGGTTGCGGCGGGAACCCCTAGGGGGTATGCGTATAATCCGCCGCATGAACCCAGACGAAGCCCCGGGCTACATAGTCAGCAAGAAGCAGCTTCAGACCCGGCTGCGCCGGATTCGCGGGCAGGTGGAGGGGATCGAACGGATGGTCGAGGAGGACCGGTACTGCATCGACGTCCTCACCCAGATCAGCGCGGCCCAGGCTGCGCTGGACAAGGTCGCTCTCGGCCTGCTCGACGATCACACTCGACACTGCGTGATCGAGGCCGGCGAGGACAAGCGCGACGAGCGGACCGCGGAGATGATGGGCGCGGTGGGCAGATTGCTTCGCCGCTGATCAGTTCGCGGCCGAACGCTCGTTCACTTGTACACTCGGACGCAGGACTCAGTGGAGGGATGAGTCCGGCAAGTGGAAAACAAGACCGTTGAAGAAAAGGAACGCGTCGTCATCCGCTTTGCGGGTGACTCCGGCGATGGCATACAGCTGTCCGGGAATCTGTTCGCCGCCGAGACCGCCCTGATCGGCAACGACCTGGTCACGCTTCCGAACTTCCCAGCCGAGATTCGCGCCCCCGCTGGAACGCTGGCCGGGGTCTCGGCCTTCCAGATTCACTTCGCCTCGCGCGAGATCCTCACCCCGGGCGGGCGGCCGAACGTGCTCGTCGCGATGAATCCGGCGGCGCTCAAGGCGAACCTCGCCGAGCTCGAGCCGGGCGGGATCGTGATCGTCAACGAGGACGGCTTCACCAAGGGCAACCTCGGCAAGGCGCACTACGAGGCGAATCCGCTCGAGGACGGATCGCTGGACGGCTATCAGCTCTTCTGCGTCCCGATGACCTCGATGACCGTGCGGGCGACCGAGGGGATCGACGAGATCACGTCCCGCGACGCGGCTCGCTCGAAGAACTTCTTCGCGCTGGGCCTGGTGTCGTGGATGTACAGCCGGCCGACTGACCCGACCGTTCGCTGGATCGGGCAGAAGTTCGACTCGAAGCCGCCGATTCGCGACGCCAACCTGGCCGCCTTCCGCGCCGGCTTCAACTTCGGGGAGACGGCCGAGCTGCTCCAGGTGAGCTTCCAGGTGAAGGCGGCGCCGGCCGAGCCCGGCACCTACCGCGCCGTCAACGGGACCACGGCAACCGCGATCGGGCTGATCGCCGCGAGCGTCCGCAGCGGCCTGCCGCTCTTCCTCGCCAGTTATCCGATCACGCCCGCATCCGAGCTCCTCCATGAGCTCTCCCGCCAGCGTCGCTTCGGGGTCCGCACCGTCCAGGCGGAGGACGAGATCGCCGCCGCCAACATGGCGCTCGGTGCCGCCTTCGGCGGCCAGCTCGGGGTGACCGCGACCAGCGGTCCGGGGATGGACCTGAAGGCCGAGACCGTGGGCCTCGCGGTCGCCCTCGAGCTCCCTCTCCTGGTGATCGACGTCCAGCGCGCCGGCCCCTCGACGGGAATGCCGACGAAGACCGAGCAAGGGGACCTGCTCTCCGCGATCCACGGCCGCCACGGGGAGTCCCCGCTTCCGGTGATAGCGGCCTCGACGCCCGCGGACTGCTTCGAGACGGCGCTCGAAGCGGCCCGGATCGCGATCGCCTACCGGACCCCGGTGATCCTGCTCTCGGACACGTTCCTGGCGAACTCGTCGGAACCCTGGCGCCTGCCGGAGGTGGCGGACCTTCCGGAGATCGATCCGGCGTTCGCGACGGAGGCGGAGGGCGCCGACGGATTCCAGCCGTACGCCCGCGACGATCGCGGGGCCCGGCCCTGGGCGGTCCCGGGCACGCCGGGGCTCGCCCACGTGATCGGCGGTCTCGAGAAGGAGGACATCACGGGCGAGATCAGCTACGAGCCGGACAACCACGCGCGGATGACCGAGCTGCGCGCCGCCAAGGTCGCGGGGATCGCGGGCGAGATCGCGGAGCTCGTTCCCGACGATCCGGACGGGGCGGATCTGCTGGTCCTGGGCTGGGGGTCGACGTACGGAGCGATCACCGGGGCGGCGCGGCGAATCCGCCGGCGCGGCGGTCGCGTCGCCTGCGCGCACCTGCGCTATCTGAACCCGCTCCCGCGGAACACGGGCGAGCTGGTCCGTTCCTACGAGAAGGTCCTGATTCCCGAGACCAACACCGGCCAGCTCTGGCGAATCATCCGCGCCGAGTTCCTCGTCGACGCGCTTCGCTACAACAAGATGGAGGGCCTTCCGATCTTCGCGGAGGAGCTCGACGAGGTGATCGGCGCCCACCTATGAGATCGGCATCCGAATGAGCGAGACGAACGGACACCAGGGGAACGGCGGAGCGCCCGCGGCGGCGGAGGCCGGCGGAACCGTCACGCTGACGAAGAAGGACTTCGCCTCGGACCAGGAGACGAGGTGGTGCCCGGGCTGCGGCGACTACGCGATCCTCGCGACGGTCCAGCAGTTCCTGCCGGAGCTCGGAATCCCGCCGGAGCGGATCGTCTTCGTCGCCGGGATCGGCTGCTCGGGCCGCTTCGCTTACTACATGAGCACCTACGGCGTTCACGGGATCCACGGCCGCGCCCCGGCGCTCGCGACCGGACTGGCGCTCTCGCGCCCCGACCTCTCGGTCTGGGTCGTGACCGGTGACGGCGACGCTCTCTCGATCGGCGGCAACCACCTGATCCACGCCCTCCGGCGGAACGTGCCGATCAACGTCCTGCTCTTCAACAATCAGATCTACGGACTCACGAAGGGCCAGTATTCGCCGACGAGCGAGGAGGGCAAGGTCACGAAGTCGACCCCGTTCGGGTCCCAGGACCATCCCTTCAACCCGATCGCTCTCGCCCTGGGCGCGGACGCCGGATTCGTCGCCCGGACCGTGGACACGGACCGCGACCACGAGACCGAGGTGCTGCGGGCGGCCGCCGCGCATCGGGGGTCCTCATTCATCGAGATCTACCAGAACTGCAATGTGTTCAACGACGGCGCCTTCGACGCGGTCCGCGGCAAGGCGAAGGCCGAGAACCAGATTCGCCTCGTCGACGGAGAGCCGGTCCGCTTCGGCGCCGACGGGGAGCGCGGCGTCGTCCGGGGGCCCGACGGGCGGCTGAAGGTAGCCGAGGTGAGCGAGGTGGGGGAGGGCGCGCTCGTGGTGCACGACGCCGACGATGCAACCCTCGCGTATGCGCTGGCACGACTCGCTGATCGGCCGACTGGACCCACTCCGATCGGCGTCCTCCGCGCCAGCGTGCGGCCGATCTACGCCGAGGGGGTGACCGAGGAGCTCGCCGCCGCGCGCGACGGCCTCGGCGACGGCGATCTCTCCTCGCTGCTTCGCTCGGGCGACACCTGGACGGTCGAATAGCGGCACGCTCGGTTCGCCTCGGCCCGTGCGTGGACCGGGCGGAATCCCGGTGTTCTCCACGGATGTCCCGCCGCGGGCGGGGGGAAAGACTGCCGGTGGAAGTAGCGGAGAGACAAGATCGATGGAGCCCCGGAAGGCTCCGAAAGGAGGAATGGGCAGATGGCAACCCGGACCGAGGAAGGCGAGACCGGTGTCACCGAGTACCTGGAGCAAGCCGTGGAGGACCTGAACGAGGCCCGCCACCGGGCCGGCGACGAGGTCCGCGCGAGCATCGATTCCGCGATCGGCCGGGCCCGTGAGGCGCTCGACGACCTCAGGGTCGATGCGAAGGAGCGCGCCGACCGGCTGCGCACCCGCGCCGAGGACAGGACGTCGGAGTGGCAGCAGACGCTCGAGGGTGCGACCGAGGACGCTCGGCGTGAGCTCGGCGTGCGGGCGGTTCGCGCACAGCGGACGAAGGACGCGCTCGACGCCCTCGCCGACGAGATCAAGCGCCACAAGAAGGAGATCGCCGATTGACGGTCGACGGGTGCGGTCCCGGATGGCTACGCGATGACCGAGGACCGACCGGCTAGCGACGGAGGCGAGGCGATCTCGATAATCCTCGCGGACGATCACGAGATCGTCCGCGACGGCTTGAAGCGGATCGTGGAGGCGGAGGGCGACATGGAGGTCGTCGGCGAAGCCGGTGACGCCGAGAACGCCCGCCGCCGCACCTCAGGCCTGAAGCCGAGCGTGCTCGTGCTCGACCTGAACATGCCGGGCGAGCCCAGCCTCGCCTCGATCCCATCGATGCAGGAGGCTTCCCCCGGCACCGCGGTGGTCGTCCTGACGATGCAGGACGACCCCGCGTTCGCCCGCGAGGCCTTCCGTCAGGGGGCGAAGGCGTTCGTCGTCAAGCACGCCGCCGGATCCGAGCTCGTCGATGCGATCCGGGCTGCGGCGAAGGGCGACACCTACATCAACCCGGTGCTGGGAGCCCGTCTCGCGGCCGAGCCCGAGGGCCCGCCCGGGGGGCTCACCCCCCGCGAGATCGAGGTCCTGAGGCTGGTCGCCGCCGGTCACACGAATCCGGAGATCGCCGGGAAGCTCGTGATCAGCATTCGCACGGTGGAGACCCATCGGGCCGCTATTCACCGAAAGCTCAACACCAACAGCCGCGCCGAGGTGGTCGCGTTCGCCCGCGAGCACGGGCTGGTCGAGGACTAGTTAGGCGGCCGGAAGCTCCGCGTACACCCTCGTGCCCTTGCCCGGCGCGGACTCGACCTCGAGCCGGCCGCCCACGAGGGAGACGCGCTCCTGCATCCCGACCAGGCCGAAGCTCCGCTCGGCTGTATCCAGATCGAAGCCCGAGCCGTCGTCGGCCACGCTCACCTCGATCAGCCGCTCGGAGCGGCTCACCGTGACTGAGATCTGCGCGGGCTCCGCGTGCTTGATCGCGTTGTTGGTCGCCTCCTGCACGAGGCGATAGATCGTCGCCTCGAGGTCGGCGCGGAGCCGCCCGTGGCCGGGGTCGTCCTCGGCGGAGAGGTCGACGTCGACGTCGATGTCGACATCGAAACGCTCGCTCGAACGACGCGCGAGGGACTCGATCGCCGGTCCGACGCCGAGCTCGTCGAGGACCGATGGACGCAGCTCGGTGATCAGCCCCTGGAGATTGCGGATGCCGCGGTCGACGTGCTCGATCGCGGTCTGCCGCGACATTGGCGGCAGCGCACCCTCCTTCGCCGAAACCTCCAGGATCACGCTCAGCGCGCCCAGCTCCTGCAGTGTCTCGTCGTGGAGCTCGCGGGCCCAGCGGCGGCGCTCACGCTCGGATGCCTCGAGGGATAGCCGCAGCTTCTCCGCCTCCACGGCCTGGACGGTGACGATCGTGGTCGCCGCGCTGGCCGCGAAGGACTCGAAGACCTTCTCGTCGTTGCCGTCGAAGCCGCCCGCGTCGCGCCCGGCGAAGGCGACGAGCAGGGCGCGTGGTCGCTCTCGCAGCTCCATCGGGGCGACGAGCACCGGCAGTCCGCGCAACTCGGGCACTTCGGCCTGAAGGTCGTTAAGCCACGTCTTCGCGTCCCTCACCGTGCGGCCAGCCAGCGCCCCCGGGCAATCGCCGGCCGTCGCCGCGATCTCGAGGTCGCTGCCATCCGAGATCAGGAGCATCGCCTGAGCCGCGCCGACGACGCCGCGGCCGCGCTTCACGATCAGCTCGACAAGATCGCCGAGCTCGATCGCGCTCGACACGGTCCGCGAGATGTCCGAGCTCGCTTCGAGCCCCCGAAGGGCCTTCTCCAGTTCGTCGCGGCGCCGGTCGAGCCCCTCGTAGAGCCGTGCGTTCTCGATCGCGACCCCGGTCCATGCGGCGAGCACCACGACCACCTGCTCGTCCATTTCGTCGAACTCGATACCCCCCTCCTTCTCGGTCAGGTAGAGGTTCCCCCACGCCTCGCCGCGGACCAGGACCGGCGTGCCGAGGAAGGTCCTCATCTCCGGATGTCCGGGCGGGAACCCGTACGAGCGGGCGTGGGCGCTGACGTCCCCGAGCCGGAGGGGGCGCGGATCCCGAATCAGCTCACCCAGCACGCCCCGGCCACGCGGCAGCGGGCCGATCTCGCGACGTGTCTGCTCGTCGATCCCGACATGCAGGAAGCGCTCGAGCCCGCTCCCGTCCTCGTTCAGGATCCCGAGGGCGGCGTATGAGGCGCCGGTCAAGTCACGGGCCGCCTCGAGGACGCGGCCGAGGAGGGCCTCCAGATCGAGCTCCGAGACGATCGTCCGGCCGACCTCGAGCAGCTGTCCCAGCCGCTCGTCGGTGAGGCGTGCCTCGTTCAAGTTGGCCGGCGCCCCATCTCGCTCAAGATCTCCGCCTTTCAGTCACACATGTTTCCTGGCGCCCGAAAAACGTCGCGTCCGCGACTGGAGACTACATCGGATGGGGGGACATACTCGATCGACGAGCTTTCGGCCATGGGGTTGAGCATGGTCGGCGGCCCCGGATCGGGGGCCGTTCAGTAGCGGAGCAGGGCGACCACACCGCCCTGCTCGGCGAGCGCCTCGGCGCTCGATCCCTCCACCGGTGTGACCGCGGCGCCGGTGGACAGGGCGAGCTCGACCAGCCGCTCGCTCAGCCCCGGCCCGTCCGCGCGGGCAGGCCCGGCAAGCTCCACCGGCACCCCGGAGTAGTCGCGTCCGGGGTCGTAGACGAGATGCTCGACTCGCCCCTCCTGCAGCGCCTGGAGGGTCTCCTGGACGCCGAGCGAGCTGCGCCCCTCGGCGTACGCAGCCTCCTTGATCCGGTCGATCAGCGAGGTCTCCCTGGCCCGGTTGAGCTGCGGAAGCATCCCCTCGACCCGCCGCTCGAGCTGCGCGGTCGGTTCCGCGATCAGATCGGCCTCGTCGGCATGGGTCAGCCCCGCGCCGAAGCCCTCGGCGAACTTGCGGGTGTAGCGCTCGTCGCCGAAGACGAGCGTTTCCCGCCAGCCTCGCTTCCTCGCCTCGCCGCGCGCGAGCTCGCCGGTCTGCTCGGCGAACCGCTCGCGAGTGTCCTCCATCCGCTGGTCGTACTGGTCGCGCCCCGAGGCCGAGACCGCCTCGCCGCGGGCCGGGTCGCGCGGCCTCTGCGCCTTGCGCTCGCGCCAGTCCTCACCGAAGTACTCGAGCTCCCAGCTGTGCAGCTGCTCCACCCGGCCGATTCGCCAATCGAGCAGGCGGACCCGCTCCGACGACACCGCCGCGATCCCGAGGGGCGCGCCATCATCGAGCAGCGCCAACAGAGGGTGGATCTGCGCGACCGGCCCCCGGAGGACCTCGGTCCGGCGTGGCGGGATCTGGGTGGTGTACCAGCGCTCCTCGCCCTCGCTCCGGGCCACCTCGACGAATCCGATCAGCCCGCGATGCTCGCCCTTGCGCTCCTCCTCCAGGGCGCGCTCGAGCCGGGCCACGGTCTCCCTGAGCGCCAGCCGCGCCTCGTGATCCGCGGCGCCGTCGCCTCCGTCGCCGGTCACCTTTGAGAGCCCGTTGCGCACGGCCGTCCGCCAGCCGTTGCTCCGGTCTCCGGGTTCGATACTGACGTACAGCGAGAGCACGCCGTTCGGCGGCCGCCAGGCCAGCAGCTGGCGGGGCGTCTCCTGGTTCGGTGGGTTGAGCAAGTCGGGGTCCGGGATCATCCGGCGAGTACGGGTCGCATCTCCTCCGGGAAGACTGACACCACGTCGTCGATCTCGCCATGCGACACGTGCCGGCGAGACGGGTCCCGGGGAAATCGCGGACCGGCTGCGCTCGAGCGGGAGTCGGCGCCGCTCGCGGCAGCCGATGGTCGGCATCACCCGTGGGCGGACGGCACGGATCGTAATCTCGGCGTGGTCGAATTCCATGTACCGCTTGGTCGAGCACACCTCCGAGGTCGAGATTGAGATCGAGGCCAAGTCGGCGGCCGGCATTCTCATGGAGGCGGCGACGGCGTTCGGCGAGGTGCTGGTGGACGCCCCCCGGCACGCGGAGTTCGAGTGCGAGGTGAGCGCCTCCGCCGACGACCTCCCCGCGCTGCTCGCGGAGTGGCTGGGGGAGCTTGCTTACCTGGCGGAGACCGACGGCTTCATTCCCGAGCGCGTGGTCGAGATCGACATCGCAGGCACCGCGGTCAAGGCTCTACTCGCCGGGCACCGCTCGCAGCCTCAGAGCCTGGTCAAAGGCGTCACCTACCACCGGCTCGAGATGGCGCCAGCCGACGGGCTGTGGCGGGCCCGGGTAGTGCTCGACGTATAGGAGGTCGCTCAAGCGCGGTCCTGGAGCGCCTCCACCCCGGCCGGGTGGGCGCAATACGCGCAGCACAGGGCCGCGGCGCGGCGCCGAGGCATCCGTAGTTTGCAGGGAGGAAGAAGCGGCGGTCGCCACCGATGCGGGGGGCGGCCGTCGGCCCTAGGTTCGCGGCGATGGCGCAGCGCCTCGCAATGTTCGCCGATCGCCGGGACGCCGGCAGAAGGCTGGCGGAGCCGCTGGAGCGCTTTCGGGAAGTGGATCCCCTCGTTCTCGCCCTTCCGCGGGGGGGCGTCCCCGTCGGGTACGAGGTCGCCCGGGCGCTCCACGCGCCGCTGGACATCCTGCTCGTGCGCAAGATCGGCGCGCCCTTCCAGCCCGAGTACGGGATCGGCGCGATTGCGGAGGGAGGAGTCCGCTTCATCCGGACCGAGGACATCGAGATGACCGGTATCGGCGAGGAGGAGATCGAGTCGATCGTGGCGCGCGAGACGGAGGAGCTCGAGCGTCGCGCCCGGGTCTATCGCGGCGACCGCGAGCCCTTGCCGGTCGAGGGCCGGACGGTGATTCTGGTCGACGACGGGATCGCGACGGGCGGGACCGCGGTCGCAGCGGCGCATGCGCTTCGCGCCCGCGGCGCGGCTCGTGTGGTTCTGGCGGTCCCCGTTGCCCCACCGGGATCGGAGGTGCGCCTCGCCGGCGAGTTCGACGAGGTCGTCTGCCTCGAGCAGCCCCATGGCTTCTTCGGCATCGGCCAGTTCTATGTCGACTTCGGCCAGCTCGGCGATCAGGATGTGATCGATCTGCTGGCTGCCGCGCACGCTCCGGTGGCGGATGCCGAGGCGGAGCCTGCTCTCGCCGCCGACGACCCCCCGCGCTCCGAGCGAGCGGTCGAGATCGAGGCCGGGCCAGGCTTGAGACTGCCGGGCGACCTTCGTGTTCCCGAGGAGGCCGCTGGCCTGGTCATCTTCGCCCACGGCAGCGGCTCCAGCAGGCTCAGCCCTCGAAATCGCCAGGTCGCGGAGGCGCTCAACGACGTGGGTCTCGCCACCCTGCTCTTCGACCTCCTCACGGAGGAGGAGGCCCTCGACCGGGCCAAGGTCTTCGACATCGACCTGCTGGCCCGGCGCTTGGTCGGCGCGACGCGCTGGGCGCAGGAGGACGACGATCTCGGAGAGCTTCCCCTCGGGTACTTCGGTGCCTCCACGGGCGCCTCCGCCGCGCTCTGCGCCGCCGCCGACGTTGGCAGCGGGATCGGCGCGGTGGTCTCCCGAGGGGGACGCCCCGACCTCGCGGCCCACCGGCTCGACGAGGTCGAGGTACCCACCCTGCTGATGGTCGGCGGCGCCGACTGGCAGGTGCTGGAGTTGAACGAGCAGGCGGCGAGGCTGCTTCGCTGCGAGCACGAAGTCGCGGTCGTTCCGGGCGCCACCCACCTGTTCGAGGAGCCTGGCGCCTTGGAGCGCGTGGCGCAGTTGGCGGGCGACTGGTTCCTGCGCCGGCTCACCGGCGACCGAAGCACAGCCCCGGGCGGGATCAGCCCTTGACCACGCCGAGCGGGACGAGGCGGGCGACCGGCGCGGCGAGGCCCGCCCGGTCCACCACGGAGACCACCTTGTCGACGTCCTTGTAGGCGAACGGCGCCTCCTCGGCCAGGCCGCGCTGAGAGGGGCAGCGAACGACGATTCCCCTCGCCTCGAGCTGGCGGCGAAGCTCGGCGCCGGTGATCTCGTGGCGCGCACCGGTACGACTCATCCGCCGCCCCGCGCCGTGACAGCAGGATCCGAACGAGAGCTCCATCGATCCGGGGCGCCCGACCAGCACGAAGCTGGCGGTTCCCATGCTCCCGGGGATGAAGACCGGCTGGCCCACGTTGCGGTGGGCGGCCGGTATCTCCGCCGAGCCGGCGGGGAACGCCCGGGTCGCTCCCTTGCGGTGTACGCAGAGGGTGCGTCCGCCGTACTGCTCGAGCTTCGCCACGTTGTGGGCGACGTCATAGACCTGTCGGGTCCCACCGGCCTCTCGCGGTCCGATCGCTGCGGCGACGGCCTCTCTCACGCGGTGCGCCATCGTCTGCCGGTTGGCCCAGGCGAAGTTGGCCGCGCAGCTCATCGCGGCCAGGTAGGCCTGCCCCTCCGGCGAGGAGAGCGGCGCGCAGGCCAGCTGGCGGTCCGGCAGCGAAATGCGGTGGCGGCTGAGCACCGCGTCCATTCGCCTCACGTAGTCGGTGCACACCTGATGTCCCAGCCCCCGCGAACCGGAGTGGATCAGCACCGTCACCTGGTCGCTGCCCAGCCCGAAGGCATCGGCGGCGGCGCGATCGATGATGCGCTCCACCCGCTGGAGCTCGATGAAGTGGTTCCCGGCGCCCATCGTGCCGAGCTGCTCGGCGCCGCGGTTGCGGGCGCGCTCGGAGAGCTGGTCCGGGTCCCCTCCGGGAAGCCTGCCGCCCGACTCGGTGTGGTCGAGGTCATCGGGGGTACCGACGCCGTGGCGTTCGACGACAGCGGCCGCCCCATCGACGAGCACCCGGTCGAGCTCGGCGCCCTGCACGGGAAGGCTGCCGCGCTCACCCATCCCGGCAGGGACCTGCCGGGAGATCTCGTGCACCAGCGCCGTCCGCCTCTCGCCGAGCTCGGCCTCGCTCAGCGGCAGGGACAGGAGGCGCACTCCGCAGTTGATGTCGTAGCCGACGCCCCCCGGCGAGATCACCCCCTCGGGCGGTGCCGTCGCCGCCACCCCGCCGACCGGGAAGCCGTAGCCCTGGTGGACATCGGGCATCGCCAGTGCTGCTTCGGTGACGCCGGGCAGGGTGGCGACGTTCTGGAGCTGCTCGAGGGAGCGGTCGCCGCCGATCGCCTCGAGCAGCTCCCGGTCGGCGAACACCCGGGCGGGCACCCTCATGTCCGGTCGGGCGCGGGCAGGGATCTCCCAGATCGCCTCGGAGATCTGGTGCAGGTCTTCGATCCGAACCATCAGCGAGGCCTGACGCGGAAACGCTCCTCGGCCAGGCGCTCGACCCCGGTGCCGAGCTCCGCGCAGGCGGCCTCGAGCCTCGTCGCGATCCACTCGGCGTCCGCGCCCTTCGCGAGGCCGGTGAAGCAGAAGTCGAGCTTCAGGCCGACCAGCTCGAGCTCCTCCTCTCCCGCACCGGGTTGCCAGATCGCCAGCACCCCGAGATCGTTGCGCAGCAGCGGGTCCACGCGGTAATCATCGATGGTGTCCCCCAGGTCCGAGAGCACCGGCCCTCCCTCGCTCCACTCCAGCCCGTGGAATACATGAGCCGAATGGCCGGCGACAAGATCGGCGCCGGCGGCCTGGAGGTGAGCGGCGACCCGCCGCTGCCAGCGGGCGGGCGAGGGACTCATATTCGGGCCCCAGTGCGGGAAGGCGATCGTCAGGTCGCACCGCTCTCGCAGTCGCGCCATCTCATCAAAGAGCCACTCCGGCATCCCGCGCTTCATCTCCGCATGAGCGATCCCGTATGAGCGGTCTCGAGCCGCGTACTCCCGGGGATGGTCGGAGACGCAGAGGAGCCCGACTCGCGTTCCGTCCAGCTCGACTACGGCCGGACGACGCGCCTCGTCCGTGCCGCGACCCGCCCCCGCAGCGACGACGCCGGCCCTGCCCAGCAGCTCGAGGGTATCTGCGAGCGCCTCCTCCTCATAGTCGAGCGCATGATTGTTGGCCAGGGAGACCGCACGTACGCCGATCTCCTGAAGCGCCTCGACGGCCGAGGGCGGCGCGCGGAAGAAGAAGGGCTTCCCGTGGATGCGACGGGTGCGCTCCCCCCGGTCGGAGATGCAGCATTCGAGGTTGCAGACGACGAGATCCAGTGAGGCGCAGAGCGAGCGCACCTCGTCGCTCCAAAGGTGCTCGGCCGGAACCTCCCGCAGCCGATCACCGACCGAGCGGCCCAGCATCACGTCGCCCAGCAGCCCGATTGCAGGCATCAGCCGGCCTCGCCGCCTCAGCGGACCGTGATCTTGCCGAGTCCCCTGCCGAGCCGGTTCATGTCCACCCTGCCGGCGATTCCCGGGACGCTCCCGGAGCTCGTGTACTGCCACACCCAGTAGCCGCGCCCCGCCCAGTTGTTCGCGGGCACCGTGGGCTTCGACACTCCCCACTCGGCGACCCAGAGGGGGTACTTCGCCCTCGCGAACTCGGTCGTGTTACCGGTCGCCGACCAGCTCGAGGCGTTCGTGTAGATCATCGGCTTCCGTCCAAGACGCTTGCGAACCCGCTTCACCCAGACGCGAATCCAGGTGCGCAGGGTCGCCGCGGTCATCCCGGAGAAGGGGGTCTCGACGTCGATCACCGGGATCAGCTCGCCGGCCTGGAGCGAGGCGACCTGAGCGATGAAGAGATCGGCCTCGGCCAGGGCGTCCGCCCTCGCCTGCGCGGCGGTTCCGCCGGCGGCGAACCCCCGGTGGTAGGCGCCCACCCTGATCCCGACCGCCTTCGCGGAGACGCGGTTCGTCGCGAAGTACGGGTCGGGGCCACATTGCTCGGGCTTCACCGAGCAGTCGAGGCCGCTGCCGCGGCTTGCCTGGACGAACGCGAACCTGATTCCCGCCCCGGCGACGCTCGGCCAGTCGATCGCTCCCTGGAAGCGAGAGACGTCGATACCAATCGCCTTGCGGCCGGCGCCCGCCTGCGCAGGCGTGAGGCAAAGCAGCGCCGCGCACAGAGCCGCGACCGCGATCAGCCTCGCTGCGGGTACCCGCACGCTCATCGCCTCTGCCGTTCGACACCCCGTCATCGTCACCTTTCAACCAACCCACCCGGGGCTCGATCGGAGCGTCGGGCATCCGGTGATCCGATTCGGCTGGATCCGACGAAACACTTCGCATCAATTCTGATCGGAGCGGGTAGAGAGAGTCCGATGTATTCCGGTGGGGAAAGGTCCGCCCCTGCGGGGGAGTTCATTCATCAAGCGCTGATCTACGGCTCCGACGAGGAGTTCATGGATGTCGCGCTGCCCTTCGTGGAGGCGGGACTCGCCGGCGGTGAGCCGACGCTGGTCGCGGTCCAGGACCGGAACGTCGAGAATCTCCGTGACGCGCGCGGCGAGACCGGCGGGGCGATATTGCTCTCGGTGGAGCAGTGGTACGAGACCTCGGCCCGCACCCGTGACAAGTTCGGACGGTGGGCCAGCGAGCGGGTCGGAGCCGGAAGGGTCAGGCTGATCGGCGAGCCATCTTGGCCGGTCGGAAACGAGGCGCAGGTGCGCGACTGGGCGCGGCACGAGTCGGTGAGCAACGTCGCCTTCGACGGCCTGCCGGTCACCTTCATCTGTCCCTACGACTCGAGGGTCCTGCCGGACGAGATCGTCAGGCACGCGCACGACACGCACCCCGAGATCGTCTCCGGGTCGGGGACGACCCCGAGCGAGTCCTACGAGGACCCGCAGGACTTCTGTCGCCGCCTTGACTTCGCCGTTCGGCCCCTCGCCGGCGTCGCCGCCGCCGAGCTCACCTTCGAGGTCGGCGATCTGCCGGTGCTCCGAAGGGCCGTCGAGTCGGCCGCGGCCAGCGCCGGCCTCTCGCCGGCGCGTGTCGACGAGATAGTTCTCGCCGTGAACGAGATCGCGACCAACGCTCTGATCCACGCTCAGCCACCGGCGACGCTCCGGATCGGGGAGGAGGAGGGCGCGATCGTCTTCGAGGTGACCGACCCGGGCGAGGGGATACGGGACGTCCTCGCCGGGCAGCTCACACCGTCCGCTCAGGGTCTCGGAGGTCGCGGTCTCTGGCTCACCCGGCTGCTCTCCGACGCCATGGAGATCCGAAACGTCGACGGGTGCACGGTCGCCGTCCACGTTTCCACCCCGGGGCAGGCCCGGATGCCGCTCGCGCCCGTCAACGGACGCGGCTAGAAGATCGCGTACGCCTTCGGCGTCAGCGTGAACCCGTTGCCGTCGGCGTTGGTGCAGCGAAGGACAGCTGTCAGCCTGCAGCTCACCCCGGCACGCTCCCAGCGCTGACGCTTGCGCAGCTTGATGTCCCGGCCCTCGCGCCAGGGATTGTCGCCGCGCTCGCCGAGGCTCGGATCGCCCGCCGCGTGAAGCTCGATGTATCCGTCGAGCTCGGTGGAGGGGAGCGGCGGCGCGAAGCAGCTGATCCCGCCGAGGGCTCGGAGCTGCGCCCCGCAGCCGACCCGCTGCTTGAAGACGTGGAAGGTCGCGCTGTGGAAGACCTTCCCCTCCGCGCCGGCCGGTGTCGCGGTCGCAATCAGAAGCGCGACCAGCGCCGCGGCGATCGCCTTGGATCGCGAGCGGACCATCGCCCGCAGTCTAGGGTCGCTCGAACGGGGCGTGCCCATGCGACGCCCTCTCCGCCGCGGCGAGCAGCTCGTCGCGGTAGTCGGGGTGGGCGACCGCGGCGAGCGCCTCACCGCGCTGGTGGACCGTCTTCCCCTGCAGCTCCGCGGCACCGTACTCGGTGACGATCACGTCGACCTGGTGGCGCGGGGTGGTGATCACCGCCCCGGCGTCGAACCAGGGGACGATCCTGGAGTGCGTCTCGCCGTCGTGCGTGTAGGTCGACGACAGGCAGAGCAGCGCCCGCGCCTCCAGGGAGAGCGCCGGCCCGGCGACGAAGTCCTCATGCCCCCCAATTCCCGAGAACTGGTTGCCGTTGATCGTGTCCGCGACCACCTGGCCCTGGATGTCCACCGAAAGCGCCCCGTTGATCGTCACCATGTCCCGGTTCCGGCTGATCACGTCGGGCGAGTTGACGATGTCCACGGGCAGGAAGGCCACGTCCGCATTCCCGTCGAGCCACCCGTAGAGCTCCTCGGTCCCGCCCGCGAAGGTGGCGACCGAGACCCCGTCGAACTGGCCCTTTCGGTTGGAGATCTTCCCCGCCTCGTGCAGCTGCATCAGCCCGGTCGTGAACATCTCACTGTGCACGCCGTAGTCGCCGCCGTCGCCCTCGGCGAGCAGTGACGCGATCGTCGAGGGAATTGCGCCGATCCCGGTCTGGATCGTGGCGCCGTCGTGGATGTAGCGCCTCGCGTGCCCGGCGATCGCCCGCTCGGCGTCTCCGGGAGGGGGCTCCTCGAGGGGCAGCGGGACTTTGTCGGTCTCGGCCAGGACGTCGATCTGGTCGAGATGCAGGGCGTGGCGGTAATCGGGCTCGATCCCGCGGGTGCGGGGGAAGCGGTCCGAGGTCTCGACGATCAGGAGGCGGTCCGGATCCTCTCCGGCTCGCACCAGCTCCCTGTACGTGCTGGCGGCGCACAGCGACAGGCTGCACCAGCCGTCACCGTCCGGCGGGGCCGCGACGGTCCCCACCACCCGGGGATGCTGCTCTTCGAGGATCGGCTCGAAGCGGCGGAAGTCGGCCGGAGCGAAGCTGATGTTGGCCCCGGAGTCCCGCAGCATCCGCTCTATCGGTCCGAAGAAGCCGGACAGGTAGTGGACGTTCGGGTGGTTGAACACGGGGCTGAAGACGAACAGCAGTCCCGAGCCGATCCGAAGCTCCTCCCAGTCCTCGCGCTTCCCGAGCGCCTCGATCAGGCCGGGAGGCTGCCCTGGGCCCAGCGGCATCGCGAAGGTGTCCCTGGGCTCGAACAGGGCGGCCGCCTCCTCCGCGCTCATCCTCTGGGCCATGACCCGGACCCTATCTGGCCTCCTGCTTCTTCTTCCGCTTCTTGGGCTTCGCGAGAGGTTTGGGCGGCTTGCCGAACTCCTGCGTGCACGTGCCGCCCTGGCATCGGCTGAGGAAGGCGAGCTTCTTCAGCAGGTACTTCCGGACGCGGAAATAGCGGGAGTCCTTGTAGATCGACTTGAGCTGGAGCGGGTCGGTGCGCAGGTCGTACATCTCCCGGTTCCCGTTCGAGTACTTGACCAGGATGTAACGGCCCGTGCGGACCGCGCGGTACTTGGGGGCGACGATCGCGCGGGAGATCTGCGCGGTCCGATCGAGGTCGAGGTTCTTCACGTACTTGCTGGACCGGGCCTTCGCCGAGGAGGCCGAGACCGGCGTTCCGGGCTCGTTCGTCGCGCCCGGGGGTCCGGTCTCGATCAGGATCGGCCTGGTCGAGCGCAGGTTCGGGTCTCGCGCGTAGGGGAGGAGCGAGCGGCCGTCCTGCTGGAGCCCCGGGTTGGCATCGGCGATCTTCGCGATCGTCGCCGTGATGTCGCCGTTCCAGACCGGGGCACGGGGGATGCTGCCGGGGGGGATCCCGGGACCGCGGATCATGAGCGGCACCTTGATCGAGGGCTCGTACGGGGCGAACTTGCCCTGGTGAAGGCGGTGCTGGCCCTGCATGAATCCGTTGTCCGAGGTGAAGAGGATGTAGGTGTTGTCGAGCTCGCCCTTGGTGGATAGCTCGTTCACGATCCGCTCGATCGCCTCGTCGACCGCGAGCAGAGAGGCGAGCCGTCGCTGATAGCGCGCCTGGATCTTGGTGATCAGCCCGCCGCCGAAGCGGCGGATCACCCGGATCCAGCCCGGCTTGTCCTTCACCTGCTTCTCGTTGAAGCTCTTGTCGATCGGCAGGGGGGCAGTGGCGAACGCGCCGGAGTGGCGTGCCGCCGGATCGGCGGGGTCGTGAGGGGCGAAGAACTGGACCTGCATGTAGAGCGGCGCCCCGGCGTGGTTGTCGAAGTGGTTGTCGATCCGGTCCACCGCGATATCCGCGTACACGTCGGTCTGGTAGTCGGTGTCCTGGTACTGCTTGAGGACCCCGTTCTCGTTCAGAGAGAAGCCGCGGTATGCCGAGGACGGTTTGATGAACGCGTAGAACTCCCCTCGCGAGGCGGGGGTCAGCCCGGCCGCGAACGGACCCCAGCCGGGCGGGACGTACTCCTCGTTCGTCGTCACCCCGAAGCCGTTCGGCATTTTCCCGACGTGGATCGTCCGGTACCCGGCCTGCTGCAGCCAGACAGGGAGAGCGTTCTTGTCGTTGAACTTGCTGTAGCCGCCCGCCGGCGGGGTGTTTCCCATCACCCCGTGGTTGTGGGCGTATTGGCCCGTCTGGACCGTGATCCGCGACGGGCAGCAGAGGGGCATCGAAACGTAGGCGTACGGGAAGCTCGCGCCCTGATTCCCGATCAGGTTCTGGGTGAGGGGCATCGCGATCATGTCCCGCACCGTCTGATCGTCGGTCGTGAACATGATCACATTCGGCTTGCTGCTCGCCGCCTCGGAGCGCTCGCCGCGGGCCAGCAGAGCGAGCAGGCTCACGCATGCGAGGACCACGGCGATCGTGCCGGCCCTGATCGCTCGAGCGCGAGTCGACCCCTGCCCCGAAGCCGCCGTCTGAGTTGCCTGCATTCCCGAACCGGGCATCAGACGAACATAACGACGGCGCTAGCGCGAAGTTGCGGATCACCCACCGCGACGCCGGTGCCGATGAGTACGTGATTTTCCTGCTCGTCAGTAGTTCTCCACGCAGTCTCCCCGTACTTCCTCACGGGTCTTCCCGTACTTCCTCACGTTGTTGTCGAGTGCCCTCACGGTGATCCTTGCCAGGTGGCCGAAGGAATGGAATCCGGGCCGGGGGGAGCGGTGCGGGCGGTATCGATCGAATGGTCGCGGCGGATCCGCGATGCGCTCGACCGCAATCGGTTCGCGATTCACGCGCAGCGCATCGTCGACGTCGCCAGCGGCGAGACGATGCGACACGAGTTGTTCCTGCGGATGGTCGAGGATGATGAGAGGGTGGTTCCGGCCGTAGAGTTCGTGGTGGCGGCCGAGGAGTTCGGGTCGATCGGCGAGATCGACGGCTGGGTAACCGGGAAGGCGATCGAGATCGCATCCTCGGGCCGCGCCGTCCACCTCAACCTCTCGATGCGCTCGCTCGACACCGCCCTGCTTGGGCTGATCGGCAACCGGCTCGAGGAGGCGGGAGCCGATCCGGGCGACCTGGTCTTCGAGCTCGGCGAGAAGCAGCTCGCCGACGCCGGTGCGGATCGAGTCGAGTTCGTCAGATCGGTTGGCGAGCTCGGCTGCCGTCTCGCCGTGGACAACTACGTGGGCGTGGGGCGGTGGACCTCCCTGCTCGGCCGGTTTCCGCTCAGCTACATCAAGCTGGGCCCGGAGCTGATCGCCGGCGTCTCCGGGAACGCCGCGAGCCGGAGCAAGGTGACGAGCATCGTCCTCGGGGGCCACCGGAACGGCCAGCGGATCATCGCGCAGGGGGTAGAGGACCTCCTCACCCTCGACGCGCTGCCGGACTCGGAGTCGACGAAGCCCAGGGCCACGTCTTCGGCCCGGCGGAGCCGGTCGAGCAGGTCCTCGGCTCGGCGATCTGACGCAGATCGAAGCGGTGCTCTGAGTGACCGCACTTCGGGCACTGGGGGGAGATTGCCTTGCCCTCATTCGGGAAGTCTGAGCGCCTCTGCGAGCACGTCACGGCTTTGCATCAGCGCTCTGTCGAGGTGCGGCTGGAGGGACTCGAACCCCCAAGGGCTTGCGCCCACGGCGTCCTGAACGCCGCGCGTAGACCAATTCCGCCACAGCCGCGGGTAGGAGAAATGTAGCGCGCAACCGTTGGTCGAAATGCTCTTCCGGTGGCGTGCCGTGATCGAACATGTTCGTGTGTGTGTGGAGGATGGGCCGGACGGAACGGATCGGCCGTGGGGACTGCTGGCACCCGGGCCGAGCTCCCAGGAGCCTTGGCTACACTGCCGACCCGTCAGCTACACGCCGCTATCGTCTAGGGGACTAGGACGCCGGATTCTCAGTCCGGAAACCCGGGTTCGAATCCCGGTAGCGGTGCCTCACGGAAAGCCTGCAAACCGGGCCCTTTCTCAGCTCAGAGGAGCCCGTGCAGAGCGCAGGGATTTCCAGATGGCAACGTGGGTGGCAACGCCCCAGCTCGGCGCAGCCAGACGGGCTCGACTGCCCAAACGCCGAGCCCGCCCCAAGCCCCTTCCTCTTCCAGTCACCGCGCTCCTCCTGAGAGGGGGTGGGCCGCAGGGTAGCGGCGCACTCCCGATGGCTCGGGACCACCCGCGAACGAGGCCCGCGGGCACATATCAACCGGCCTCGCAGGACCCACTCGGGTCCACCGCGGCGCCATCTGTCGAAGCGAAGAACCGGCGAGGAGCCCGCGGTCCGGCATTTGCATAACGACTCGGAGCCGTAACCGACGCGATGACTCGGTGAACAGCGCGGCGAGTCTGACCGGGACCGCACCCGTGCCCAGCCCCGCACGCCCATACCCGTTGCGAGTGAGCTGGGGAGGGTCTCCCACACCAGGAGGCCCTTACCCATCCCTGCCCGACTGCCCACCCCATCGCTGCGACGCGTCGAGGGCGGCGTAGCTAGCCACTTCAGTCGCCCCGGGGTCGCGGGATACTGCGTGGGCGATGTCGGAGGAGAACGTCGAAGCCGTCCGCGACGCGGCTGCCGCCTTCAACCGTGGTGACCTGGATACCTGGTCCGAGTTCTGGACGGACGACATCGACTACCGGGCGATCGAGGGCGCGATCGATGACCGTGGCCCGATGCACGGCAAGGCTGCAGTGCGCGCTTACGTGCAGGACTGGCTCGACAATTTCGACAACTTCAGGTCTGAGGCGGTCGAGCTCCTGGACGCAGGGGAAGACACCGTCATCGCCGTTGTGAGGATCAGCGGGCTCGCAAAGCTGAGCGGCATTGAGACCGATCTGACTTACGCCGCTCTCTACACGATCCGGGACGGGAAGATCGCACGGGGCCGGGAGTACTGGACACGAGACGAAGCCCTCGAAGCCGCCGGGCTGCGGGAGTAGGCGATGTCGCAGGAGAAGGTTCAGTATGCGGATGACACCCTTCAACGGAGGGAGGACCGAATGGTTTTGTCTACCGCGAAGATCGAGGATTTCGACCGCTTCTGGAACGCGTTCTCCACAAAGGGCGCCGAGAAGCGAAAGCAGCACGGGAGCAAGGGCTCGCACGTCTTTCGCGATCCAAACGATGATCGCCGGGTCTGGGTGGTTTTCGACTTGGACGAGGAGGGTTATAGGAACCTCATGTCTGATCCCGACATGCCGGCGATCTTTGAGGAAGGCGGACTCCAGGGTCGGCCCCAGGCGGCGGAGTTCGCCCGCGAGCACGACGCCTAGTTCCAAAGCGAACTGACCGAACGAATCCGGGGGCGGGCCGCTCAAGCCGCCGGGCTG
>DASUYK010000035.1:0-14863 GCA_036377415.1 Solirubrobacterales bacterium
TGCCGTCGACGGCCTCGAGGTTCCGCACACCCATCCTCGGCCCGTCGAGCGAGAGCACCTCCACCCGGTGGAGCCCGATCGGGTTCGGGCGGTGGGCGAGCGGGTGCTGAACACCCCCTGCTCCGGCCTCGAGGAATCCCCGCGGGGATGCACCACCAGCACATCCCGGTCGGCGCGGTCGAGCCAGGTGAGGACGAGGACGTGATCTCCGGGCACGATCCCGTCGAGCGCGGCGAGCAGCGCCGGCTCGAACTCGAGCCAGGCGTCGGGCGCTCCCTCATCCCCCTGCTTCGGGGCGGACTCCATATCGGTCAGTGGGGAAGAGACCCTGCCGATCATCCGGAACTCGTAGGGCACTGGCCGCTACGGCCGGGTGATCCAGACGATGATCGGCCGCGCGACCCGGAGCAGCGCCCCGGTGAAGACGCCGCCCAGGAAGAGCAGGGCGCAGACTGGGCCCGGGACGTCGAACGCGTAGGCGATCACCAGCGCACAGGCGCCGAGCACCGTGAAGAGGACCAGCTGCACGGCGAGGAATCTACCGGGCGAGAGCGTCGCGGGTCGAGCGCAGCAGCTCGGTGACGGCGCGGACGGCGGAGGCGGTGTTCGGGGCATCGGCGACCTCCCTGACCAGCCGGGTGCCGATGATCACTCCGTCCGCGAGCACGCCGACCGTCGCCGCCTGCTCGGGCGTCGAGATGCCGAACCCGACCGCGACCGGAACGCTCGCCTCGGCCCTCGCGGCGGCGATCAGATCGGTGAGCTCCGCCGGGAGCTCATCCCTCTCTCCGGTGACGCCCACCGTCGAGACGAGATAGACGAAGCCGCGTGCCCGGCGGCAGATTTCCGTCCGGCGGCCGGGCGGCGTCGTCGGTGCGACCAGCGGCACCAGCGCGAGGTCGCGGGTGGCGAGCGCCCCGCCAATCGGATCCTGCTCCTCGAGCGGCAGGTCCGGGACGATCACGGCCGCCGCACCCGCATCGGCCGCGGCGGCGGCGAACTCATCGACCCCGGCGGCCAGGATCATGTTCGCGTAACACATGAGCGCCACCGGAACGCGAGCCCCAACCTGCGCGCAGGTCTCCAGCACGGACTCGAGCGTCGCCCCGGCCTCGAGCGCCGCCGTGTCGGCCGCGTGGATCACGGGGCCGTCGGCGAGGGGATCGGAGAAGGGCACCCCGAGCTCGATCAGGTCGGCGCCCGCGTCGGCGTAGGCCGCGGCGACGGCAGTGGCCGTTGCCTGGTCCGGGAATCCGCCCATCAGATACGGCATCAGCGCCGCCCGGC
The DNA here is from genome assembly GCA_036377415.1 of Solirubrobacterales bacterium. Classification (GTDB taxonomy): domain Bacteria; phylum Actinomycetota; class Thermoleophilia; order Solirubrobacterales; family 70-9; genus DASUPK01. Next base: position 1,288 of record DASUYK010000035.1, read on the forward strand.
CGTCGTCCCGGGCCGCTCCGAACGCCGCCTGGACTCGAGCCGCCCCGGTTTGCCGCGAGGGCGCTTCGCCAGGAGCGACCCGCTTGACGCCTGCGGGCGGTGCGCCGTCAGCCATCCAGCTCGGCGAGTTTCGCAGTCACCTCGTCCATATCCTTGTCGCCGCGCCCCGAGAGGGTGAGGACGTCGTAGCCGTCCCCACCACCGTGCTCGAACAGCCAGGCGATCGCATGAGACGGCTCGAGGGCCGGGACGATCCCCTCGAGCCGAGCGAGCTCGCGGAAGGCGTGAAGCGCCTCGACGTCGGTGGCGGACACGTAGGTCGCGCGCCCGGAATCGCGGAGGAACGCGTGCTCGGGACCGACACCCGGATAGTCGAGCCCGGCGGACACCGAATGGGCCTCGAGAATCTGCCCGGCCTCGTCGGCGAGAACGGAGGACATCGCGCCGTGAAGGATCCCCCTGCGGCCTGCGAGGAGCGAGGCGCCGTGGCGGCCGCTTCGAATGCCCTCCCCCGCAGCCTCGACGCCGACGAGCTCGACCGGGTCGTCGAGGAAGGCGTGGAAGGTCCCAATCGCGTTCGAGCCTCCACCTACACACGCGATGACCCGCGCGGGAAGCGATCCCTCGACCTCGAGCGCCTGCGACCGGGCCTCGTCCCCGATCACGCGCTGGAGGTCGCGGACGAGAGCGGGATACGGAGCCGGCCCGACGACCGACCCGATCACGTAGTGGGTGTCGGCGACGGACGCGACCCAGTCGCGAATCGCGGCGCTGACCGCCTCCTTCAGCGTCCGGGCGCCGGCCTCGACGGCGATCACCTCCGCGCCCAGCAGGCGCATCCGCTCGACGTTGGGCGCCTGGCGGCGGATGTCCTCGCTGCCCATGTACACCGCGCAATCGAGCCCGAAGAGCGAGCTCGCCGTCGCGGTCGCGACGCCGTGCTGACCGGCACCCGTCTCGGCGACCACGCGGGTCTTCCCCATCCGCTTCGCGAGCAGGGCCTGGCCGACGGCGTTATTGATCTTGTGAGCGCCCGTGTGGGCGAGGTCCTCACGCTTCAGGTAGACGCGGCGGCCGACCCGCTCGGACAGCCTTTCGGCGAGGTACAGCGGCGTCGGGCGGCCGACGTAGTCGCGCAGGAGGGTGGCGAGCTCCGCCTGGAAATCGGCGTCCTCACGGGCTTCCGCCCAGGCCGCGCTGAGCTCGTCGAGCGCGGCGATCAGCGTTTCGGGAACGAAGCGCCCACCGTACGGCCCGAAGCGCTCCTCGACCGGGGCGACGCTCATCGCCGGTCCCCGGGAGAGCCGATCGCCGCGGCCTCCTCCGAGCCGGCACCCGCCGCCTCCAGGAACGCCTCGACCTTGGCGTGATCCTTGCGCCCGGGCTCAGCCTCGACCCCGCTCACGACGTCGACGGCGAACGGTCTGGTGAGCTCGATCGCGTCAGCGACGTTCTCGGGGGTCAAACCGCCGGCGAGCACCATCGGCACCTTCGAGCGGCGACTTGCGACCAGTTCCCAGTCGAAGCTCTTGCCGGTGCCGCCGTGGATGCCGTGCCAGTAGGAATCGAAGAGGTGCAGATCGGTGCGGAAGGCCTCGGCGGCCTTGACGTCGGCGGCGCTGGTTACTCGCATCGCCTTCATCACTTTCGCGCCCGTGCGGCGCGCCGCCTCGGTGCAGAACGACGGACCCTCCTCGCCGTGGAACTGAAGCAGGGTGAGGGTCTCTCGCTCGGCAGCCTCGATCACCTGGTCCAGGGGCGAGTTGACGAAGACACCGGCGATCTCACAGCGCCGCTTGAGCAGCGCGCCGATCTCCTCGGCGACCTCGGGCCGCACGCAGCGGGGGCTGTCCGGGTGATGAATCAGCCCAATCGCCCAGGCCCCGTGGTCGGCCGCATGCTCCGCGTCGGCGAGATTGGTCATTCCACAGACCTTCACCTTGGTCATGCGACAAGGGTAGGCGGATTCACCTTCGTCAAGCGGGTTGCGTTACGCGGACCCTCGAGCTCAGGATTCCTGCGCGTTCGCGGGCCGATCGCCGAGCCTGACCGTCACGTCCCGCTGATCGTCGCCGCTGAAGACGGCGAGCGTGATCTCCTCACCCGGCTTCCTCTCGTTCACGGCCGAGATCACGTCGTCCATGCCGGTCACCTCTCGGCCGTCGACCTTGGTGATGATGTCGCCCCCGACCGGGTAGGTCTGCCCTCCGATCGTCGCCTGCCCGGTTGCCCCCTCGAGCCCGGCGTCGTCCGCCGGCCCCCCGCTCAGGACGCGCTCGATCAGCACACCCTGCTCGACTGGCAGGTTCAGTGCGCGTGCGACGTCGGGCGCGATCTCGGCGCCGGTGATTCCCAAGTACGCGCGGTGGACCTCGCCGCTCTCCAGCAGCTGCGCGACGACGTCCTGGGCGGTCTCGATCGGGACCGCGAAGCCGACACCGTCGTTCCCGCCGCTCTGGCTCTCGATCTGCGAGTTGATCCCGATTACCCGGCCGGATCCGTCGATCAGAGGTCCACCCGAGTTCCCCGGGTTGATCGCCGCGTCGGTCTGGATCACGTCGCTGATCGAGAACCCGTTGGGGGCCTGGATCTGGCGCTGGAGCGCCGAGACGATTCCGCTGGTCACCGTCCGATCGAGGGCGAAGGGATTGCCGATCGCGACCACCGGGTCGCCGACCTCCACCTTGGAGGAGTCTCCGAGCTCCAGTGGCTCGATGCCCTTGATGTCGCCCACCTCGAGCAGAGCGACGTCGGTGGACGGATCACTGCCGATGATCCGCGCCTCTTGCGTGTCGCCGCCCCCGAGCTCGACGTCGACCCGCCTCGCCCCGTCGACCACGTGAGCGTTGGTGAGGATGTGACCCTCGTCGTCGATCAGGAACCCGGACCCGGTCGCGACGCTCTGCTGCTGCTGGGGGAGGAGATCGAGTGGTGACTGGCTTTGCTGAACCGTCTCGGCCCGGATGAAGGCGACGCCCTCGGCGTCGCGCTCGTAGATCTCGTTGACCGTCAGGCCCTTCGTCTCGCTCGCCGGACGGGCGAGGGCGGACGGCGCGACGGCGGAGGATGAGGAGCCGCCGTCGCTCTCGACCACGCCCGCCTCGATCAGGATCACGCCGCCGACCAGCACGACCAGGCCGCCGGCGAGGGCCGATCCGAGGTTGGTGGAGAGAAGTCGCCCGAACGTTCGCACGCGGCCAGTGTCGACGCGATCGGTTAACCGGTCCTAAGCCACCCGTAAGCAAGTTGTAATAAGGGTCCGCCCCTCCCCCCGCTCGCGATATACGCTGACCGACCTTGGGTTGGATAAGCAGGCGACGACAAATCGCATCCATCATCTGTGTGTTGCTGGCGCTGGTCGCGCTTGTCTTTGAGGCAACCTTCGAGTTCTGGATCCTCATCGCAGCGTCACTTGCCATCTGGGCCTTCGATCTTCGGGAGAAGAGGCGGTTGGGTCGCTAGAGCCTTCACGCGGCACGGGTCTTGCAGCGCGAGGCTCATCGCGAACGACCTCCCCTAATGAAGCTGGCGTTAAAGATCAGGACCCCCCGAATCGATTGACCGTTCGAGGGTATGACGGGAGTGACTCCCGCTTCTTCTCCATCAACCCCATGGATGGGAAAGGCCAGGGAGAGGAAGCCGCCGAGGGTGGGATTTCAGTGGCGGGCTGGTCTGCCCTCGGCCCTTCCGCTTCAGGAGCCCGATATAGGGGGTCCAGTCTGGGCCCAGCGAGCGGTCCCCTTTGCCTCTCACGGGGGGGCCGCTCGTGTGTGAGGGAGCGAGGCTCATGCCGGCCGACCCTCTGAGGGGGAGAAGCGCCCCTGGGAATGCGATCAACCGGCGGTCTTGGCAGGCGTGCACTCCATCGTTTCCACCCTCCCCTACGGGATCGGTGGATACTGCGTGGGCGAATGTCGCAGGAGAACGTCGAGATCCTCCTCGAGGCGTCGAAAGCCGCAAGCGCGGGCGCCACAGTCGAAGAGCGCGAGTCGTTCCTCTCGATCCTCGATCCGGGCATCGAGTGGGTTGCGAACGCCGGTGGCCCCCTCGATCTGCAGGGTGAGTTCCACGGGATCGACCAGGCCCGCGAGTACTACGCACGCTGGGCATCCGCCTGGGAGGAGTGGGACTGGGAGATCGAGAAGGTCAGGGCCCATCGCGACGTTGTCGTGACTCAGACCTGGCTCACAGGTCGGGGCCGAGGCAGCGGCATGACCCTGGACATGCGCATCGGGCAGATCTGGAAGTTCCGTGGTGCAAAGGTCGTTCGCTACGAGGCGCATCCAAGCTGGGAGCAAGCCCTCGAATACGCCGGGCTGCGCCAACCCGAGCTTTCGGGTGAGGACGCCGATCCCCTCGGGCGGATCACCTAGGGATAGACGTTCGCGAGGTCATCTGTCGTTGTGATGACCTCGTTGAGCTTGGTGCGCTCGAACGCCTGTCTCACCCCGGCGGGAGGAATGACGATGGCAAATCGCCTGCCAGCATCCGCGGCGCGCATAGAGGCCGCAGCGATCACGCCCATGCCGCTCGAGTCCATGAAGCTCAGACGGCTCAGGTCGATCACCAGCAGCTCGGGCGCGTCGGACTCGATCCGTGCCATCGCATCGGTCACCTGGTCGATGACCTGAAGATCGAGGTCCCCCCGGATCCTGACGAGGGCGCTGCTTCCCTCGGTTTCGATCTGGAGGTCAAAGTTGAGCACAAGGATCACTCGCTCTGTTGACGACTTCAGCTTGGGGGAACTCGATGATCCCGGTTTTTGTGAGGTGCAGCACCCGGCGGTCAAGACGCTCGCTGCCTCAAAAAGGCGAACGGCCCCCGGGGGAGTGCGTCAGGAACTCCTGAGCCCGTGCCCTTACTTTGGCCCGCTGTCCTCGGCCTTCTTTGCGTCGCTAACCGCCCATCCCACGCGCTCGATCAGTTGGGCCGCGTGGTGGTCGCTGGCCAGGTGCTCCGGTTGAACATCCTCCAAGAGAATGGTGCTGGCGGTGGAGTCTTGCTGCTCGGTGCTCACGTTGGCCTGCACGATGATCGTAGGCATAAGTCTGTTCCTCCTATCGAAGTGGATTGCGTTCCCTCTGCATTGGGTCGCAGGGAAGGAAGAGGGAAAACCCTGCGAGCGAATGATGCGAAGACTCCGGTGGATCGTCCTTGCTACCGGCGGAGCCAGCTCAACCACCTTAGCGCACGGTTCCTAAGTTTTCAGTATCAGTGAGTTTCGGCCTGAACCCGGGGGCGCTAGATCGGTTGCAGTGGTCCGCTCGGATCGCCTACATCGGGGATGAAGGCCCACCACACGACTAGGGCAGCCAGGGCGACGAGCGCCGAAACGACGAGCATCACTTCGAGGAGGGGCTTGGGCTCAGATGTTGGGCTCAGCCTCTGTCGGTAGGACTCGATCTGGCTCAGGACCACTAACACGAGGCCCATCGTTAGCGGGCAACCCAAGATGACGAGAACGAAACGAGTCCCTCCATCCTCCGTCAAGCCAGCCGCGAAGTTGATCCAGGCGAGGGGAACGACGGTCCACAAGGCGATGCTGCCGACGATGACCATGCCAGCGAGGACACCGCGGGTGATGCGTGTACGCGTATGGGCCACTGCATACCCATTCCCATCAGTTGAGGTTCGTACCCTCGGCGCATCTTCAACGCGGTGAGGTCCCGTCGGTCTCGATCAGGTGGACGCCGAGCCTGTCGCTCCGCCTCGGCTACCGCCTTAGAGAAAGTGCTCCCGGGTCGATTCCTCGTCAGCGGTCAGCTCGCGGACCTTCGCCGCCGGGTCGGTTGCGCGCATCAGGGCCTCGCCGATCAGAACGGCATCGACGCCGACCCGCTCGAGCTCTTCGAGCGTGGCGCGTTCCGCGACACCGCTCTCCGAGACCACCGTCTTGCCGGCCGGGACGTCGGTGATCAGCTCAAAGGTCGTCTGGACGTCCACCGTGAAGTCGTCCAGGTTGCGGTTGTTGACTCCGATCACCTCGGCGTCGACGGTCAGGGCGGTCTCGAGCTCCCCCTCGGAGTGGACCTCGACCACGCAGTCCAGGTCCAGCCCGCGGGCCTCGTCGTGGAGGCGGACGAGCTGCTCCGGATTCAGTGCAGCGACGATCAAGAGAATCGCATCGGCCCCCGCCGTCGCGGCCTCGTAGAGCTGGTAGCGGTCGACGATGAAGTCCTTCTGGAGCACCGGTAGCGCGCACGCCTCCCTCGCCTCGCGGAGATCTTCCAGAGAGCCGTCGAAATGCGGCACGTCGGTGAGCACCGAGAGCGCCGCGGCGCCGCCCTCCTCGTAGGCCCGGGCGATCTCGGCCGGCGTCGCCCCCCGGCGGATGTCACCGGCGCTTGGGGAGCGGCGCTTGAACTCGGCGATCAGGGACAGCCCAGGGCGGACGAGCGCCTCGCCAAAGGGGCGCTGCTCAGGCCTTTCGGCCAGGTGTCGCTCGAGCTCCTCGAGCGGGACCTCGGCGCTCCGTCGTTCCGCTCCGGCCCGCGCGGCCTCGACCAGCTCTTCGATCATGCCCATCTCGTCGCGTAGACCCTAGCTTGCTAGCGAGCGGCCGACAGCTCGCGGGTTCGTGCGATGAGGCGCTCGAGCACATCCCTGGCCGAGCCCGAGTCGATTGCCTCGGCGGCCCGCCCGATCCCTTCCCGAAGCTCCTTGACCGCTCCGGCGGCGTAGATCGCCGCACCCCCGTTCAGCACCGAGACGTCGCGGGCCGGGCCGCGCTCGCCCTCGAGGACGGAGCGGACCACGGCCGCGTTCTCGCCCGGCTCGCCTCCCGGGATCGCATCGAGGGGCGCGGGCTCGAGGCCGAGGTCGGCGGCCTCCACGAACCACTCCTCGGTGCGGCCCTCCGCCACCTCGACCACTCGTGTTCGCGACGCGAGGCTGAGCTCGTCGATCCCGTCGTCGGCGTTGACGACCAGCGCCCGGGCGCAGCCGAGCTGCACCAGGGCCTCGGCCATGATCTCCTGGTAGGCGCGGTCCGAGACCCCGAGCAGATGCGAGGTCGCGCCGGCTGGGTTCGTCAGCGGACCGAGGAAATTGAAGATCGTCCGGACGGCGAGCTCCTTTCTGACCGGCACGACGTGGGCCATCGCGATGTGATGCCTCGGCGCGAACATGAACCCGAACCCGACGTCCTCGATGCAGGTCGCCACCTCCTCCGGCGACAGCTCGATGTCGACGCCGAGGGCCTCCAGGACGTCGGCCGACCCCGAGCGACTCGTCGCCGAGCGGTTTCCGTGCTTGGCGACCGGACAGCCGGCGCCCGCCGCGATCAGCGCAGCGGTGGTGGAGATGTTGAACGTCGTCGGTCCCCCACCGGTCCCGGCCGTGTCGATCAGGTCGGCCTTGTCGATCTCGACGTGCGACGCGAGGGAACGCATCGTCCGTGCCAGCCCGACGAGCTCGGATACCGTCTCGCCCTTGGCGCGCAGCCCGATCAGGAAGGCAGCCGTCTGCACCTCGCTCGCGCGACCCTGCATGATCTCGGCGAGCGCCGCCGAGGCGTGGTCCGCAGTCAGGTGGATCCCCGAACAGAGCTCGTCGATCGCGCGGGTGAGGATGTCGTTCGGCATCGGCGGGTCGAGGCTAGGAGCCGAGGAAGGTACCCAGCATCTGCTTGCCCTGTGGGGTGAGCACGGACTCGGGGTGGAACTGGACGCCCTCCGCGGGCAGCTCGCGATGGCGGACGCCCATCACGACGGGCCCGAACGTGGAGGCCACCTCGAGCTCGTCGGGCAGATCCGGATCCGCAACAAGCGAGTGGTAGCGGCCGGCGAGGAGCGGATTGGAGAGCCCCTGGTAGATCGTCTCGCCGTCGTGCTCGACCTCGGCGTCCTTGCCGTGGATCGGGTCGCCGCGGACCACCTTCCCGCCGAACGCCTCGACCAGCGACTGGTGCCCGAGGCACACGCCGAGTACGGGGATGCCGGCCTCGGCGAAGGCCCGGATCGCCTCGACCGAGATCCCGGCCTCCTTCGGCGTGCACGGCCCCGGGGAGACGACCAGGCGGCCGGGCTTCAGCCCGAGCAGGTCCGGGACCGTCGCCTTGTCGTTTCGGATCACCCCGACATCCGCTCCCAGCTCACCCAGGTACTGAACGAGGTTGTAGGTGAAGGAGTCGTAGTTGTCGATCACCAGCACGTTCGTCTTCGCGCCCCCACGCTCACCGTTCATGGCCATTCCGGCTGCTCCGCGGCCAGCTCCACGGCCCTGAAGACCGCCTTCGCCTTGTTGACCGACTCGTTGTACTCGTAGGCGGGCTGCGCGTCCGCGACGGTGCCACCCCCGGCCTGCACGTGGACCAGCCCGTCCTTGACAACCACCGTGCGAATGTGGATCGCTGTGTCGAGATCGCCGGCGTAGGAGAGGTACCCGATCGCGCCGCCGTAGGAGCCGCGCTTGTGGGGCTCGAGCTCGTCGATGATCTGCATCGCGCGGACCTTCGGCGCGCCCGACAGGGTGCCGGCTGGCAGGACGGAACGGAGCACATCCGTCGCGCTCACGCCCTCCCGCAGGGTGCCCGACACCTGGCTGACGATGTGGAGGACGTGCGAGTAGGTCTCGACCACCATCAGCTCGTCGACCTTTACGGACCCGTACTCGCAGACCCGGCCGAGATCGTTGCGGCCTAGGTCGACCAGCATCACGTGCTCGGCACGCTCCTTCGGATCCTGGAGAAGGCGCTCGGCCTGACGCCGATCCTCCTCCTCGTCGCCTCCCCGCGGATAGGTGCCGGCGATCGGACGGGTCTCGACCCGGCGCCCGGTCACCTTCACCAGCGGCTCCGGCGAGGCGCCGGCGATCTCGAAGTCGCCGAAGTCGAGGAAATACATGTACGGCGAAGGATTCACGGTGCGGAGGCCGCGGTAGATCGAAAACGCCTCGACAGGCGACTCCGCGGTGAATCGCTGCGACGGGACAACCTGGAAGGCGTCCCCGGCGTGGACGTACTCGATGATCCGGGACACCGTCGCCTCGAATCGCTCGCGGGTCATGTTGGACTCGAAGTTCACGTCACCGGAGTGGACCGAGGGATTCACGACCGGGACCGACTCTCTGAGCCGTTCGCGGACCTCGGCGATCGTCTCGGCCGCCCGGGCGTATGCCTCGTCGATCCCGCCGTCCTCGACGAACGCGTTGGCGATCAAGGTCACCTCGTGGCGTTGATGGTCGAACGCGACGAGGACGTCGGACATCATCAGCGCCATGTCCGGAAGCCCGACCGGATCGGGGTTCGGCTCTCCGAGCGGCTCCACGGTCCGGACGAGGTCGTATCCGAAGAACCCGACAGCCCCGCCCGCGAACGGCGGCAGTCGATCCGGCTCGGCGATCTCGTATCGGCCCAGGTACCCGGACACCGCCGCATATGGATCGGGCGCCCCGCTGACCCGGTCGGGCGCCGCCCCCTCTCCGGACTCCGCAGCGGACTCGCTCCCCCACTCCGACAGCCGCCCGTCCTCCCAGCGCAGGACCGCGCGGGGCCGGAACCCGAGGAACGAGAAGCGCCCGAGCCTGCCCTGCTCCGCCGACTCGAGCAGGAACGCCGGTCCGTCCCCGCGGAGCTTGAGGAAGGCGCTCACCGGTGTCTCGCAGTCGTCGATGAACCTGTACCGGACCGGGACCACGTTCGCGCTCTGAGCGAGATCGCGAGCACGGCCGAGCTCGGGCTCCAAGCCCGGCAGGCTCGCGGTCGCCCCGGCCGTGCTCACCTCGCCGGCGCTCGTCTGCGGGCGTTGAGGATCTGGAGGACCTCGGCCATCGAGACCCCGCGCGAGAGGAGCAGGACCGCGAGGTGGTAGACGACGTCGGCGCCCTCCTCCGCCACCCGCTCCTCGGACTCCGAGCTCACGGCCTTGACGACCTCGGCGGCCTCCTCGCGGACCTTGTCGCCGGCCAACCTCGGGTCCTCGAGGAGCTCGACCGTGTAGCTCCCGGCGGGTCGGCCTCGCTGCCGGGCGCGCAGCGTCCGCTCGAGCGCCGCGAGGGCCTCGTACGGAAGCGGCAACGGCTCCCCGCGAACCGGCGGGCCGTCCACGTCGGCGGAGCCACTCCCCTCGAGATCGCGGTAGAAGCAGGAGCGCTCACCCGTATGACAGGCGGGCCCGGCGGGATCGACGAGCGCGACGATCGCGTCCCCGTCGCAGTCGTAGCGGAGCTGGCGGACCCGCTGGATGTTCCCCGAGGTCGCGCCCTTGTGCCAGATCTCCCGACGGCTGCGGCTGTAGAGGTGCATCTCCCTCGACTCCAGTGTGAGCCGAAGCGCCTCCTCGTTCATGTAGGCGACGGTCAGCACCTCGCCCGAGCGGGCGTCCTGCATCACGCACGGAACCAGGCCCCGCTCGTCGAAGCGGATCTTCGCCGCGTCTCTCGCGGTCTGGACGACCATCGGCCAAGTGTACGAAGCCCCTGGAACCGCGCCTGAAGGCCCCGCTTCAGCTCAGCGCGGCGCTGGTCCTTCTTCTTGGCCGCTAGAGCACTTCCTACTCGATCCCGAGCCTGTCCAGCAGTCCCTCGTCCCGCCTCCAGTGGCGGCGGACCCGGACCTGCAGGTCGAGGAAAACCTTGGCGCCGAGCTCGCGCTCGAGCTCTGCCCTGGCGGCGGTCCCGACCTCCTTGACCTTTTTGCCGCCGGCCCCGATCAGGATCCTCTTCTGCGACTCGGTCTCGGCCCAGACACTGGCGTGGACCTCGACCACTCCGTCCTCGCGGTGGGCAACCTCGGACACCTCGACCTCGACCGCGTGGGGAAGCTCATCCCGCGTCCGCCGCAGGAGCTGCTCCCGAATCAGCTCGGCGAGGAACACGTCGCTGGGCAGGTCCGAGCGCTGCTCCGGCGCATACATGAAGGGTCCCTCCGGAACCAGCTCGACCAGCTTCGAGATCAGCGGCGCGAGGCCGGTCCCCTTGCGGGCGCTGATCGGGAAAATCTCGTCCACCGCATCGAGCTCGGCGGCCGCGGCGAGCACCGCCGCGGTCTCGGCGTTGTTCAGGCGATCGACCTTGTTGACGGCGCAGACCACGGGCGTGTCCTCGTTGGCCCGCAGAAGTGCGGTGTTGATGAACCGGTCGCCGGGGCCGACGCCCTGCTCGGCGTTGACGATCAGGAGGATCGCGTCCGACTCGGCGATCTCCCGTTCGACCCGGCGCTGCATCCGCTCGGTGAGCGCGTCGCGAGGCCGCTGTACACCGGGGAGGTCGGTAATCACGAGCTGCCAGCCGGCGCTGACGTCGGTCGCGACCCCCCTGATCGCGCGGCGGGTCGTCTGCGGCCGCTCCGAGACGATCGCGACGTGGGCGCCCACGATCGCGTTGACCAGCGTCGACTTGCCGACGTTCGGGCGTCCGGCGAGGCCGACGAACCCGGCCCTGGTCATCGAGTCGGATCAGTCAAGGGAGCGCATGATCTTCGCCTGGAGCTCCAGCATCTCCCCGTCGTCGGTCTCGTGGTCGAAGCCGCAGAGGTGGAGGGCGCCGTGCACCGCAGCCTCGGTCACGTCGCTGGCCTTCTCGGGGCAGATGAAGACGTCGCCCAGCTCGCGGGGGCCCACTTGGTCGGGCCCCTCGTCGATCGGGAAGGCGAGCACGTCAGTGGCCTCGTCTACCCCCCGGGCCGCGTAGTTGAGGGTCCTCATCCGCCCCGTGCCCACGAGCTCCATGCCGATGTGGCCCTCGCTCACGCCCGCGGCATGGAGCGCAGCCCCGACGGCTCGTCGGAGGTGCGGCGGGACGTCCGAGAGGTCGATCTCAGCCTCCCCCGGCTTCGCCGGTGCCGGGACCCCGCCGGCCCTCGGCCTCGCCGTACGCTGCGACGATCCGCTGGACCAGCTTGTGGCGGACGACGTCCTCGCCGCCGAAGCGGATGAAGCTGATGTCCTGGACCTGATCGAGGATCTCGCCCACCTCGACCAGCCCCGAGCGCGATCCCCGCTCGAGGTCGATCTGGGTGATGTCGCCGGTGACCACGAACTTGGAGCCAAATCCGAGCCGGGTGAGAAACATCTTCATCTGCTCCGGGCTCGTGTTCTGCGCTTCGTCGAGGATCACGAACGAGTCGTTAAGGCTTCTTCCACGCATGAATGCCAGCGGCGCGACCTCGATCGTCCCCCGCTCGAAGTAGGCGTTCACCCTCTCGGGGTCGAGCATGTCGTAGAGGGCGTCGAAGAGCGGTCGCAGGTAGGGGTCGACCTTCGCCTGGATGTCTCCGGGGAGGAAGCCGAGCCGCTCGCCAGCCTCGACCGCCGGGCGCGTGAGGATCACCCTGCTGACGTCGCCGCGGGAGAGTGCCGCCGCGGCCATCCCGACCGCGAGGAAGGTCTTCCCGGTCCCGGCCGGCCCGATCCCGAAGGTGATCGTGTGATTCCGGATCGAGTCGACGTAGCGCTTCTGGTTCACGGTCTTGGGCGCGATCCGCGTGTTGCGGTGCTGCCAGATCACGTCCTCGAGGATCTCCGCCGGGCTCTCGTGCTTGTCGAGGGCGCCGGTGACGGCCTCGATCGTCCCCGGGGCGAGCTCGTGCCCCTGCTCGATCAGGTCGACCAGCTCCCCGACTACCGTCTCGGCGGTGCGGACATCCCCGGCGTCCCCGTCCAGGGTGAGGACGTTTCCGCGCAGGAATAGCTCGCAGCCGAGGTGGCCCTCCAGGGCCCTGAGGACGGCGTCTTCGGAGCCGGCCAGCTCCGCGGCGACCGTGTTGTCGATCGTGAGCTGCCTACGCGCCAAGTCTGTCGCGCACCGCCTGGCTCACCCGCTTGCCGTCGGCTCGTCCGCCGACCTTCGGCATCAGCACCTTCATTACGCCGCCCATGTCCTTGGGCCCGCTCCCGCCGGTCTCCTGGACCGCGCTGGCGACGAGCTCCGAGAGCTCCTCGTCGGAGAGCTGCTCGGGCAGGTAGCCCTCGATCAGCTTTGCCTCGGCCTCCTCGGCATCGGCCTGGCCGGCCCGACCGCCCTCGCGGAGTGCCTCGGCCGCGTCGAGGCGCCGCTTGCGCTCGCGCTGGAGCGCCGCGACCTCGTCGCCTTTGCCCTCCTTCTCCTCGGCCTGGAGTGCGTTCACGAGCATGCGCAGCTGGCCGACGCGGTCGCGTTCGCCGGCCTTCATCGCGGTCTTCACGTCCTCCTGGACCCGCTCGAGGATGCTCACGACTCGTAAGCGTAGTGCTCCGTGATGCGGTGCCGATCAGGGAGCCACGTTCCGGGTGCTGCCACTCCCATTCGTCTCGAGCCCGGCAGCTCGCAGCACGATCGTGAGCGACGCCTGCGGGCCCGGCCACGCCCGGCGGACGAGATCCGAGCCGCCACCGCGGACGAGGAGGCGGAGGGCGAGGCCGAGCAGGACCGCGTCGTCGAGCTGCCCGGCCACCGGCAGGAAGTCCGGGACGACGTCGATCGGCAGCGCGAGATAGCCGAGCACGATCCAGAGGAAGGCCCGGCGGGGGCGGGACACGCCCGGGTCGCGAGCGAGCCTGGAAACGAGGACCACGCAGTCCGGAATGAAGCCCGCCAGCGCCCGGGCGTCCTCCCGCCGTCCGGCGGCGATCAGGGCTGCGACGCCGATGACGTAGAGACC